>NZ_JBNPTW010000006.1:0-334690 GCF_051167855.1 Bradyrhizobium sp. HKCCYLRH3099
AGCGTCTCGCGAGCGCGCTTATAAATCGCGCCGTAGCGAGCGAGACGCTCGGGTGGTCGGCCCGTTACCCCATCTACGCGGGGAGAGAACAAATCGATCGGCAAGGAGCCGAATAAAGAACATTCGTACACAAACATTGATGTCGGAAGCGCGTCCATTGTTTTGTTCGCAGCTGCGATTGATCCCCCGCGGCACCAGGGCTAGTCACCAGCGGAACTCTTTTGTTTGGTTGGAGACTTGAATGTTACGTTCCGTTATCGCCTTGGCCGCCTTGCTGTCCGTCGCGCTTCCCGCGCAGGCCGAAACCATCCGCGTCGGTGTCACCGCCGGCCCGCATGCCGAGATCATCGATGTCGTGAAGAAGGTCGCCGCCGAGCGCGGACTCGACATCAAGGTCGTCGAGTTCACCGACTACGTGATTCCGAACCAGGCGCTGGCGTTGAAGGATCTCGAGGCGAACTCGTTCCAGCACGAGCCCTATCTGAAGAACCAGATCTCCAAGACCGGCTGGAAGATCGTCAAGGTCGCCACCACCATCGCCTCGCCGCAGGGCGTCTACTCGCAGAAGTACAAGACGCTCGCCGAGATTCCCGAGGGGGCCAAGGTCGCGATCGCAAATGATCCGTCGAACGGCGCGCGCGGGCTGATGATCTTGGCGCTGCATGGCGTGATCAAGCTGAAGGATCCGAGCAACGTCGCCGCGACGGTGGCGGACATCACCGACAATCCCAAGAAGCTGAAATTCGTCGAGCTCGACGCCGCGCAGCTGCCGCGCGCGCTGGCCGACGTCGACCTCGTCTCGATCAATAACAACTACGCCGTCCAGGCCGGGCTCAATCCCGCCAAGGACGCGATCGCGCGCGAGAATGCGGAAGGGCCCTGGGTCAACATCCTCGCGGTGCGCGAAGAGGACAAGGACAAGCCCTGGGTCAAGCAGCTGATCGAGGCCTACCACTCCGAGCCGGTCAAGGCATTCCTCGACACCCGCTTCAAGGGCACCTACATCGCCACCTGGTGATCCCTGGCTGCGGCCAGCGCCGGCGCATCGACCTTGGGCACGGTGATCTGGCGGGCCTGCAACAGCCGGCCCGCCAGATCGGCACATTGGCTGCGGATGTCGGGGATCGCGATGATCTCCCAGAAGGCGGCGCGCGTCAGCGGGCCGATCGCGAACAGCCGCTGCGAGGGCGTGCCATCGGCGCCGACGATGGCACAATCGGCCGTGACCTCGATGCCGATCCGCAAGGGATCGCAGCGCGCCAGCCCCTGGTCGAACAGGCTGCGGACTGCGGGATTGGCAGTGGCGCGGGGATCTCTGACGATGCCCGTGCAGTCGATGACGGCGCCGACCTCGAGCGTCTCGATCTCGCTGCGGCCGCGCCGGCGATAATGCGCGCGAGCCCCTTGTGTGCCGCCGTCGATCTTGACGAGCTTGGCCGCAGCGATGCGGAGCTGGCCGTCCGCGATCGCGCGTGCGATCCGCTCCTCGACCTCGGGCGCCATGCGGTGGCGATGCACGTCCCACCACGCCCGCGCATGCTCCAGGAAGCTGCGCTTGGACGCCGGCGGCAGGTCCTGCCACAGCCGGTGGCTGAACGGCCTCACCGCATCGATGACGGCGCGCCAGTCGCCGCCCTCGGCGATGTGTGCTTTGATCCGCTCCCGGAACCAGCGCAGCAGAACGCTGCCGCGCGCACCGAACGGAACCTCGTCCTCGCTGATCCTGCAGGGGCTGATGCGCCGATGTCCCCTCGCCATCAGGCCGCGGCGCGAAATCGCGAGGATCGGACCGCGATGGCCCTCGCGCAACAGCGACAGCACGTAGTCCGCCATCGTCAGGCCGGCACCGAGAATGAGCACCGCCGAGTCGCGACTGAAGCCGGGAACGGACGGATTGATCCAGGGATCGGCATGCCAAGCCGAGCGCGGGATCGCGGCGTCATGGCCGGTGGCGAACACCGCGATGTCGCCAAGCTGGCGCGTGCCGTCGCCGAGGCTGACGGTGACGCCGTCTCGGCCTTCGCTGACGGCCACGCATTCGCCCTGGATGATGGCGAGCCGCTGCGAACCGCCCTCGGCCGCGAGGAACGGCGCGATCAGGCTGGCGACGTAGTCGCCATAGAGGCGGCGGGGCACGAAGCAGAACGGATCGGGACAGAGCTGAAGGCCATGCTCATGGGTCGATAGCCAGCGCCAGAAATGGTCGGGATCATCCGGCAACGCGCTCATATTGGCGGCGCGCACGTTGAGCAAATGATCGGCATTCCCGGTGTGATAGGCCAGCCCGCGGCCGACCTCCGAACGCTTCTCGATCAGGGTGACGCGGACATCGGATTCCGGGCGTTGCAGCAGCTGATAAGCCAGAAGCACGCCGGATGCGCCGCCGCCGACGATGATGATGTGTCGTTCCGGAAAACGGCTCATGCAGAGATGCCTTTTCTCTCGCGCGCGGACGATGCGTAACGTTCATAATCTAGCACGTAAACCGGCGGCCGGATTCGGAAAGACAAATCTTCCAAGTCTCGGCGTGTTCCGGTCGATATTGTTCCAGGAAAGTGCGGATTGTTGTCGCAAGTATGTCGTCATGAACAATGGCACATGAGAATTGTAATAAGCGCCGACTGGAAGGCCGGGCGGTGACAGGGCCGGGAACGCGCGACGGAATTCTTCTCCCGTCACGGATCCCAGCGAGAACAGAGCGTTCGAAAATCGCGCAATTCTGAAATTGCCAGCGGCGGCTCACTGGATGACCATGCCCGTACATGTGCGTCGTTTGCGCGCAGGGCTACGGAGTTCGGACCATGATTGCGCGGGCGATGCTGAGAGGACCAATGGGAGCGCGCGCCTTGCGGGTGACGCGTCGGATCGCCTCGTGACGGCTAACGTGACTGATACACTCGTGCTCACCGCCGATGTGCTCGTGATCGGCGGCGGCATGGCCGGCGCCTGGGCTGCGATCTCGGCCGCGCGTGCCGGCGCGCAGGTGATCCTCGTCGACAAGGGCTATTGCGGCACCAGCGGCGTCACGGCTGCGGCCGGCCCGGGCCATTGGTGGGTGCCGCCTGGTGCGCGCGCGCAGGCCGTCAGCCAGCGTGTCGTCGCCGGTCTCGGACTCGGCGAGGCCCCATGGATGCACGCGATCATCGACGAGACCTGGCGCACGCTGCCGACGCTCGCGAGCCATTATGCGTTCGGCGTCGATGACGATGGGCAGACCAATTATCGCGCCGTTCGTGGCCCCGAATACATGCGGGCGCTGCGCGCCGTCGCGCGGGAGAGTGGCGTCACCATCCTCGACCATTCGCCGGTGCTGGAACTGCTGGCGCGCGGCGACGGCACGATCGGCGGCGCACGAGGCCTTCGCCGGCAGGACGGCGATCGGCCCTATCAGATCGCGGCGGGTGCGACCGTGCTCGCCGCAGGCGGCACCAGCTTCCTGTCGCACCTGCTGGGATCGCGCACCAACACCGGTGACGGCTATCTGCTCGCGGCCGAAGCCGGCGCGGATCTCTCGGGCATGGAGTTCACCGCGGCCTACACGATCGCGCCGGCGCATTCGACGATGACGCGCAGCATGGCCTATGCGTTCGCGACCTATTACGACGCCGACGGGCGCGAGCTCGATCTGCCGTTCGGACCCCAACAGACGATCGGACTGGCCAGGGCGCTGCTCGCGGGTCCCGTGTTCTGCTCGCTGCAGCGTCTGCCCGAGGATATCAAGGCCCGGCTGCACACGATCTCGCCGAACGTGCCGCTGGTGTTCGATCGCTGGGGCATCGATCCCTGGCGCGATCGCTTCGAGGTCACGCTGCACAATGACGGCACGATCCGCGGGCTCGGCGGCGTGAGGGTCGACGATGTCGATGGCTGCACGTCGGTGCCGGGGCTGTTCGTCGCCGGCGACAATGCCTCGCGCGAGAAGGTGGCTGGTGCGATCTCCGGGGGCGGCAACATCAATTCGGCCTGGGAGCTGACCTCCGGCGTCCTTGCAGGACAGGCCGCCGCGCGGCTGGCGCGCAGCATCGGTGCGAAGTCCTCGCTCTTGACGCCGCTTGGGCAGGCCGGCCTGCGGCCGCACTTGCGGACCCGTGCGGTCGATCACGACGCCATCAGGGCCGGCGTCCGCGCCGAGATGCATCCCTTCGACAAGAACCTGTTCCGCAAGGAGTCGACGCTGGCGGCGTCGCAGCGCGCGCTCGATGGTCTCTGGCGCGAGATCTCCGACCATGCGGGAAACGATCCGCTGCGCTCGCGCGAGACGGCGGCCCTGGTCGCCACGGCACGCTGGTCGGTCGCGACTGCGCGCCGCCGGACCGAGAGCAGGGGCCTGCATCGCAGGATCGATCATTCCGGCCTGGACCCAAACCTGGCGGTGCGGCTCGTCAGCCGTGGCCTCGATCGCATCGAGGTCGCAGCCGATACACGCCCCGCGCTGGAAGCTCCGATCGCACTGGAAGCCGCGTCATGATCGAGCTCATCCTTGCCGATCGCTGCACCGATTGCGGCGCCTGCGTCGAAGCGTGCCCGACCAATGTGCTCGACCGCGCATCGCCGGGACCGCCGCTGCTGGCACGGGTGGAGGACTGCCAGACCTGCTTCATGTGCGAGCTGTATTGCCGGGCGGATGCGATCTACGTCGCGCCTGATTGCGACCGCCGCCTCGCGATCACGCCGGAGGAGGCGGTGGCCTCGGGGCGGCTGGGCCAATATCGCAAGCATTCCGGCTGGGACGAATGGGCCGGGCAGTTTCCCAACGAGCAATGGCTGATGGAAACGGTGTTTCGCCGCGCCGGCGAGGCCGCGCGCGCAGCCGAGACGGACGACACGAGGACAGCATGACGATCATCACCCACCGGCCGGGCGCCCTGGTCGGCCTCGACGGCTTTCCGGGACCGGCCGACTGCCCGGACAGCCCGTTGTCGCAGGCGCTGCAGCAGCCGCTGCTGCTCGGCCTGTTCCTGCCGATCCAGGCCGGCGGCTGGAGCGCCTCGACCTTGCCGCGCACGACGTCATGGCATTTCGACTACAACCGCGACCTGGTGCTGGTGGCGGAGAACCTCGGCTTCGATCTGGTGTTCGCGCTGTCGCAATGGCTGCCGAAGGGCGGCTATGGCGGCGTGTTCACGGGCGAGGCGCTCGACTCCTTCATGACCACGGCCGCGCTGACGAGCCTGACCAAGCGGATCATCCTGATCTCGACCCTCCACGTGCTCTACGGTCCGATGCACCCGCTGCATCTGGCCAAGTATGGCGCGACGCTCGACCACATCTCCAATGGCCGCTGGGGCATCAATGTCGTGACCGGCCATCGTGCCGCCGAGCACGAGGCGTTCGGCCGGAGCCGGATCGATCACGACCGCCGCTACGAGCTCGCGGCCGAGTTTCTCGAAGTACTGCAGCGGCTGTGGGGCGACACCGAGAACTACTCGTTCTCCGGCCAGTCGTCCTGGAAGCTCAACGGCGCCTTCGTGACGCCGAAGCCGCGCTTCGGCCGGCCGGTGCTGGTCAACGCCACCGGCTCCGATGCCGGCATCGCCTTTGCCGCGCGCTATTCCGACATCGTCTTCATCACCAGTCCGGCCGGCTCGAGCTTCGAGAGCGCGATCCCTGCGCTGCCGGCGCATACCGCGCGGGTCAAGCAGGCGGCGCGCGACATCGGCCGCGAGGTGCGCACCCTGCTCAATCCGATGGTGATCTGCCGCGAGACCGAGCGCGAGACCTGGGCCTATCACGACGCCATCGTCGCCCATGCCGACCCGGTCGGCGACTTCCATCGGCTGGACAGCGACGCCCATGCCTGGCGCGGCCGCGTCGGCGTCGATGCGCCCAAGCGCCGGGCGATCGGCGGCAACATCGAGGTGATCGGCACGCCGGAGCAGGTGGTCGAGCAGTTCGTGCAGCTCAAGAAGGCGGGTGTCGACGGCCTGCAGCTGTCGTTCTACGACTTCAAGCCGGATCTCGAGGTCTTCGGCCGCCGCGTACTGCCGCTGATGGAGCAGGCGGGCCTGCGCCAACCGGTGATTGATCCCACTGCGGCGCAGGCGGCGGAGTAGCAGGGCCTTTCGACATCGCGCGCATGATCCGCCGGGGGATTGCCGTTGTCCTCGGGGTCGGCTTTGCTGGGCGTCGACGCGCACGCAACTATCGAACATCGGCCGTGACAATGGCGTACCGGCCGGCATGGGGACTGAGGAATGACGATCATCGAAACGAGGGCACCGATTACTCCGAGCGACGACATCACCGCGGCGCTGCGCAAGCGCTACGGCGCTGACATCCCCGCCATCGCGTCCGGCGCCGAGGAGATCCTCGGGCAGCTCCTGGCGCACCGCTCGATCCGCAGCTACCGCCCCGATCCGGTGCCGCCGCACACCGTGGAGACGCTGGTGGCTGCCGCGCAGTCGGCGGCGTCGTCGTCGAACCTGCAGACCTGGAGCGTCGTCGCAATCGAGGACCCCGCGCGCAAGCAGCGCCTGTCGGAATTCGTGGGCAACCAGAAGCACGTCCGCGAGGCGCCGCTGTTCCTGGTCTGGCTCGCCGATCTGTCGCGCGCCGAGCGGCTGGCGCGGCGGGAAGGGCGCCCCGATGACGGCATCCATTTCCTGGAGACGCTGTTCGTCGCGATCATCGATGCAGCGCTCGCCGCGCAGAATGCCGTGGTCGCTCTTGAGGCGCTCGGGCTCGGCTCTGTCTATATCGGCGCGATCCGCAACCGTCCGCAGGCGGTGGCCGAGGAGCTCGGCCTGCCGCCGAACGTGCTAGCCGTGTTCGGCCTCTGCGTCGGCTATGCCGATCTGGCGGCCGGCGAGGACGTCAAGCCGCGGCTGCGACAGGGCGTGGTTCTGCATCGCGAGCGCTATGCGCCGACCGACGAGATCCACGGCATCGCCGCCTATGACGAGACCTTGCGCGCGTTCCAGACCAGCCAGGGCGTGGCGCCCGTCGGCTGGCGTGACACGGTGCTCAACCGGCTCGGCTCGGCGAAGGCGCTCAACGGCCGCGACAGACTGGCCGAGGCGCTGCGCGCGCTCGGCTTCGGCCTGAAGTAGCTGCGGACCCGGAGAGATCGGCGGCGGCCCGGGACGGACCGCCGCGATGGCTCACTTCATGTAGTCGGGCAGTGTGAAGCCGTCATAGAAGCGGTCGGCCAGGATGGCGGCCTTGAAGCCTGGTGACTTGTAGCCGTCCACGATGTCCTTGGCCCAGGCGGTCTCGGCATTGCCGCGCTTGACGGCGACGA
Source organism: Bradyrhizobium sp. HKCCYLRH3099 (assembly GCF_051167855.1). Taxonomy (NCBI): domain Bacteria; kingdom Pseudomonadati; phylum Pseudomonadota; class Alphaproteobacteria; order Hyphomicrobiales; family Nitrobacteraceae; genus Bradyrhizobium; species Bradyrhizobium sp. HKCCYLRH3099. Next base: position 7,241 of record NZ_JBNPTW010000006.1, read on the forward strand.
CATTGATGTAGGGCGTGGTCATCTTCTCCAGCGCGAACGCGTTGGTCAGCTTCAGGCCGCTGAAGATCGCGAAATTGCCCTGGATGGCGGCAAAGTCGACGTCGTCGAGTGCGCGCGGCGCCTGCGCCGCCTCGAGCGGGACAATCTTGATGCCGCCGGGGTTCTTGATGACGTCGAGCTCGGTGACGTCGATCGGCTTGGAATCGCGGATCTCGATCAGGCCGAGATCGCGCAGGATCCACAGCGCGCGCTGCAGGTTGACCGGATCATTGGGCACCGCGATCTTCGCGCCCTGGCCGATCTTGGTGCCGAGCGGATGCTTCTTGGAATAGATCCCCATCGGCGGCGTCGGCACGTGCACGATGCCGGTGAGGTCGGTCTTCTGCCGCTCGTTGTAGGAGTTCAGAAAGATCGTGTGCTGCATGACATTGGCGTCGATCTCGCTCTTGAACACGGCATTGTTGGCCTCGAGCCCGGTCGAGAACTCGACATAGCGGATCTGGTAGCCCTTCTTCTGCAATTCGGGCGCGACGCCGATCTTGAACTCGTCGATGTAGGGACCGGGGACGAAACCGACCTTGAGCTCCTTCTTCTCGGAGGCTTGGGCCAGCGCGCCGCTGCTGGCGGCGATCGAGAGAAGGGAGGCGGCGAGCAGGCCGACGAATTGCGATCTGGTGATGTGATGCATGTGACTTCCAAGGCTTGATATGGCTTGAACCAAACGAAAGGCGGCGCGGGCGCCCGGCTTGGCGTCCGCGCCGCCCGTGAAACGGCGCTCAGGCGATCGCCTGGACCGGATGGCTGTAGAGGCTGGCAGGTCGATCCAGCCCGTAGTGCTCGCGCAAGGTCCGGCCCGTGTACTCCGTGCGAAACAGGCCGCGCTTGCGCAGGATCGGCACGACGTGCTCGGCGAACAGGTCGAAGCCGCCGGGCAGCCAGGGCGGCATCACGTTCAAGCCGTCGGCGGCACCGTTCTCGAACCAGGCCTGGATGTTGTCGGCGATCTTCTCCGGCGTGCCGGCGATCACCCAATGACCACGGGCGCCGGCGAGGCGCTGAATGAGCTGGCGGATGGTCGGCTTCTCGCGGTCGACGATGTCGACGACGAGCTTGAAGCGGCTGGCGACGCCGCGCGCGCCATCGGTCTCGATCAGATGGCGCGGGAACGGCCCGTCGAGCTCGAAGCCCGAGAGATCGAGCCCGAGCATCTGACGCAGCTGCACCAGCGAGTACTCCGGCTGGATGAGTTCGTTGAACTCCTCCAGCAGCCGGTCGGCTTCGTCCTGGGTCGAGCCGATGAACGGGCTGATGCCGGGCAGGATCTTGACGTGATCGGGATTGCGGTCGAGCGCGCGCGCCTGACGCTTGATGTCGGCGTAGAACTCCTGCGCGCTGGCCAGCGTCTGGTGCGCCGTGAAGATGGCCTCGGCAAAGCGCGCGGCGAAGGCGCGGCCGTCCTCGGACGAGCCGGCCTGGACATAGACCGGCCGACCCTGCGGCGAGCGCGGCACGTTCAGCGGCCCGCGCACGCGGAAGTATTTGCCGACATGATTGAGCGGATGGACCTTGTCGGTGTCGGCGAAGATGCCGGACGCGGGGTCATTGACCACGGCGTCGTCCTCCCAACTGTCCCACAGCGCGGTGACGACATCCAAGAATTCCTTGGCGCGCTCGTAGCGCTCGTGATGTGGAGGGTGCTCCGGTAGGCCGAAATTCTGCGCGGCCTGCGCCGCACTGGTGGTGACGATGTTCCAGCCGGCGCGGCCGCCGCTGAGATGATCGAGCGAAGCGAACAGGCGGGCGAGATTGTAGGGTTCGTGATAGGTGGTGGACGCCGTGCCGATCAGGCCGATATGGATGGTCGCGGCGGCGATCGCCGACAGCCAGGTGATCGGCTCGAAACGGAAGCGCTGCGCATAGCGGACATTGTCGGCCAGCGCAGGACCATCGGCAAAGAAGATCGCGTCGAACTTGGCATGCTCCGCCGTTCGCGCCAGCTGCTGGTAATAGCCGATGTCGAGCGCGCGGCTGGCGGATGATCCCTTGTAGCGCCACGCCGCCTCGTGATGGCCGCCCGGATAAATGAAGAGGTTGAGGTTCAGTTGACGTCGCTGGCTCATGGGGCGCTCGTGGGCTGGATTGTCGGGGGAGGCGGAGCGATCGCTTGGAGAATGGCTATCGCGGCGTGTCGGTCACAACGCGGCTCGGCGATTGCGGCGACCGCAGGCGTCGCGCGAGCCCGACGGCAACACGGCCGATGCCTGCGCCGAGATCGCGACCGCGCAGGTCAAGCTCGCAAAGCAACGGGCTCGTCTCGGCACGCGTGCTGTCGCGGAGCACATCGCTGCGACCCGTGGGCGGGTCCTGGTGCAGGCTGATCATGGCGAGAGGGTCGAACATCACGGCATCCGTCGAGGCGCGAACGTCACGGCATCGTTGATGCCGGCCGCGCGAATGCGAAAATCTAGCTTTTGTAGGACGATGCTGTCGATGAAATGGATTTGCATTGTTGTCCGCGGCACGAGCATGAATCCTTCGTGCTCATCAGCAACCGGGGATCGCCATTTCGATCGCCCGTTCCAGCAGATCCACGTCCGCTCAGGAGGTCTGCAGGTTCGGTCCGCCAACCTTGTTGCGGAGCGTGGCCTGGGTGACGACGCTGTTGGGCGGAACATCATGCGTCAGCCAGACATTGCCGCCGATCGTCGATCCCTGGCCGATCCTGATGCGGCCGAGGATGGTGGCGCCGGCATAGATCACGACGTCGTCCTCGACGATCGGATGACGGGCGTCGCCCTTGATGAGCGTGCCGTCCTCCTCGGTCGGGAAGTGACGGGCGCCCAGCGTGACCGCCTGGTAGATCCGGACATTGTCGCCGATCACGGCCGTCTCGCCGATGACGACGCCGGTGCCGTGATCGATGAAGAAGCCGGAGCCGATGCGGGCGCCGGGATGGATGTCGATGCCGGTCCTGGTATGGGCGATCTCGGCGATCAGCCGCGACACCAGGCGTGCACCGAGACCGTAGAGAAGGTGAGCGAGCCGATGATGGATGATCGCCGTCATGCCGGGATAGCCGATTGGGATTTCCGGAAAGCTCTTGGCGGCGGGATCGCCGACGAAGGCGGCGCGCAAATCGCTGATCAGGATGCCGCGCAGCGCGGGCAATTCTTTCGCGAAGCTGTGGGTCAGTTCGATGGCCTCGGGCTGACGAAATCCAGGGATGAGCTCGTCGCCGACGAACAAGGCGGCGCGGTGGATCTGGTCGGACAGCAGGTCGAGGCCGACGCTCAGCCGGCGGCCGACGAAATAGTCGATGTTCTCGCTATCGAGGTCGTACTGGCCATAGTGTCGCGGAAACAGCGCCTCGGTCAGGGCGGCGACGACCTGCGCCAGCTTCTCGCGCGAGGGCGGCCGGTGGATGACACCGTCCTTCCGGATGCTGTGGGTTTCCTCGCGCGACACGCGCAGCTCCGCCACCAGCCGATCGAGGCCCCAGCGTTCGCCCGCCGGGGCCGGCGTCTCTGCGCCGGAGCCTGGACGATGTCTCATACCGTCTCCCCCATGCTGCGCCGTCACCGCACATGCGCCGGCGGTACGCCGACCTCGGCGAGCAGGTCGAGATCGGCATTGCGGTCGACCTCGACATACTGCTCGTTCCAGTACAGCAGGCTCGACAGCCGCGGCGCCAGCTCGATCGTGTCGGGACGTCCGACGATGATCGCATGGTCGTAGCGCTCGATGATCTCGTCGACCTCGCAGGCGATCGCCGCCTGCGCATGCTGCAGCACCGGCACACCGCCCGCATGGCGCGACCACTCGACGCCCTCGAATTTCTGCCGCCCGGCGAGATGCGGACTGCTGAAGCGGTCGGCGAGCGTGAGCTGGTCGGAACTGAGAACGTTGATGCCGAACCAGCCGTCACGGACGATCAGGGGAAAGGCCGACGTTTGCCGGCCGAGATTGATCATCAGCCGCGGCGGCTCGACCGAGAGCGAGACCAGCGAGGCCGTGGTGACGCCGGTGATGTCGTCGCCGCGGCCGGCGGTTACGATGCTGACGCCGGCGGCGACGCGGCGCAGCGCCGAGTAGAAGTGCGGGGGAGTGGACGCCGTCAGGAGATGCAGTCCATGCTTGCTCATCCGTTGCCTCCTTCAGGGGGCTGCGCCTGCCGGTCAGAAGAATCCCTTGGCCGGAAGCGGCGTGCCGTTGATCAGATACTGTCCGATCGCCCGCTCTTTTTAGGTGACCGGATTGTGTGACGACAGCGTGCGCGCATTGCGCCAGTGGCGGTCGAAATTGGTGGCCTTCTTGGTCGACGACGCGCCGCCGACGTCGAAGATGAGCCCGCCATTGCGGATGGCGGCATCGTCGGCGATGATCTTGGCTTGCGCCGACAGCAGTGCGGCCCGATGCGCGAGCGCCTCGGCGTCGGCGCGGCCCGCATCGAACGCCTCGGTGGCAGCGTCGAGCGCCTCGGCGGCGACGAGCACCACCGTTTCCGCGGCGTGCGCGGACGCCGCGATCTGGCCGATCGTCTGCTGCAGCAGCGGGTCCTCGGTCGGCTTCTCGTGCGGCGCGTAGTAGAAGGTGCGCTTGCGCGAGCGGACCAGCGCGATGGCATCGCGCAGGGCCGCGCGGCTGATGCCGGCCACGGCTGCGGTCAGGAACAGCTGCGCGAACGTATTGGAGTAGGGCACGCCGTAGCCGATGTCGGGCGCATCGAACACGATCTCTTGCCGCTTGACCCGGACATTGCGGAAATGCGTGGTGCCGGTCGCGGTGAGCCGCTGGCCCATGCCGTCCCAGTCGTCGATCAGCTCGATGCCGGCGCGATCGAGAGGCAGGATGGTCGCGCCGGGACGTCCGTCCGGATCGGCGGCGCGCACCAGGACCAGGTCGGAATAGAGCGTCCCGGTGCTATAGTACTTGGTTCCGTTCAGCAGATAATCGTCGCCATCGGGCGTGAAGGTGGTGTTCGGCGTGATGTTGCCGACCTGGGGGCTGTCGAGCTCCGTGGTCGCGAGGCCGATGATCGCGCCAGCCGCGACGCGCTGCTGCCACTCCCGCGCCTGGTCGTCGCGGGGAATTCGGACCAGACGCTCGACCACGCTGAAATGATTGCGCAGGATGTGCGCGACATTGGCGTCAGCCTCGGCAAGCCGGATCACGATCTCGAACAGGCCGCGGATCGTGCTTCCGGCACCGCCGGCGGCCACGGGCAGGCGCAGCGCGCCGAGCCGCGCCTGCTTGATCAGCGCGATCTGCTGGTGCGGCAGGATGCGCTCGCGCTCCCGCTCCGACTCACCATCCGCGATGGCGGCGAGCAGCTGATCGAGCGTCTCTGCCGCCAACGGCAGCGACGTGTCGGCGATGAGAGTCTTGGTCGAGACCGGCTTGTTCATGACGAGTCCAGGCGATTGAGTGGGAACGATCGGTGCTCAGCGCTGCGGCGCCGGGTCTTCGATTGGAGCGAGATGATCGGCAACCTTGACCGGCTCAGGCAGCACCTTGCGCTCGACCAGCCAGTCGGCCGCCTTCTGAAGGTCCGTGACGAACTGCTTGTCGTTGATCGAGAAATAGCGGTACTTGCGGTTCAACGCGATGAACTGGTCACGCACCTGGTCGCTGTATTTGCCGGCCTTCTGCGCGATGTATTCGGCATCCTTGCTGTTTTCCGAGATCCATTTGCCCTCGGCGCGGAACGCGTCGTTGACGGCACGGACCAGCGCCGGGTTCTCGGTCGCGAATTTGCGTGTCGTCAGATAGGACGTGTAGTCGATCTGGAATTCGAGATCGCGGCCTTCGAGGAAGATATCGTGGGCCTTGTAGTCGAGCCGGGCGATGTCGACGCCCGGGCTCCACATCGACCAGGCATCGACCTTGCCGGAGGCGAGCGCGGGTGCTGCGTCCGGCGGATTGAGATAGACGAACTTGACCTTGGAGCGGTCGACCTTGTGCTTCTCCAGCGCTGCGACCAGCAGGAATTCACCGAGGCCGGAGCGGTTCACGGCGACCGACTTGCCGACGAGGTCCTCGACCTTGTTGATGCCGGAATCGTCGCGGGCGATGATCGCGGTGGTGCGCGGCTCGTAGACGACGAATTGGGTGAACACCAGCGGCGAGCCGGCGATGATGGCGGCGAGCGCCGGCGTCGTCGAGCCGCCGAAGGAGAAGTCGGCGGTGCCGCCGGTGACGGCCTGCAGCGTCGGCGCATGGTTCGGGAACGGCCCGAGCCACTCCACCTTGATGCCGTCCTTGGCGAGCAGCTTCTCGAGTTCGCCACGCTCCTTGGCGATCAGGTTGAGGCCGGAGAGTCCCCAGGTCAGCCGCACGGTGTCAGTGACACGGCCGGGCGCAGCCCAGGCGTCATCGGTCAGCGTGAGGCCGGCGAGCGCGCCGATGCCGAACGCGGCGGTGCCCAGGAAATGGCGGCGGGACAGGTCATCCGAAGACGAAGACATGGTCGATCCTTGAGGAAATCAGGTGTGAAGGGAGGGGTTGAGCACGCCGAGTTCGGCCAGCAGGTCGCTGCGCGCGACCTCGCCACCGGCGGCGGTACGATGCTCGAAGGCGATCCGGCCGTCGCGCATCACCAGGATGCGGTCGGCGAGCGCGATCGCTTCGTCGACGTCGTGGGTGACCAGCAGCACGCCGGGACGATGAGTGGCGACGAGCTCGCGCACCAGCGCATGCATGCGGATGCGCGTCAGCGCATCGAGCGCGGCGAATGGTTCATCGAGCAGCAGCAGCTCCGGCTGCTGCACCAGCGCGCGGGCGAGCGCGACGCGCTGTGCCTGGCCACCGGAGAGGTTGCGCGGCCAGTCGTCGAGACGGTCGCCGAGGCCCACCTCGGCAAGCGCGGCGGCCGCGCGCTGGCGCGCATCGGGCACGTCGAGGCCGAGCGCCACGTTGCGCCAGAGGCTGTCCCACGGCAGCAGGCGGTGCTCCTGAAACACCACGGCAGGACGCTTTGGCGCGATGATCCGGCCGGCCTGGATCGGGTCGAGCCCGGCGAGGGCGCGCAGCAAGGTCGTCTTGCCGCAGCCGCTTTCGCCGAGCAGCGCGACGAACTCGCCGCGCTCGATGCGCAGATCGAGACCCTCGATCACGGTGCGATCGCCATAGGCGCGGCGCAGGCCGTTGACGATAACCGCAGGCGCGGTGGCGCCCTGCAGCGGCGGCGCGAACTGGACCGTCATCGCGCAGCTCCATAGTTCGGGTGCCAGGCGAGCAGACGCCGCTCCAGCCAGCGCGCGATCAAATCGGCGCCGACGCCGATCAGGGCGTAGATCACGATCGTCAGCACGATCACGTCGGTGCGTAGGAATTCGCGCGCGTCCATCGCCAGGAAGCCGAGGCCGGACTGCGCGCCGATGGTCTCGGCCACGACGAGCGCGAGCCAGGCGGTCGCCAGCGCATAGCGGACACCGGTGAGGATCGACGGCAGGGCGCCGGGCAGGATGATGCGTCGGATCAGCTGCAGGGTCGACAATGCCTGGACGCGGCCGAGCTCGAGCAGCTTCGGATCGACCTGGCGGATGCCGAGCGTGGTGTTGATGTAGATCGGGAAGGTCACGCCGAGCGCGACCAGGAAGACCTTCTCGGCCTCGCCGACCCCGAGCCAGACGATCACCAGCGGCAGCACGGCCAGGAACGGAATCGCGCGGATCATCTGGATGCTGCGGTCGATCAGCGCCTCCGCGATCCGCGAAAGGCCGACGAGGATGCCGAGCGCGAAACCGACGGCGCCGCCGATCGCAAAGCCGGCAGCGGCGCGCAGCAGGCTGACGCCGAGATCGTTCAGCAGGGTGCCCTGTGTGGTCAGCTTGAAGGCGGTGCGGACGACCTTGCTGGGCGCCGGCAGGACTTGCGGCGACAGATAGCCGCCCTGCGCCGCCGCTTCCCAGATCAAGATCAGCAGGACCGGCGCGAGCCACGACAGGGCCTGCAGCGCCAGTGGGCTCAGCGCGCGGTTTTGCCCGGTGCCGGGGCGCGCGCCACTGGTGGTCTGCGGCAGCTCGATCGTCCCGGCAGCTTGTTCGAGATTGCTCAAGAGTGCGTCGTCCTCGCGATGTCATGGCTCCGCCGATCGCGATCGCGCGGCAGAGCAAAGTAAATCGGATGCGCGCAGGTGGCCGCGTGACGCAGCCCCGTTGCGCGCCGACAAACTGTCCCACGAAACATGGCTGATCGAAATAGAGCCGTTTTCCAATTGTCGTTGCGTTCGGAGGTTTTCGATTTCCCGCGCGGGTCAAAAGCGGCAAGAACTTCTTTTCGGGATTTGTTAGTACGTGCGGCTATGACAACGCATCGTCGAGACGGCGAAGCGTGACGCTGAGATCGTGAGGCTCGACCATGACACATCCGTTCCGTTTCGGGATTTGGGCCCTGGTGCATGGCCCGCGGGCCGCGCATCAGGATCCGGAAGAACCCTATGATGCCTCCTGGGAGCGCAATCGCGATCTCGTGCTGAAGGCCGAGTCATTGGGATTCGATTCGACGCTGGTCGCGCAGCACACCATCAATCCGCACCAGGAGGATCTCGATCAGCTGGAGGCCTGGAGCGCGGCCGCCGCGCTCGCGGCGTTGACCAGCCGGATCGAGATCATCACCGCGATCAAGCCGTATCTCTATCATCCCGTCGTGCTCGCCAAGATGGCGCTCGGCATCGAGAACATCAGTCGCGGGAGGTTTGCCATCAACCTCGTCAACGCCTGGAATAGACCCGAATTGGAGCGCGCCGGCATCGGCTTCGCCGAGCACGATGAGCGCTACGCCTATGGCCGCGAATGGATCCACGTAGTGTCGCGGCTGCTGCAGGGCGAGCGGCTGACCCACAAGGGCCGCTATTTCGATGTGCAGGACTACGCGCTGCGGCCGAAGGACCTCTATCGCGCGAGGCCACGGATCTATGTCGGCGGTGAATCGGAGCCGGCGCGCGCGCTGGTCGCCGATCACGGCGATGTCTGGTTCATCAACGGACAGCCGCTCGATGACGTTGCCAGCCTGATCCGCGATGTCGCGGCGCGGCCGAGGGGCGCGGCGCCGCCGCTCCGTTTCGGCCTCTCGGCGTTCGTGATCGCGCGGCCGACCGCCGCCGAAGCGGAGGCCGCTCATCAGCGGTTGCTGCGTCTCGCCGAGAAGGATGCGCCGATGAAGGCCATCCAGAAGGCGAACACCGACCCAAAGGTCGTGATGATGCAGACTATGCAGAAGAGCGCGCGCGTCGGCAGCAATGGCGGCACCGCGGCCGGGCTGGTCGGCAACTACGAGGAGGTGGCCGACCGCATCATCGACTTCCACGCCGCGGGCATCGAGCTGTTCATGCTGCAGTTCCAGCCGTTCGAGGCGGAGATGATGCGGTTCGCCGAGGAGGTGATTCCACGTGTCCGGCAGCGGCAGCGTAATCTCGGTCTGGGGAATCCCGAGTCCGGTCGTCGCGTGGGATGATGTCGCCCGCAAGGTGCGCAGAAGAACTGATTGCTTTGCGAAGCTCGCCTCGTGGGGACATTATCGCTCGCTGCCACCCCACATTCGAAATTCCATTTCATTGACGATGTGCAGTCGCGAACGCATCATCCGTTCATCATTGGGGCGCTGACGACAGCGCAGGTTTAACGACACATCGATGCATTCCGCTATGGGAGTGCGGGCGCTGCACGCCCGCGCAACGGCGGAGCTTTGTCGGCAGGAGAGGGCGATGGACAACACGGACAACACGGGCGCAGTCACCCGGCGTCGACTGCTTCAGGCAGGGGCCGGGGCCGCCTTGGTGGCGCCATTTGGCGGCTTGGCCGCGCAGGCATTGTCTCTGCGGGCCGCCCCGGAGATCGATCTGTCGCAGTTTCCGATCTGCCGGACCGCAGCCGAAGCGCCGGCCCTCACCGGTGCGCCGCGCAAGCTGAAGCTGTCGTGGAATGCCGGCGCGGTCTGCCTGACGCCGGTGCCGGTCGCGATCGACCAGGGCTTCTTCAAGAAGTACAATCTCGACGTCGAGCTGATCAACTACTCCGGCTCGACCGATCAGCTGCTCGAGGCGATCGCAACCGGCAAGAGCGATGCCGGGCTCGGCATGGCGCTGCGCTGGCTGAAGCCGCTGGAGCAGGGCTTCGACGTCAAGATCGCCGCGGGCACCCATGGCGGCTGCATGCGGGTGCTGGCGCGCACGGATTCCGGGATCAAGACGCTCGCCGATCTCAAGGGCAAGGCGGTCGCGGTCGGCGATCTCGGCGGACCCGACAAGAACTTCTTCTCGATCCAGCTCGCGCGGCTCGGCATCGATCCGGTCAAGGACGTCGATTGGCGCGTCTATCCCGGCGCCGTCGTCAACGTCGCCGCCGACAAGGGCGAGACACAGGCGTTCCTCGCCTCCGATCCGCTCGCTTATCTCTGGCTCAAGGACCCCGCCTATCGCGAGGTCGCCTCCAATCTCGACGGCGAGTATCAGAACCGCGTCTGCTGCATCCTCGGGCTGCGCGGCAGCCTGGTGCGCGAGGAGCCGCAGGTGGGCCGCGCCATCACGCAGGCGCTGCTCGATGCCGCGATGTTCACGGCGCAGAACCCGGTCGAGGCGGCGAAGTCGTTCCAGCCCTATGCGCCGAAGCAGGCGACGCTGGCCGATCTCGAAGGCATGGTGCGCTACCACACCCATCATCATCATCCGCATGGTCAGCCGCTCAAGCAGGAGCTGAAGGCCTATGCCGACGACCTCAAGGTCGTCTCCGTCTTCAAGCCGAGCACCGACACAAGCAAATTCGCCGAGCGCATCTATGTCGACATTTTCGCTGTCTGAGGTCGCTAGCGGCGACAGCGCGCGGAGCAGCGCGCTTGCCGATAAGCTCCGCGACATCGCGCCCGGCATTGCTGCGGCGCTCGCCTGGGCCGCCTTCGGCGCATCGTGCCTCGTTCGTGAGGACGTCGGCGACTGGTCGCGCACCAAGGATCTCGCGATCGCGGCCTTCGTGATCGCCGGGCTCGTGCTCGTCGTGAGTGTCGCGGCTGCGCAGCTCGGCCGCGCCGGCTCGGCCCTGTGCAAGCGCAGCCCGTGGCTGCTCGCGCTCGGCGTGTTCCTGACGCTGTGGGAGCTCGCCACCGCCAAATACGCCTGGTTGCCGCTGCCGTTCTTCCCGCCGCCGCAGGCGATCATCGAGGTCTACACCGACGATCTGCCGAAACTGCTCGACAGCGTCGTCGCCTCGATCAAGCTGCAGCTCGGCGGCTATCTGATCGGCGCGGCCACCGGCTTCATCACCGGCGTCTCGATCGGCTGGTCGACGCGGATCGGCTATTGGGTGCATCCGGTGCTGCGCTTCATCGGGCCGCTGCCGGCGACCGCCTGGCTGCCGATCGCCTTCTTCGCGTTTCCGACCAGCTGGAGCGCGTCGACCTTCCTGATTGCGCTCGCCACCGGCTTCCCTGTGACGGTGCTGACCTGGTCCGGCGTCGCCAGCGTGCCATCAGCCTACTACGATGTCGCGCGCACGCTCGGCGCCAAGCCGTGGTTCCTGGTGCTGAAGGTCGCGATCCCCGCAGCCTTGCCGCATGTCTTCGTCGGCCTGTTCATGGGCCTCGGCGCCTCGTTCGCGGTGCTCGTCGTCGCCGAGATGATCGGCGTCAAGGCCGGACTCGGCTGGTACCTGCAATGGGCGCAGGGCTGGGCCGCCTATTCCAACATGTATGCCGCGCTGCTGGTGATGTCGCTGCTGTGCTCCGGCGCGATCACCTTGCTGTTCAAGACCCGTGACCGCGTGCTGGTCTGGCAGAAGGGAGTCGTCAAATGGTAGCCGCTGCCGTTGCCGTCCGGGCGCAAGTTCCTGGTGCTGCGATCGACATCGCCCATGTGGACCATGCCTTCGATATCGACGGTGCCGAGCTGAAGGTGCTCGATGACGTCAGCCTGATCGTCGAGCCCGGCGAGTTCGTCGCGCTGCTCGGCCCGTCCGGCTGCGGCAAGTCGACCCTGCTGCGCCTGATCGCCGGCCTCGACAAGCCGCGCAGCGGCAGCTTGCGCGAGGACGAGGTCAGCATCAGGGGGCCGCACCCGTCTCGCGTCGTCGTGTTCCAGGATCCGACGCTGTTTCCCTGGCGCACGGTGTGGGACAATGTCGCGCTCGGCCTCGAAGCGCAGGGCATCCTGAAGAAGCAACGTCATCGCGTCGATGCTGCACTCGATCTCGTCGGCCTCACCGACTTCAAGAACGCCTATCCGCATCAGCTCTCCGGCGGCATGGCGCAGCGCGTCGCGCTGGCGCGGGCGCTGGTCAACGATCCCAAGGTGCTGGTGCTCGACGAGCCGCTCGGCAAGCTCGATTCGCTGACCCGCATCGCGATGCAGGCCGAGCTGGTGGCGCTGTGGCAGCGCAAGGGCTTTACGACCTTGCTCGTCACCCACGATGTCGAGGAAGCGCTGGTGTTGGCCAATCGCGTCATCGTGCTCAGCGATCGTCCCGCGCGCATCAAGGCCGATATCGTCGTGGACCGGCCGTATCCGCGGCATCGCGGCGATCCGCATCTCGCCGATCTGCGCCGGCAGATCCTCGGTCTCCTCGGGTTGGAAGCGACATGGTAGCCGTCATCGAAAGCCTCGCGCCACGCCAGACCGGCGCTGACAACGAGGACGAACTGATCGCACGCGCGCTGCGGCTGGTTCCTGTGTTCGCCGAACGCGCGCCGGCGCATGATCGCGACCGCAGCTTCCCGTTCCAGAACTTCACGGATCTGTTCGAGGCGGGTCTGCTGTCGCTGACCGTGCCGACGGCGTTGGGCGGACACGGTGCGGGCGCGGGCCTTACGGCGCGCGTGCTTGGCATCATTGCCGAGGCCGATCCGTCGACCGCGCTGGTCCTGGCGATGCATTACATCCAGCACTTCGTCATGGCGCGGAGCCAAGAGTATCCGCCGCGGCTGGCCCGCAAGCTCCAGCGGGACTCGGTCGAGCGCGGTGCGCTGATCAACACCTTCCGCGTCGAGCCCGCACTCGGCTCACCGTCGCGTGGCGGCCTGCCTGAGACGATCGCGCGGCGCACCGGGACCGGCTGGCGGCTGAGCGGCCACAAGATCTATTCGACCGGTGCGCCGATCCTGTCCTGGTATTCGGTGTGGGCCAAGACCGACGAGGCCGAGCCGCGGCTCGGACTGTTCCTGGTGCAGGCCGGGCTCCCCGGAATCAGCATCGTGGAAACCTGGGACCATCTCGGCCTGCGCGCCAGCGGCAGCCACGACGTCGTGTTCGAGGACGTCGTGATCCCGCTCGACCATGAGATCGAGCTGCGCAAGCCTTCGGACTGGCGGGTGCAGAATCCGACCCAGGCGCTGGTCCATGCCGCCTTCGTCGGTGCGATCTATGACGGCGTCGCGCGTGCGGCGCGCAACTGGATCGTCGACTTCCTCAAGACGCGGACGCCGTCGAGCCTCGGCGCACCGCTGTCGGCTCTGCCGCGTGCGCAGGAGGTGCTCGGCGCGATCGAGGCGCGGCTGCAGGTCAATGCGCGGCTGATCGAGAGCGTCGCGCGCGATTTCGACGAGGGCCGGGTGGTCAGCCCGGTCGAGGGCAACGTCATCAAGCTCACCGTCACCAACAATGCAGTGGCAGCAGTCGAGGACGCGCTGTCGCTGTCGAGCAATCACGGCCTCAGCCGCGCCAATCCGCTCGAGCGGCATTATCGCGACGTGCTGTGCGGCCGCGTGCATACCCCGCAGGACGACGCCACCCGCATCGCCGCCGGCCGCCTGGCGCTGAGACTTTAGGAACACAAGGAGGCAGGACAGATGTCCGAAATCGAATTCATCGGCTTCATTTCCAACAACAACTCGTCCGAGATCATCGTCCGCCAGGGGCCGGTGCTCGATCCCGTTCACATCGAGACGGTGGCCAAGGCGCATGAGAATGCCGGCTTCGACCGCGCCCTCCTGGCGTTCCACTCGACCTCGCCGGACAGTTTGCAGGTCGCCCAGCACGTGCTCGGCGTCACCTCGCGGCTCAACGTGCTGATCGCGCAGCGGCCGGGATTCACCTCGCCGACGCTGCTGGCGCGCCAGTTCGCGGTACTGGACCAGTTCTCCAAGGGGCGCGTCGCGCTGCACGTCATCACCGGCGGCAACGCCAATGAGCTGCGCCAGGACGGCAACACGCTCGACGACAAGAGCGAGCGCTACGCCCGGACCAGCGAGTTCCTCGACATCGTCCGCGCCGAATGGACCAGCGAGAAGCCGTTCAGCTACGCCGGCAAGTACTACCAGGTCGAGAACGCGTTCGCGCAGGTCAAGCCGTATCGCAAGGAGGGCATCCGGATCTATTTCGGCGGCGCCTCGGATGCGGCGATCGACGTCGCGGGCAAGCATGCCGACACCTATGCGCTGTGGGGCGAGTCCTACGCGCAGGTGCGCGAGCAGGTCGCCCGCGTCAGCGCGGCGGCGGCGAAGCACGGCCGTCCGGCGCCGCGCTTCTCGCTGTCGGTGCGGCCGATCCTCGCCGACACCGAGGAGAAGGCCTGGGCGAGGGCGCAGGACATCCTGGAGCGCGCCACCGCGCTGCAGGACCAGACCGGCTACCGCAAGCCGGCTGATGGCCACGCCACCGACGGCGCCAAGCGCCTGCTGGCGATCGCCGAGCAGGGCAAGCGCGTCGACAAGCGGCTGTGGACCGAGATCGCCAAGCTCACCGGCGCCAACAGCAACACCACGGCGCTGGTCGGCACGCCGGAGCAGGTCGCCGAGGTGTTCGGTGATTACTACGATCTCGGCATCAGCCATTTCCTGATCCGCGGCTTCGATCCGCTGATCGATGCCATCGATTACGGGCGCGCGCTGATCCCGGCGACGCGCGCGCTGATCGCGGGTCGCCAGCGTGCCAAGGGAGTGGCGGCGGAATGAAGCGCGTACTCATTGCCGCGGGCCTGCTGCTCGCATTCACTGCATCCGCGCTTGCGCAGGTCAGCTTGCGCGTCGGTGACCAGAAGGGCAATGCGCGCGCCGTCATGGAGGCGGCGGGCGTCCTCAAGGATGTGCCCTACACGATCGAGTGGAAGGAGTTCGTCGCCGCGGCGCCGCTGCTGGAGGCACTCAGCGCCGGCGCGATCGAGACCGGCCTCGTTGGCGATGCGCCCTTCACCTTCGCGGCGGCCTCCGGCGTGCCCGTGAAGGCGATCGCCGCGATACGCCAGACCCAGGAAGGGCTGGCGATGCTGGTGCCCGAGAACTCGGCCATCAAGAGCTTCGACGATCTCAAGGGCAAGAAGATCGCCACCGGCCGTGGCTCGATCGGACATCAGCTCGTTCTTGCCGCGCTGGAATCCCGGGGCTGGACCACCAATGACATCCAGCTCGTGTTCCTGCCGCCCTCCGATGCCAAGGTCGCCTACACCCAGGGCTCGGTCGACGCATGGTCGACGTGGGAGCCCTATGTCAGCCAGGAGGAGGTGCTGTTCAAGTCCCGCCGCGTCATCACCGGCGAGGGGCTGACGCCGGGCCTCAGCTTCCAGGTCGCCACCCCCACTGCGATCAAGGACAAGCGCGCTGCATTGGAGGATTTCGTCCAGCGCCTGACGGCCGCGCGCGCCTGGTCGCTCGGCAATGTCGAAAGCTACGCCGAGACCTGGGGCCGCCTGATGAACATTCCGCCCGCCGTGCCGCTCAATTGGCTGAAGCGCGCCAAGGTGCGCATCGTGCCGGTCGACGACGCCGTCGTCGCCGACGAGCAGAAGACCATCGACCTCTACACCCGCACCGGCCTCATCAAGGAGCGGCTCGATGCGACGGCGATCCTCGACCGGTCATTCACCGCGGCGATCGCAAAGGGTGCGGAGCTCTGAGCTGCCGTCCCGTACGCGCCATGGGCGCTGACGACCACGGTTTGCTCGCGGTGATCTTACGGTCAGCTTTCACAAGCTTCACGGCTGATGGTGCCATACCAGCACAGCCGTGAGGCGGCTCGTGCGCGGCGTCTTCGCCTTGGTCTCGAGTGTGCCGTCTTTGTCAGACTCTCCCCTGCAACGACCAGGCGCGCACAGGGCGGCCCGGTCGCCTGGCGGCCGGTCGAGCGATGGGCGCAAGGCCGAGCGGAGTCTGGCTGACCCCCTCAGCATCGTTAGGTGTCGGTTGCTGCAGCGCCCGCCGGATCTGGCCGAGCGGCAGGGGCTCAATTTGCCTCGTCGCGCAGATGATACCAGCGGTAGAGCATCCGCTGTCCGATGCGTCGGAATGGCGCGAACGGGTGCGTCGGCAACGGCGATGTGAAGATCGGCAGGTCCTGTCCCTTGAAGGATTGGCCGGCGATCATCTGCGCCATGCGACGGCCGGCCTGGGCCGAATAGGACACGCCGTTGCCGCCATAGCCGAGCGCATAGACCAGCTTCGCCTGGGGATCGGGGCGCACGATGCGCGGCATCATGTCGTGGCTGACATCGACCCAGCCCCACCAGGAGTAATCGATCTCGATGCCGGTGAGTGCGGGGAATTTGCGATGCAGGCCGTCGACCAGAAGCTGGAGGTGGCGGTCATGCGTGGCGTTGGCGCCGGTGATGGCGCTGCGGCTGCCGATCTGAACCCGGTCGTCCGGCAGCAGCCGGTAGTAGAAGCGCAAGGTGCGGGTGTCCGTGATGACCTGCCGCGTCTTGAAGCCGGTCGCCGCAAGTTCGGCCGCCGTGAGCGGGCGCGTGACCAGTGAGTTCGACAGGATCGGCATGCAGCGGCCGGACAATTCCGGCGTCAGCCCAAGCGAGGTATAGGCGCCGGTGGCGATGCCGACGCCGTTGACGCTGACGGCGCCGCCGGGCGTATGCAGCACGAATTTGCCGTTGCGCTGCGCGATGCGCGTCACCGGGCTCGCAGTATGAACCCGCACGCCGAGCGCGCGCGCCATCTGCAGATAGCCGAAGGCGAGCTTGGCCGGATGTACGCCGGTTCCGAGCGGCTCGTGCACCGCGCCGACGGCCTCGGCCTCGTTGACGAAGTCGCTCGCCAGTTCCTGGCGCGAGATGACGCGCGAGGCATAGCCGAACACGTCGTTGAGAACCTTCGATTCCGCCGCGATCTTGTCGAGATTGCGCTGGCGGTGAGCAATGTAGAGATGACCGCCGCGTTGCGGCTCGACATCGACAGGGCTCGATCGCACCAGCTCCTCGAAGGTCTCGAAACCCTCGGTGACCTCGGCATGCATGCGCTTGGCGACGTCGAGCCCCCAGCGCTTGATCCATTGCGAGCGGGTCAGCCGGCCCGAGGCATTCTGGGCCTGGCCGCCATTGCGCGTGCTGCAGCCCCAGGCCACGCGATTGGCTTCGAGCACGATCGCCTTGATGCCGTGCTCGCGCGCCAGGAAGATCGCGCAGGCGAGACCGGTGTAGCCCGAGCCGATGATGGCGACGTCGGCCGTCGTGTCGGTCGTGATCGGACCGTCGCTCTCCGGCGGCGTGCCGGCGGTGGCGATCCAGTAGGTCGGAGCGTAGTCGCGATTGCGACCGGGGCCGTCGGCGACCAGCGGGTCGTAGTGCGGGTCATAGGCGGCCGTTGGCAGGGCATGCATGTTCATCGCGCGGCACTCCCGCCCGCGGCCGGCTGCGGCGGCCGGTCCTTGCGGAAGGCGCTCTTGGTGCAGATCTTGTCGCCGCGGAAGCCGAACAGGTCGCAGCCCTGCACCTCGATGTGCCGGCCATCCGGCGCCGTCGCGCGGAAGATCCATTCGGACAGGCCCCGATCGCCGAACACCGCATGGCGCGTGCACTCCCAGCTGACGTCGGGCATGCCGCCCCAGGTCGCCTCGAACGCGGCGCGCACATCGGCCGCGCCGCTGATGCGCCGGCCGCAGCTGTCTGGGCCTGCGGCCGCGTCGAAGATGATGTCATCGGTCATGCAGGCCATCACGCCCGCGCCATCGTGTCGGTTGAAGGCGGCGAACAGCGTGGCGAGCAGTTCGCTGCGGACGGTTTCGAGATCGGCCATGTCATGTCCTCCGCGGCTGGAGCTTGGCTCGCATGTGCCATGCCGGCGGCTGGGGCCCTAGAACCAGAGCGGGCGAGCTCTGTAGCCAGAACTGGCCCGGTGGTCGGGCGCGGCTGGCCCTTTCACGACCATGGCGATCCTGCTGACTGGGCGCATGACGCCGCCTTTTTGTCCTTACATCACACCTTGACGATGGCCCTGCAGGAACTTGCCGTCGCGGTCCACGATATCGCCGCCACCTCGCTGCCGAGCGCCCCACTGGTGCTCGCCGCGGCGCTGTCGATCTTTGCAGCGGCGCTGGTGCGCGGCTTCACGGGCTTCGGTTTTGCGCTGACGGCCGTGCCGCTGCTCGGCCTGTTCATGCCGCCAACGCAGTCCGTGCCGGTTGCGGTCTGTCTGCAGCTTCTGATCGGGCTCGGCGATCTGCCGCGCGCCTCGCGTGTCTGCGACTGGTCCTCGCTGCGCTGGCTGATCCTCGGAGGCATAATCGGCTCGCCAGTCGGCGCGCTGGTGCTCAGCGTGGTCTCGGCGTCGGCGGCACGCCTCCTGATTGCCCTGATCACGGTCGGCGCGGTCGTGCTGCTGAATACGGGGTTTCGTTTGACGGCCGCGCCGGCGCGCTGGATCACGGCGCTGGTCGGTCTCACCGCCGGTTTGTTCAATGGCCTTGCGGGCATGCCCGGACCGCCGGTGATCGTCTACTACAATTCGGGCGCATTCGGCCGGATTGCCGCGCGTGCCTCAATGATGGTGTTCTTCCTGGTCTCCTCGATCGTCGGCACGGCCAGCCTGGCGTGGTTCGATCTGCTCGATCTGCATATCGCGGTGCTGACTGCGCTCGGCATCCCGGTGATGCTGGTCGGCACCTGGCTCGGCGATCTCGGCTTTCATCGCGGCAGCGACACGCTGCATCGCCGGGTCTCGATGGCGAGTCTCGCGGTGGTCGCACTCGGCAGTGCACTCAAGGGGCTGAGCGACCTGCTGTAGCCGCTCAGGTGGTTTGCGACGATGTATACTGGGCGAAGATCTGGCCGAGCTTGGCGATCCCCGGCGCGATCCGGTCGGTGCGGATCGAGGAGAAGCCGAGACGGAAGCAGTTGCGTGTCGCCTCCGGGTTGATCGAGAACACGTCGCCGGGCTCGATGACCACGCCTTCGGCGCGCGCCACCTCCGACAGCCGCACCGCATCCGTTCCCGCAGGGCAGGTGATCCAGTAGCTGGTGCTGCCCGGTCCGCGCGACCAGCTGCAGCCCGGCAGCGCTTGCGGCAGCAGCGAATCGAGCAGGGTGGCGCGTTCCAGCAGCACGCGGCCGACCTGCTGCAGATGCGAGCGGTAGTGTCCGAGGCCGATGAACAAGGCCGCGACGCGCTGGTTGTTCAGCGGCGGATGGCGCAGCATCAGCCGGCGCAGCGCGCGCAACTCGCGGATGACGGGCGCTGGCGCCACGACGTAGCCGAGCCGCAGTCCGGGCGCCAAGGCCTTCGACAGGCTGCCGACATAGAGCACGCTCTGGTCGCGATCCAGGCTCATCAGCGGCGGCAGGCTGCTGCCCTCCGGCATCAGCTCGCTCTCATAATCATCCTCGATCAGGACGATGTCGCGCTCGCGCGCGACCTTGAGAATCTCCTCGCGCCGTGTCCGCGACATCGCCGTCGTGGTCGGGCACTGGTGGCTCGCGGTGACATAGGCCAGCGCGCAGCGCGCGAACGCGTCGTCAGGCACCAGGCCCTGATCGTCGAGCCGAAGCGGCACGACCCGCGATGTCATCATGCCGAAGATGTTGCGCGCGTCCGGATAGCCGGGGTCTTCGATGCCGATCGGGGTGTCGGGCTGCAGAAACAGCTTCGCAATCAAATACAGGGCGTGCTGTGCTCCGATCGTGAGCATGATCTCGTCGGCGCGGGCGCGAATGCCGCGGCGCGGCAACACCTGCCGCTGCAATTGTTCGATCAGCGCCGGATCGTCGCCGTCGATCATATCGCGCGCCCAGTTGTTGATCTCGGGCACGCTGAGCGCCGCGCGCGCGCTTTCACGCCAGTCGTTGGTCGGAAACAGGCTCGGGTCGAACTGACCGAAGATGAAGGGATAGGGATAGGTCTGCCAGTCGAGCGGCTTCACGATGTTGCGCAACGCCGACGGCTGCAGCGCGAACCGCTCGGTCCAGCGGCGGCTGTAGACCTCCGTCGCGGGCTGCTGGGCTTCGCCGATATGCTTGGGCAGGCCGGCCACGAAGTAGCCGCTGCGTTCGCGCGAGACCAGGAAGTTCTGATCGACGAGCTGCTCATAGGCGATGACGATGGTATTGCGGGACACCTTGAGCAGCGCGGCGAGATCGCGGCTGGACGGCATGCGAACGCCGAGCGGCAGACGACCATCCTCGATCGCTGTTACGATCAGTTGTCGGATCTGAAGTTGCAGGAAGGTGCCGCCGCGGTCCAGGCCGTCGAACAGTGAGACCCAGAACAGGAGGTCGTGAATCGGAACTGTTGGCCGGTCCGCTTCGGATCGCAGCAAGGGCGCGAATTTTGCCATCGAGGTATTTGGTCCCAACCCTGTGAGCTGCTGAAATTAAAGCAAAAACCGCGCCATGGCGGAAAGTCTGCGGCCCCGTTTCGCATGGGCTGGCTCCATTTGTGCATGGCATCTGGCGCTGGCCTGGACTCGTCCGACACCGCAGGTTTCAACAGATGGCTCTTGGTCAAACGGGTCCTGGTCAAACGGGTCCTGGGAAGTTGAAGGAGTTCGCGGTGAGCTCAGATACCGTCGTCTACGTCGCCCGCAGAATCGTGACGATGAATCCGTCGCGACCCCATGCGACGCACGTTGCGGTGCGAGAGGGGCGGATCGTCGCGGCCGGCAGTGAAGCTGAGATCGCTCAGTTCGTCCCGCAGGGCGGGATCGACATGCGCTTCCGCGACAAGGTGCTGCTACCAGGGTTCGTCGAAGGTCATAGCCACATCATGGAAGGCATGATGTGGTCGCTGCCCTATGTCGGCGCGTTCGAACGGCGCTCGCCGGAGGGCAGGGCGGTGGCCGGCGTGCCTGATATCGATGCGATCGTCGCACGGCTCCGCGAGGCCGAAGCCGCGATGACCGATCCGAACGCGACGCTGTTCGCTTGGGGTTTTGATCCGCTGCATATCGGCGGCGAGAAGCTGACGCGCGAAGCGCTGGACCGGGTCTCGACGACGCGGCCCATCATGGTGATCCACGCCAGCTTCCACATCAGCGTGGTCAACACGCTGGTGCTAGAGCGCACGCAGCTCCTGCATGCCACCGACATCTCCGGTGTCGTCGCCGGAGCCGACGGCCTAGCCAGCGGCGAGCTGCAAGGCATCGCGGCCCGGCTGCGGGCGTTCCGTCTGGTGGGCAATCCGCTGTCGGAGCTGCTGACGATGTCCGACGTGCAGCGCTATGCGTCGTCGGCCTGCGTGCAGGGCGTCACCACGATCACCGATCTGCACAACGATCTCACCGAGAACACGCTCGATCTCTACCGCGCGGCGACGCAGCAGGCGGAGTTCGGCGTGCGCCTGGTGGCGGCGCTGGCCTCGGCGACGCATCCTCCGGACAAGGCGATCGAGAAGATTGTTGGCTTGCGCGAGTCCGGCAACGACAAGCTGCATTACGGCATCGTCAAGCTGGTCGTCGACGGCTCGATCCAGGGTTTTACGGCGCGCTTGCGCTGGCCCGGTTATCACAACGGCGCGCCGAACGGCCTGTGGTACATCGCGCCGGAAGAGCTGCCGCGGCTGGTCGATTTGTACCACAGGGCGGGCATCCAGCTTCACATCCACACCAATGGCGATGAAGCGACCGAGCTTGCGCTTGACGCCGTGGAGAAGGCGCAGACCGCTCACCCGCGGCCGGATCATCGCCACACCCTGCAGCACTGCCAGATGGCCGACGCGGCGCAATTCCGCCGCATGAAGGCGCTCGGCATGTGCGTCAACCTGTTTGCCAATCATGTCTTCTACTGGGGCGATTCCCACTACGAGCTTACGATGGGACCGGAGCGGGCGAACCGCCTCGATGCGACCGGCACGGCGCAGCGGATCGGCGTTCCCTTCTCGATCCACTCCGATGCGCCGGTCACGCCGCTGTCGCCGCTGTTCACCGCGTGGTGCGCCGTGAACCGCGTAACCTCGTCGGGCCGCAAGCTCGGAGCGGAGACCGAGGCGCTGAGCGTGGAGCAGGCGCTGAACGCCATCACGATCGGTGCGGCCTATACGCTCAAGCTCGACCATCTCATCGGCAGCATCGAGGCCGGCAAGTATGCTGACTTCGCGGTCCTCGAGCAGGATCCATTGACGGTCGCGCCGGAGAACCTGAAGGACGTCGCGGTCTGGGGCACGGTGGTCGGCGGCGTCGTCAAGGAGGCGCCGCGCACATGACGGCATCAGCGCCCATTCCGTTCACCGTGATCGGCGGCTTTCTCGGCGCCGGCAAGACCACGCTGCTCAACAGGCTGCTGTCCGCAAGCACGGAGCGTTGCGCGGTGCTGGTGAACGATTTCGGCGAGATCAACGTCGATGCGGCTTTGATCCGCAGCCACGACGGCACGACGATGTCGCTCACCAATGGCTGCGTCTGCTGCAGCATCGGGACGGGCTTTCTCGACACGCTGGCGCGGCTGCTCGACGATGTCGGGCGCTTCGATCGCGTCGTGATCGAAGCCAGCGGCGTCGGCGATCCCTGGCGTATCGCCGAGATCGCGCTGGTCGAGCCGTCGCTGCGGCTCGACGGCGTCGTCGTGCTGGCCGATGCGACCCGCATCGCGACACAGTGCGAGGACCGGCACATCGGCGAGACCATCCGCAACCAGTTCGCCAGATGCGACGTCGTGCTGCTCAGCAAATGCGACCTCGCCAGCGACAGCCAGCGCGAGGCCGCGTGCGCCGTCATCGGCGCCACCCGGCCGGATGTGCCGATCGAGCCATTGTCGGCGCTCACTCCTGCGCATCAGGCCGTTTTCGGACGGGGGCGGCTCGCACGTTTCCGCGCCGAGCCGGTCGCGGAGACGGCCGACCACGAGAGCGATTTCCGTCGCTGGACCTATCGGCGCGCCGGCCGTTTCGATCGCGGCAGGCTGGCGGCCGCGGTGCATGACCTGCCGGGCCAGTTGCTGCGGCTGAAGGGAATTTGCCGGGTCGACGGCGACGACCGGGCGCAGGTGTTCCAGCTGGTGTCGCGCAACTGGTCGCTGACGCCCGCAGACGATGCTGCGTCGGATGTGGCTGAGACGATCACGCTGGCTGGCGTGGGTACCGCGAATTTGCCATCGGATCACGAACTCGACGCGATCCTCGACCGCGCCCTGACCGCTGCGGCGTGACGCGATGACAGCAGAGCACATCGGACCACCAAGCGACTTTCTCATCATCCACCCTGTCGTGAATCAGGAAGCGGGATAGCCATGTTGATCAGACGACATTTCGTGCTCGGAGCTCTCGGTCTCATCACAGCCACGGTCGCTTCGCCTGCGGCACAGGCGCAATCATCCAGCGCCAATACGCTGGTGGTCGCGACGACGCAGGTGCCGCGGCATTTCAACGGCGCCGTGCAGTCGGGCATGGCGACGGCGATGCCGACCGCGCAGATCTTCGCCAGCCCTCTGCGCTATGACGACAAATGGAATCCGCAGCCCTATTTGGCGCAGTCGTGGGAGGTCGCGCCTGACGGACTGTCCGTCACGCTGCATCTGGTGAAGGATGCCGTCTTCCATGACGGCCACCCCGTGACGTCGGAGGACGTTGCCTTCTCGATCATGGCGATCAAGGCCAATCATCCGTTCCAGACGATGCTGGCGGCGGTCGACAAGGTCGAGACGCCCGATCCCGCGACCGCGATCCTTCGCCTGAAGAACCCGAGCCCGTCGCTGCTCCTGGCGATGTCGCCGGCGCTGATGCCGATCCTGCCCAAGCACATCTATGGCGATGGCCAGGACCTCAAGACCCACCCGGCCAATCTGAAGCCGATCGGCTCCGGGCCGTTCAAGTTGACCGAATACAAGCAGGGCGAATACTACACGCTGGAGAAGTTCGACAAGTTCTTCATCCCCGGCCGGCCCAAGCTCGACAAGATCGTGGTCAGACTGGTGTCGGATCAGAACGCGGCCGTGGTCTCGCTGGAGCGCGGCGACTTCAGCGCGTTTCCCTTCATCGCCGGCGCCCGCGACATCGATCGGCTGCAGAAGTCACCCAACCTGGTCGTGACCGACAAGGGCATGGCCGGCGTCGGCCCGCTCAACTGGCTCGCATTCAACACAAAGAAGAAGCCGCTCGACGACGTCCGCGTGCGCCAGGCCATCGCCTATGCGGCCAACCGCGACTTCATCGTCTCCAAGCTGATGGGCGGCAAGGCGACGCCGGCGCTGGGGCCGATCGCGCCGGATTCGCCGCTCGCCGAAGCGGCCGTCGAACCCTACAAGGTCGACTACGCCAAATCGGCGGCGTTGCTGGATGCCGCCGGCTACGCCAAGGGGGCGGACGGCTCGCGTTTCTCGCTGACCATCGACTACATTCCGGGCGGCGACGAGCAGCAGCGCAACGTCGCCGAGTACATGCGCTCGCAGCTCAAGCGGGTCGGCATCAATCTCGAAGTGCGCGCCGCGCCGGATTTCCCGACCTGGGCGCAGCGCGTCTCGAACTTCGACTTCGACCTGACCATGGACACCGTCTACAACTGGGGCGACCCGGTGATCGGCGTCAACCGCACCTATCTGACGTCGAACATCCGCAAGGGCATCATCTGGTCGAACACGCAGCAATACTCCAATCCGAAGGTGGATGAGCTGTTGCAGGCGGCGGCGGTCGAAACCTCACCCGAGAAGCGCAAGGCGCTGTACTCGGAGTTCCAGAAGATCGTCGTCTCGGATGTGCCGATCTACTTCATCAATGTCAGCCCGTACTACAATGCGTTCGCCAAGGGGCTCGGCAATCTCCCGAACTCGATCTGGGGCATGATGTCGCCGCTCGACGAGCTGTACTGGGAAACGCCGCCGAAGACCTGAGGCGGGTCTGACATCGGTTCGCGAGAGCCACGAGGAGACGTGTTGCATCATGGCATTCGCCACCCATCTGGCCCGGCGGATCATCAATGCGGTCGCCCTGCTGATCGCCGTGCTGGTGCTCAACTTCTGCCTGATCCACCTTGCTCCCGGCGATCCCGTCCAGGTGATCGCCGGCGAGATGGGCGGCGCGTCGGCCGACGTCGTTGCGGCGCTGCGCGCCAAATACGGCCTCGACCAGAGCCTGTTGCAGCAGCTCTCGATCTATCTCGGCAATGTCGCGATGGGCGACTTCGGCTACTCCTACTACTTCAACCAGCCCGTGCTCGGCCTGATCCTGCAGCGGCTGCCGGCGACGCTGTATCTGACCTTGTGCGCACTGTCCGCGGCGCTCGCGATCGGGACCTTGCTTGGTGTGGTCAGCGCCCGGAGGCCGAACGGCCTGTTCAGCCACGCGGTCACGGTGGTCTCGCTGGCCGGCTACGCAGCGCCGATCTTCTGGACCGGGCTGCTGTTGTTGTTGCTGTTCGGCTCGGTCTGGCCGATCCTCCCCGTCGTCGGCATGGCCGACGTGGTGAATCCGAGGTATGGGTTCGCCTATGTGCTCGACGTCGCCCGGCACCTCGTGCTGCCGTCGCTGACGCTCGCGCTCGTGTTCATCGCGCAATATAGCCGGCTGGCGCGCGTCAACATGATCGAGGCGCTGTCGGCCGACTATGTCAGAACCGCCCGCGCCAAGGGTCTGCCGGAGTGGCTGGTGGTCGGCAAACACGCGCTGCGCAACACGCTGATCCCGATCGTGACCGTCGCCGGCCATCAGTTCGGCAATCTGTTCGCCGGCGCCGTGCTGGTCGAGACCGTGTTCAGCTGGCCCGGCATGGGCCGGCTGGTGTTCGATTCCATTCTGCGGCGCGACTATCCGACCTTGATGGCCGTGCTGTTCTTCTCTGCGCTGATGGTGATGACCGCCAATATCCTGACCGATATGGTCTACCGCCTCGTTGACCCGCGAATCCGGACGGGGCGGCGATGACGGTGATCGAGAGCACCGCGCCGCTGCCGACGTCGCCGGCCGATCTGCCCGTGCGGGCCGCCGCGTCGCCGGGGCGCCTGGCGCTACGGCAATTCATGAAGAGCCCGTCCGGCGTCGCCGGCGCGTGTCTGCTGATCCTGATCATTGTGGTGGCCGTGGTCGGGCCATCGCTCTATCCGGTGGATCCGCTCGATCTCGTCGGCGCGCCGTTCATGCCGCCCGATGCCGATGCCTGGTTCGGCACCGACTATCTCGGCCGCGACGTGCTGGCCGGACTGATTTACGGCGGTCGCGCCACGCTCGCGGTCGGCGCCGTCGCCGCGCTCATCACGATCGCGATCGGCCTCGTCATCGGCGCGGTCGGCGGCTACTTCGGCGGCGCGATCGATGCCATCATGGTCAAGATCACCGAGTTCTTCCAGATCCTGCCGCCATTGCTGTTCGCGATGGTGCTGGTGACGCTGTTCGGGCCGAGGCTGACCACCATCACGCTCGCGATCGGCGGCGTCAGCTGGACCTCGGTGGCGCGGCTGACGCGGGCGGAATTCATGCGACTGCGCGATCTCGATTTCGTCAAGGCATCGCGCGCGGCGGGCGCCTCCAACGCGAACCTGATCCTGCGCGTGCTGCTGCCGAACGCGCTGCCCGCGGTGATCGTGTCGGCGACGCTGGCGATCGGCGTCGCGATCCTGTTCGAGGGCGGCCTGAGCTTCCTGGGCCTGGGCGATCCGAACGTCATGAGCTGGGGACTGATGCTGGGCCAGAACCGCAACTACATTCTCGACGCCTGGTGGGCGGTGATGTTCCCGGGAGCGGCGATCTTCCTCGCGGTGCTCGCGATCAGCCTGGTCGGCGACGGCCTCAACGACGCGATCAACCCGCGTCTGCGGCGGAGGTCGTGATGGGTGCGCTGCTCGAAGTCGATGATCTCAACGTCAGCATGCGCAACGGGGCCGGCCGCCTCGTCCCCGTGATCGAGAACCTGTCGTTCACGGTCGCGCTGGGGCAGACCCTGGCGCTGGTCGGCGAATCCGGCTGCGGCAAGAGCATGACGGCGCTGGCGCTGATGCGGCTGCTGCCGGAGGATTTCGTCATTACCTCGGGCCGCATCATGCTGGAGGGCAGGGATCTGCTGGCTCTGGCGCCGAAGGAGATGCGGAGCCTGCGCGGCAGCGCCATGTCGATGATCTTCCAGGAGCCGATGACCGCGCTCAATCCGCTGTTCACGGTCGGCGACCAGATCGGCGAGGTGTTGCGCTGGCACGAGGGGCTCGATCGCGCCGCCGGGCGCAAGCGTGCCATCGAACTCTTGCGCGCGGTGCAGATTCCGGCCGCAGAGCAGCGGGTCGACGCCTATCCGCACCAGCTGTCGGGAGGCATGCGCCAGCGCGTGATGATCGCGATGGCGCTGGCCGGGCGGCCGAAGCTGCTGATCGCCGACGAGCCGACCACCGCGCTCGACGTGACCGTGCAGGCACAGATTTTCGATCTGCTGGCCGAGCTGCAGCGTAGCACCGGGACGGCGATCCTGCTGATCACCCACGATCTCGGCGCGGTCGCCGAGCTCGCCGACGAGATGCTCGTGCTCTATGCCGGACGCTGCATCGAGGCGGGGGCGTCGGATGCAATCGTGGCGGCGCCGCGTCATCCCTATACGCGGGGCCTGCTCAATTGCGTGCCGCACCTCGCGATTGGAGAGCCGCCGCGGCCCTGGGTCGATCTCGGCGAGATCCCCGGCATGGTGCCGCCGCTCGGCGCGCGCGGCGCCGATTGCGCATTCCTTGCAAGATGCGCGCAGGCTTGCGACGTCTGCCGCGCGAAGCCGCAGCCCGCGCTCGAGCCGATTGCGGCGGATCACGCCGTGTCCTGCTGGCGCAAGACGGAGCTCGCGGCATGAGCATGGCCGAAGCGATCCGCGGCACAGGCCCCCGCGAGGTGCTGCTCGACGTCAACGACCTCGTCGTGCACTTTCCGGCCGGCCGTCGCAACGGTAAGCCGTCATTCGTGCACGCGGTCGACGGCGTCAGCTTTCGCGTTCGTCGCGGCACCACCTTCGGCATCGTCGGCGAGAGCGGCTCGGGCAAGTCGACCACCGCGCAGGCCGTGATGCGGCTGGTGCCGGCGACATCCGGCCAGATCGTGTTCGGCAATCGCGACATCGCCGGCCTCACCGGCCGGCCCTTGCGCGAGGTGCGGCGGCATCTGCAGATCGTGTTCCAAGACCCGTTCTCGGCGCTCAATCCGCGCCGACGTGCGGGCGACCAGATCCGCGAGCCGCTCGACCTGCTCGGGATCGGCACGCGGAGCGAGCGCGACGAGCGGGTGCGCAGGCTGCTGGCCGAAGTCGGCCTGCCGCCGCAGGCCGCCGACCTGTATCCGCACCAGTTCTCCGGCGGCCAGCGTCAGCGGCTGTGCATCGCGCGGGCGATGGCGCCTGAACCCGATCTGATCGTCTGCGACGAAGCGGTGTCCGCGCTCGACGTGGCGATCCAGGCTCAGATCCTCAATCTGTTAAAACGGCTGCAGCGCGAGCGCGATCTCACCTACATCTTCATCTCGCACGATCTCGGCGTGATCCAGAAATTCTGCGACGAGGTCGCGGTGATGTATCTCGGCAAGATCGTCGAGCAGGCGCCGGCCGCCGACATCTTCGCCGCGCCCCGTCATCCCTACACCTGGTCGCTGATCGCCGCCGCCGCGCCGCCCGGACCGCTGCGCGATGATCTCAAGCGCCGTTATCTGGTCAAGGGCGATCCGCCGAGCCCGGTCGATCCGCCGCCCGGCTGTCGCTTCGCGCAGCGCTGTCCGGCCGCGATCGATGTCTGCTCGCAGCGTCTCCCGGTGCTGGACGCGATGGGACCACACCATTATGTCGCGTGTCATCGTGCCGCCGAACTGGCTTGATGCGGACGCACTGCGAGAGCGTCATGCCGTGCATGTGCTCCGACCGCGGCATATGCAGCCGGCATGTCGTGCTGACGCTGCGATCAGCGCGTTGCAGATGGAAAAGCCATAACGCTGAGCGCGGGAAGCCCTGGGGCTTCGCCCGATCTTCACGAGCGCTGCGCCCTGTCAGATCTTTCGAGCGATCTCTGCGTAGGCGATGCCGGTGAGGTTGCCTTGGCCGAACAGCAGGCTCTGCAGGTCCGAGCCGTCGAGCCTGGCGACGTACATGGAGCCTGCGAAATCCGTGACGAACATGCGGTCATTCGGCAGGTCGAGCGCGAGTCCGATCCCTTCGTTCAAGTGGCGCACCACGATCTCCGGCTCAGCGGGCTTGTTGTCGATCGAGGCGCGGTTGACGGTGTTGCCGCGCGGGGCTTCGCCGCGATCCGTCCAGTAGAGCAGACGACGCCCGTGATCGAGTTCCAGATCGATCGGTTCGGACAGGCCATCAAAGAAGACTTCGATGTCCGACCGGGCCGATGCGCTCTCGCCCTTGGGAATGTCCAGGCCCGCCCGGTAGATGACACCGAGACCGCCGTTCTCCGGGCCCTTTTGCGTCCAATACATCCGGTTGGTCTCGTCGTCGATCGCGATGCCGACGCACCATCGCGTCAGATCGGGCTGCCGGAGCTCGGACGACCCTCTGTCCACCAGCGTTTCGATCGCGGAGCCGTCCATGTTGGCGCGCATGACCTTCATGCCCTCGCGGTCACACCAATAGAGTTTGCGGTCGCGCCGATGCAGGATGATCTGCTTCGGTGTGTGCGTATACCCCTGCGGCACGATGATGGTGCGGTTTCCGCCATCCAGGTCGGCGCGTTCGATCGACCCGTCATCGAGGTTCGGAACGCCCATATTGGTCCAGTAGATGTGGCCTGCATCCAGGTCGAGGGCGATGCCGTCCGGAAGACGGCAGTCTGTGACGATCGTCTCGCGGCCCGATCCGTCGATGTTCATCGTGTGAATCTTGCCCGCGCTGAGCTCGAGAACAAACAAGCGGGGAACGATCATCGTCGCATGATCATTCGGCGAGGTCGTCGCGGCTGAAACAGTCATGTTGCTCTCCTTTGAGGCAGAGCACCCTGCCTGGTTTTCCGTCCATGATCTTGAATGGGATTGCAGACGCTGGTCAGATCTTGCCAGCGCGACGAGCGTCCGAACGTGGCATCGTCCGGGGCAGGCGTGCGGAGCCTGACAAAGTCAGGTGTCGTCGGGAGATGGTTCGGAGCAGCGCCGTCGACGCTGCAGCGAGCGCTCGGTTCGCATCATGTCCGCGCTGCGCGTGCCGATGGATGCAGGCATTGCATCGTCATCCATCGGCTCATTCGCCCGCTTTTTGCTTCACTGCGCGATCAGCACGCAAGTGATCGTTTCCGCTGACGATCATCGGCGAATGCATCAGGCATGCGTTCGCATGTGACGTGCCATGCGCTCTCACACCTGCGCGAGCGCCGTCACTTAAACGTGTCTTAAGGGGTATCCAGATAGTCAGGTCAGCATGCGTAGTTCAACGAGACGACAAGGCGACAAGATGCGGAATGCGATGGGACGGCGTCAGTTTTTGTGCGGGTGTTGCGCCGTGCTGGGCGCCCAGGTGATTGGCGCCGCCGTGCTGCCGGGACGCGCGAATGCGGCAGGCGAGCCCGAGATCGTGCCGATCGAGTTCGCGAGCTTCCACGATCAGACCTTCAAGAACGAATATCTGCAGTTCATGAACGTCACGATTCCGGCCGGAGGCATGGCGGCCTATCACAGCCACACCAGGGATTTCGCGCAGGTCTATCTCGCCGTCTCGAATGCGGAGGGGACGCCGCTCGGCGGCAAGCCGCTGATCGTGCCCCGCAAGGTCGGCGAGGTGCTGTTCACCAACTACACGAAGAAGCCGGGCGTCCATCAGGTCGTCAATGTGGGCGACGGCGACTTCCGGATTGCGGGCTTCGAGCTGTTCGACTCCGAGCCGGGCCGCTTCACGCCGGCCGCGCGTCCCGAGCCCTATGTCACGGTCATGGACAACCATCGCCTTCAGGCCTGGCGATTGATCCTGCAGCCTGGCCAAACCGCGCCGGCGATGCGTCAGGCCGCGCCGGGCGTGCGGATCGTGGTGCAGGGTGGCGAACTCATCGAGGGCCGAGAAGGCAAGCCGGACCACAAGCTGAACCTGAAGTTCGGCGATTTCGCTTGGCAGGACATCGGGCCGGCGCGGACGATCCGCAATACGGGCAAGTCGACCATCGAGCTGGTCGAATTCGAACTGAAGTAGGGCAGGGGCTTTCGCGCGTGGGCGCTCAGCGCGCCCTCGTGCTCGGGGTGTCCTGGGGAATGGGGAGTTGAGGACGTGTCCATCAAGCGGACGGGAATTGCCATCGCGGCGCTGATGTCGGGCGTCATCGTCCTGACATCGGGCCTTCAACTCAGCGAGCGCTGGGGCGCCTATCAGAACGCCGTCGCGGCGCATGCGCTCGAGACCCGGCTGGCGGCGGGCTTCGACGCGGTGGGAGCGCTGACCGTCGAACGGGGTCCGGTCAATCGCGCCCTGATCGGCAAGTCTCCGGCCGATGGCGCGGTGCTGAAGGAGTTCGCCGACAACCGCCGCAGCAGCGACGAGGCGCTGGAGAAGCTGGCCGTGCTCGCGCGCGGCGACGCCGATCTGACGCAGCGGGTCGACGCGGCCGTGGCGAAGATCGCCGCCGTGCGCAATGAGGCGGCCGCCAACTGGAGCAAGCCGCTGGCCGAGCGCGGCAGCGGCATCGCCGCCAAGGCGATGCGCGACTACGCCGATGCGATGGCGAGCCTGAACCAGTTGCTCGAAAGCGGCATCAAGGAGACAATGCGGCTGAGCACCACGGCCGGCAATCTGCTCGACGTCGCGCAGAAGGGCTGGGTCATCCGGCAGACGGCCGGTCAGGTGTCGCTGCTGATTTCGGGGCTTGTCACGGCCGGCCGCCCGGCGACGGCTGCGGAGCGCGACGAGCTGAATTTCGCGAATGGTCAGATGGCTCGGCTGTGGGCCGAGATCCTCGATCGCGGCGACGACGCCCATGCGCCCAAGGCGACGCGCGCGAGCGTCGGCGAGGCGCGTGAGCGCTATTTCGGCGCGGACAAGACGCTGCGCGAGGCGCTGATCAAGGCCGCCTTCAACGCCACGCCCTATGAGGTGTCGATCGACGATTGGCGCCGGCAGGCCACGGCCGCGAACGCATCGCTCTTGGGCATTCGCGACGCCGCCTTGCGCGATGCGCAGGCTGTCGCCGAGCAGGACGAGTCCGACGGGCTGATGGGCATCCTGTTCGCCGGTGCAGCCATCCTGTTCGTGCTCGGCTTGTCGGCGGCGTCCTCCGTCCTGCTGGTGCGCCATCTGCTCACCCCGATCGCGAAACTGTCGGAGGTGATGACCCGGCTGGCCCGCAACGAGGAGGCCGAGGTGCCTTTCGCCGCGCGCAAGGACGAGATCGGCGGCATGGCGCAGTCCGTGCAGGTGTTCAAGGAGGCCATGCTCACCACCAACCGGCTGGCCGGCGAACAGGCCGCCGAGCGCGTCGTCAAGGAAAAGCGCGCGGCGCGTCTCGAAGGCCTGGTGCGCGATTTCGAGGCCAAGGCCGGCGCCATGGTGGCGCAGCTCGCCTCGGGCGCGACCGAACTGGAGACGACGGCGCGGTCGATGTCCTCGACCGCGACGCAGACCAAGGGGCAGGCGACCACGGTGGCTACTGCCGCCGAAGAGGCAAGCATGGGCGCCAGCACGGTCGCCTCCGCGGCGGAGGAACTGACGGCCTCGATCACCGAGATCAGCCGCCAGGTCGCGCAGTCCTCGATGATCACCGGCCGTGCCGTGGCCGATGCCCAGCGCACCGACAAGATCGTGCAGACGCTCGCCGAGGGCGCCGAGAAGATCGGCGAGGTCGTCACCCTGATCCAGGCGATCGCCGCCCAGACCAATCTGCTCGCGCTGAACGCGACGATCGAGGCGGCGCGGGCCGGCGAAGCCGGGCGCGGCTTCGCCGTGGTCGCTTCCGAAGTGAAGATGCTCGCGACACAGACGGCGTCGGCGACGGCGGATATCGGCGGACAGATTTCGCAGATCCAGGCCGCCACCAAGGAAGCCGTCGACGCCATCCGCGGCATTGCCGGGACCATCGAGGAGGTCTCCTCGATCTCGAACGCGATTGCATCGGCTGTCGATGCGCAGGGCGTGGCGACCGGGGAGATCGCCCGCAACGTTCAGCAGACCTCGCAGTCGGTCAAGGACGTGACGGCGACGATCAGCGGCGTGAGCAAGGCGGCGACCGAAACCGGCATCGCCGCGAGCGAAGTGTTGAACGCGGCCGACGGACTGTCGCGGCAGGCCGAGCAACTGAAGACCGAGGTCGGCAGCTTCGTCGAGGAGGTCCGCGCCGCCTGATCGGGGCGGCCTGGCGCGTCCCATCCGACCGCGGCGCGCCGCCGCCGAACTACTCAAATGTGTCGTCGGGCAACACCTCCAGCTTCTCGCGCATCTCGGCTTGCTGAAGAGGGACGTTGCGCGATCGTCACGCGCGTCGAGCCTGGATACGGCGCGCATCCCCGGTGAGGAGGTCATGTGCCGCATGAACTTTCCCGGTTCGGGACATGTCTCTGACCTTCCCGAGGCGGATAGGGATCTGGTCCGCCTGCGTGAAGCGCTTTGAGATCTTGGTGCCCTCGACGATCCGAATCCGCTAATTGTCGTCAGATTCGCCGGACGTTCGTCCCGGCATCCTCAACGACACACGAGCCACCATCTTTGCCCTCAGTTCTTCGTAATCCCCGCAGCTCGGTGCAGCGGAAGACGCCCTCACCAAAGCACGCCGCATCACGAACGAAGCCGGTTCCGCGCAAGACGATATCGGGTGCGCCAAAGAAGGTGGCAGCCGCGAAGCCTGCCGTGTCCTCCGCGTCGCCTCTGGGGCTCTTGGCGCTGCACCTGGTGGCGGAGTGGCAAGCGAAGGGGCGAAGCGGACTTGCGTTTCTCGCCAAGAACGAGCGCCGCGCCGAGCGATTGGCGTCCATCATTCAGGTTCTCGATCCCGCCTGCGACGTGCTCGTCTATCCACGGCTGAACACCCTGCCGTTCGATCTGCTCGAGCCGTCGCGTGACATCGCGGGCCGGCGAAGTTCCGTGTTGAGGCGTCTCGCGCGGGCGAAGAAGCCTCTGCTGATCACGACCGTGGAGGCGATCATGGAGCGCGTGCCGCGGCCGGCGGACTGGTCGGGAAGTGGCATGCTGCTGCGGGTCGGCGAAAGCTACTCCGAACAGCATTTTGAAGCTCGCTTTGCTGCGCTCGGATATGACTCGGACGATAGCCCGGATTATCCCGGCGGCGTGCTGTTTCACGGCAACACGTTCGAGATCTTCCCGGCCGGCGCGCGTGGCCCTTTCAGGGTCGAGCATTCAGGCGGGAGGATACGACGGATTGCCACCTTCAATCCGTTGGATCAGGAAGTGATCTCCGAGTTCAAGGAGCTCCAGATCGATCCGATGTCCGAGCGGCTGGCGTTCAAGGAACGAGCTCGGAACAAGGCCAGCCTGTTCGAGTACTGCACGCGGGCCAAGTGGATCGCCGATGCGGAGCTCCCCAAACATGCGGACATCTGGCTGAGCACGATCGAGGAAGCGGCTCCCCGTGCCGAGCGTGATCGTGCCTATGTGAGCCGCCGCGAATGGGGGCAGACGGCCAAGAGAATTGCGTTGCTGTCGCCCACGGCGCCATACCGAGCGACGCCGGAGTTCTTCAAGGAGGCCACGCCCCGGAAGGCGCTGCGCGCCTTCATCGAGGAAGCCCGGCGGGGTGATGCACGCCTCGTGTTTGCCGCGGCGGCCGAGTCGGATCTGCGGCTGATGGCCGCCATGAGCGGAGTCAAAGCCGAAGGCGCCGTTGATTGGGCGCAGGCAATTGCGAGAGGCAGGCGGGAAGCAGCCTTGCTGGCCGGCTTCGACGCCGGCTTCGTCGTTCCCGGGCGGAAGCCAATTGTTGTCATCACCGCCTCCGACGTTCTCGGCAGCAGAGCCCATCAGCCGCAGCCTGCGAACTGGGCCTGGACGCCCGGCTTCGAAACCGCAGATCTGCCCGAAGCCGGATCGGTCGTCGTGCATCTGCAACGTGGGTTGGCCCGGCTCGGCGGATTGCGGGCGATGGGCGCCGCCGGTGTCTCCGCGCGCGAGATGGTCCGCCTGGTGTTCGCCGGAACTGATGCGGTCCTCGTGCCCCTTGCGGAGCTGGCCCTGATCTGGCCTTACGCGGCTGAACTCGGCGACACCTCGCTCGACAAGGCCGACGGCAGTTCGTGGCGGCCGCGGCGCGCCGCCGCCGAGACCGAGATTCACATCGTCGCCAAGGAACTTGCCAAGCAGATCAGCCAGCGGCGCCGGCGGCCGGCTCCGAAGCTCGTGCCGCGGCCCGCGAGCTACGAGCAATTCGTCGCGCGCTTCCCGTATTTCACCACGCCGGACCAGGCGCAGGCCATCCGCGAGGTTCTGGATGATCTGGCATCGGGGCATCCGATGGACCGGATCGTCTGCGGTGACGTCGGCTTCGGCAAGACCGAGGTGGCGTTGCGCGCGGCCGCGGCGACAGTTCTGGCCGGCAAGCAGGTCGCGATCGTCGTCCCGACGACGGTGTTGGCGCGACAGCACGTCGAGACGTTCCGCAAGCGCTTTGCGGCGCTCGGCATCGAGGTCGGAAATCTCTCCCGGATCGCTTCGACGGCCGAAGCGCGCAAGGTGCGCGAGGGCTTGAAGAGCGGTGAGCTGAAAGTGGTCGTCGGCACGCTTTCGCTGGCGTCGAAGGACGTCAAGTTCGCTGACCTCGGGCTCGTCATCATCGACGAGGAGCAGCATTTCGGCGCGGCCGACAAGGCCATGCTGTCGAGCCTCAACAAGAACGGTCACAGGCTCTGGATGAGCGCGACGCCCATCCCGCGCACGCTGGCGGCCGGTCTGACCGGCCTGCGCGACCTCAGCGTGATCGCGACGCCGCCCGTGCATCGTGTGCCCGTGGTGACCAAGGTCGCGCCGCTGTCGGATATCGCGATCACCACCGCCCTGGGGCGCGAGCATCGCCGCAACGGCCAGAGCTTCGTGATCTGTCCGCGGATCCAGGACCTGGATCCCATGCGGGCCCGCATTCACATGCTGGCGCCGGAGCTTCGGATCATCACGATTCACGGCAAGCTGCCTGCGGATGAGATCGACGAGCGGCTGATGGCGTTCGTCGAAGGCAAGGCCGACGTCCTGCTCGCGACCAACATCGTCGAAAGTGGCCTCGACATACCGCGGGCGAACACGATCGTCGTGTGCTGGCCGGAAAAATTTGGCCTGGCGCAATTGCATCAGCTCCGCGGGCGAGTCGGTCGCGGCGGCATCCGGGCATTCGCGCATTTCCTGACCGAGGGCGGCTCGGACCGATCGGAGCAGCGGCTCTCCGTGCTCGAGGAACTGAATCGTCCGGGCGCGGGCTTTGCCATCAGCGCGCGCGATCTCGACCTCCGGGGGAGCGGCGACATGCTGTCGGATCGCCAGTCCGGTCACGTGCAGGTATTTGGTCCGACACTCTATGGTCATCTGTTGACCTTGGCTCTGGAGGGTGATCGCGACGGGATGTCTGCGCTCTGGGTCCCGGAGCTGAACCTGCCGATCGCCGAACTGCTACCCTCGGACTACGTGCAGTCGGAGGCGGTCAGACTCGAGATCTATGCGCGGGTGGCCCGGTGTAGGACTGACGATGAGCTGGAAGATATCGAGGATGAAACGCAGCGTCGGTTCGGAACGTTGCCGCCTGCGGCCAGCAATTTCTTCGCTGTTGCCAGGCTCAGGATGAGGTGCAGAGAGCGCGGAATCATGCGCCTCGACGTAGGGCCGGAAGCAATCGCGGCCACGCTGCTGCCGGGACGAATTCGGAGGTCGTGCTCACGGCTGCTGCAGCGCGACGGCAATCGGGTCATCCATTCCGACCAGAGTGCCAGACCGGTGCTACAGAAGGTCGAGCGGTTTCTTGATCTCCTGGACGAATAGGGGAGCCGTACGCCGCGCAAAGAAGCCCGCTGAAGGCGGGCGTCTCGAAGGGTGAGGCCCAAGCTGCGGCATCATGTTTCGAGACGCGCTGCCTTTGGCAGTCGTCTTGGAGAAGCTGCGGAGCACGGCGCGCCTCACCATGTCGATCAGGCGCCGAAGGCGGCGCTCCACGTGGGATCGTGAACACGCCGATCGTTCAACTGATCATCCGCCCGACGGGCAACCCGCGCATGCCCCGCATGCGCCAACTGCCCGTCGTGCCAGTTTGCCGCGGTCTCATCCCTTGCATCGTCGGGCAAATCAACTCCACATTCCACCGCATCCCGGCTCGCTGAAGAGGGACGTTTCGCGATCGTCATGAAGCGTCGAGCCGGAGAGGCGACGGGCGCGTTGCTCTGCAGCCGGGTGTCACAGCCCGTGCCGACGAACGGAGCGAGGCGACGGCGAAGTGGTGTGGTCCTGGTCTCCCGACGCTGAGACCAAGCCAGTGGTGATGATCCGCTGGCGACGGGGGCAAGACAGCCGGTCCCCGGGGAGAGCGCCTATAAGCCGCGAAACCGCCGCGCAGGGAAGGCCGGATATTGGGCTGAACCTGTGGTTCTGCCGCGTGCTTGTTTGCTGCACGCGGACCGCGGGTGTCAGTCGATACCCGGTCTTCCCTGCGCCTCTTCATTGGAGGAAGAGGTCGATCGATGGCAAAGCTCGGGCGGATCTCGCCGCGAGACGGCGAAGACGTGCCTGCTGTTTTGAAACGTAGAGACAGGTGCCGGTACGATGTGTCGCGCGGGTGTTCGGCGCTGATGTCACGGCTGGTCGTGAGAGAGGCAGTTCGCTGGCGCGCGGCGCTCTCATGGCCCGCGCAGGCGCTGGGCCAAGCCGGTGAGGCGTTGGCGCGCGACGTCGAGCAGCAGGGCCAGCGCGTTGAGGCGCTGCGGCTCTGCCGTCTCGGTCAGGCCCGCCGTGCCGTTGAGATGCTGCTCGCAGTTCTGTGCGAACGTCGTCGTGAGACGCGACGCCAGATCGCGCACCAGCCCGTCGCGCGCGATCTGCGCGAGCGGACCGGACAGGCTGTAGCCGATTGCGAGATCGACGCGGGTCCCCCGTCCGTCGTCGATCGGGACCATGCGCCAGGCGATCTGCCCGGAGGTCGAGGTGCGGCTCCGTTGGTCGCGTCCCGTACCGATCAGCCGACCCGACAAATCAGCAGCGTTGCGGTCGATCCGCGCGGAGCCGCGAAAGGCGGCCGACAGCGGACCGATGGCGACCCTGATCTCGCCTTCGATGCGATCCGGAGCCGGGATGTCCGTGATGGTCGCGCCGGGAAAGCAGGCGGCCAGGGTCTTGGGTTGGCCGAACAGCGCGAAGACCTGCGCGGGCGCCGCCTTCACAGTGAACGACGCATCGAAGCTCCTGG
The DNA here is from genome assembly GCF_051167855.1 of Bradyrhizobium sp. HKCCYLRH3099. Classification (NCBI taxonomy): domain Bacteria; kingdom Pseudomonadati; phylum Pseudomonadota; class Alphaproteobacteria; order Hyphomicrobiales; family Nitrobacteraceae; genus Bradyrhizobium; species Bradyrhizobium sp. HKCCYLRH3099. Next base: position 45,607 of record NZ_JBNPTW010000006.1, read on the forward strand.
CGGGCATGACTTCGGGAGGATCGAGCGAAGCCAGCGCCGCGCCGCGCGGGGGCTTGATGTCCGTCGCCGCTGGCCGCGCGGGCGAGACCGCGATGGCGATGGCGCCAGGCTGCGATCCCACCGGGCCGAGCGATGTCCGACCCGCGCCGGTCACGGCCGTGATGCCGCGCTGCCGTCGCGCGGCAATGACGGCGCTGATCGCGCGCACGATCCCGGCATAACCGGTGCAGCGGCAGAGATTGCCGCTCAAGCCGACGCGGATGGCCTGCTCGTCGGCGTGATCGAGGCGCAGCACGAGGTCGCGCGCCGACATGATCATGCCGGGCGTGCAGTAGCCGCATTGCAGGGCATGCTCGCGCGTGAAGGCGTCGCGCAGCTCGGCTGCGATCTCGTCCTCGTCCAGGCCTTCGATGGTTGTGACCGTGGCGCCATCGCAGGCCACGGCGAGCGTAATGCAGGAGCGGGCCGGAGCCCCGTCGAGCAGCAAGGTGCAGGCGCCGCAAACGCCGTGCTCGCAGCCGAGATGCGTGCCTGTCAGATCGAGCTGGTCACGCAGGGCGTCGGCGAGATGGGTGCGGGGTTCGATGCTGGCTTCGGCCGCGCGGCCGTTGACGGTGAGTTGGATCGTCGTCATGCGGCTGTCTCTGCGATCGCCCGCGCGAGCACGCTCAGGTGGATGTGGCGGGCGGCCGTATCGGTCACGCCGGCCTGCATCAGCAGGCGGCTGGCAAGGTCGCGATCGAAGCGCTCTCCGAGATCGGTGATCGCTCCGCCGAACAGGGATGAATCGTCGATGAAGATCGGCGCGATGTCGATGGCGCCGATGACGACACGACTGCGGGCCAGATCCGGCTCGATCAGGACGGCGGCCATCGCATGAGCGAATTCTCCGGGCTTGCGGCAGGCCTTGGCGTAGCCGAAGCGGGCCGTGGGCGACAGCGAGGGCAGGCGGATGGCAGTGACGAGCTCGCCGGGACGCAGCGCTGTCTGCAGCGCGCCCTGGATGAACTCCGCGACCGCGAGTTCACGTTGGCCGTTGGCGCTCGTCAGCTTCACGCTGGCGCCGAGCGCCGCGAGCGTGGTGACCCAATCGGCAGCCGGATCGGCATGGCTGAGAGAGCCCCCGATGGTGCCGCGGTTGCGCACGGCGCGATAGGCGATGCCGCGGGCGATCCGCGGCAGCACGCCATGGGTGACGTCGGGAATTCGTCCATCCTCGATATCGGCATGGGTGACGCAAGCGCCGATCACGAGAGCCTCGCCATCGCGCTCCACGGCGCGAAGCTCGGCAAGGCCGGCGACGTCGACGATGCGCGGCGGCTGTACCAGGCGCAGATTGAGCATCGGGCCGAGCGACTGGCCGCCGGCCATGATCCGGGCTTCGCCATCAGCGTCTGCGAGCAGAGCGAGCGCGTCGCTCACGCTGCGAGGGCGCTCATAGGCGAAGGATGCGGCCTTCACGTCGCGCTCGCCTGTTTCGCGGCGAGCACCGCGGCGACGATGCGGCGCGGCGACAGCGGCGATTGCATCAGCTCCGCGCCGAGCGGCCGCAGCGCGTCGTTGACGGCATTGGCGATCGCGGCCGGCGGCGCGATCGCGCCGCCTTCGCCGATGCCCTTGACGCCGAACATCGTATAGGGCGACGGGGTCTCCATGTGAAACAGGCGCGGCGCAGGAACTTCGGTCGGACCCGGCAGAAAATAGTCGGCCAGCGTCGTCGCCAGCGGCTGCGCGGCCTCGTCGAACGGCATCTCCTCGTACAGCGCGGTGCCGATGCCCTGCGCGAGACCGCCGAGAATCTGGCCGTCGACGATCATCGGATTGACGAGAACGCCGCCGTCCTCGACGATGACGTAGTCGAGCAGCTCGACCTCGCCGAGATCCGGATCGACCGCGACCGTCACCGCATGCGCCGCGTAGGAGAAGGTGCCGCTGTCGCGCACCGGCTTGTAGCCGCCGGTGACCTCGAGCCCGGAGGGATCGACATCGTTGGGCAGATCCTGCGGCCGGCGGTACCAGGTGTGGGCGATCTCGGCGAGGCCTACGCTACCGTTCGGCCCGCAGACGCGACCGTCGCGCCAGGTGACCGCCTCTGGCGCAAGCTGCAGCAGCTTGGCGCCGATGCGCGTGGCGCGCGCGACGAGCTGTTCGCAGGCCGTGCCCACGGCGCCGCCGGCCATCACCATCGACCGCGAACCCCAGGTGCCGGTGGAGTAGGGCGTCATCGCGGTGTCGCCGAGCACGACGCGGATCTTGTCGGGATCGATGCCGAGGATTTCGTGCGCGACCTGGGCGAGCGTCGTCTCCAGCCCCTGGCCGTGCGAATGCACGCCGACGCGCAGCTCGAGCCCGCCGTCGGGTGTCAGCCGCGCGGTCGCCTGCTCATGGCCGGGCACCATCGGGATGCTCCAGCCGGCATAGACCGAGGTGCCATGCGCGGCCTGCTCGCAATAGATCGAGACGCCGGTGCCGATCAGCCGGCCGTCGGGCTCGCCGCGCTGCTGGCGTGCGCGCACGGCGGGGACATCGATTGCCGCCAGCACACGCTGCAGCGCGCCGGGATAATCGCCGCTGTCGAAATGCTTGTTGGTGATGTTGTCGAACGGCATGTCCTGCGGCTGCACCAGATTGCGCAGCCTGATCTCGCCGGGTTCGAGCCCGGCCTCGGCCGCGACGGCGTCGAGCAGCAGCTCCAGCGCGAAGCAGACGCCGGTGCGGGCGACGCCGCGATAGGGCAGGATCGGGCATTTGTTGGTCGCGACCGAGTAGGTGCGGCAGCGATAGGCCGGCATCCGATAAGGGCCCGGCAGGATGCTCGCGATCTGCGCCGCTTCGAGGCAGGCCGAGAACGGATAGGACGAATAGGCGCCGGAATCGACGATCGCCTCGCAGTCGATGCCGCGCAGCCGGCCGTCGCGGTCGGCATAGACCGTGATGTGATAGGCGTGCTCGCGGCAATTCGCGCTCGCGCTCAAATGCTCGCGCCGGTCCTCGAGCCACCGCACCGTCATGCCCTTGGTCATGGCGAGCCAGCTGAGGCAGACCTCCTCGGGCAGCAGGATGCCCTTGTGGCCGAAGCCGCCGCCGATATCCGGCGCGATGATGCGGATGCGGCCCTGCTCGATGCCGAGGCAGTCGGACAGGCCGTTGCGCACGATGTGCGGCATCTGCGATCCCGTGTGCAGCGTCAGCTGATCGAGCCGGTGGTCGAAGGTGGCGACGACACCGCGCCCTTCCAGCGGTGCCATGCACTGGCGTGCGGTCGTGATCTCGCGCGTCACCTTGATCGGCGCGTCCAACGCCGCGCTGATGTCGACCTCGAAATTGGTCTCCAGGAAGACGTTGTCGCCCCAATGCTCATGCACCAGCGCGCTGCCGGCCGCGCGCGCCAGCCGCATGTCGTGCACCGCCGGCAGTGGCTCCAGGTCGAGCTCGACCGCCGCTGCGATGTCCTCGGCTTCGGCGCGGCTGCACGCGACGCAAATCGCCACGAGCTCGCCGACATGGCGCACCTTGCCGGTGGCCAGCACCGGCTGCTCGGAGACCTTGAAGCCGGGCAGGCCGGAGACAGCGCGGATCGGCTTGATGCCTACGAGGTCATCGGCCGTGAACACGACGTCGCGATACGCGGCGGGAATATGGATCGCCTTGATCCTCGCATGCGCCACCGGGCTGCGCACGAAGGCCACGTCCTTCAATCCCGGCAGTCTGATGTCGGCGACGTATTGACCGCGGCCGCGCAGAAAACGGTCGTCCTCCTTGCGCGGCAGCCGTGCGCCGACGCCACGCGGCGCGGCCTGTTGCGAGACGGTCGGCGCCGCGTCGGTCACGTCAGGCCGCGACCGCTGCGGGCAAGATCGGCGCCGTCGCATCGTGCCGGACGCCGGCACGCAGGCAGAACACCGGCTGCAGCAGCTTCTCGGCGATCACCTCAGTCTTCTCATTGTCGCGCAGCACGAAGCGGCCCTGCTGCTCCCGGAGCACACTCACGTCGGCCGCCATGCCCGGCCGCAGCGCGCCGATCTGATCGGACAGGCCGAGCATCGCGGCGGGGTTCGACGTGACCATCGGCACGACCTGCTCCAAGGTCAGCCCCAGCGCGACCAGCGAGCTCATCGCCTGCACCAGGCTGAACTTGGCCTGGCCTGCGAACGGATGGTTCTCGTCGTCGGCAGGCTCGTCCGGCGTGCCCGCGGGCGCCGGCACATGGGTGTTGTAGCCGTGGATGTCGGCGCCCAGCGTATGCGGCACGATGCCGGCGTCGATCGCCTTGCGCGCCAGCCGGTAGGAGAAGTGACTGCCGTGACCGACGTCGACCTTGAGCCCGCGATCGAGCGCGGCCTGGATCACCGGATGCACCTCGCCCTTGGTATTGACGAAGCCGCCGGGATGGCGCGTGAACGGATGCGCCAGCACGTCGCCCGGACGCAGCAGCGGGATCACACGCTCCAGGATCGTGTCGACGTCCTCGCCATTGGTGCCGCTCGCGGGCAGGCCCCAGAGCTGGCCGAAATGGACATAGACAGGGAGTTCGGCGCGGCGGCCGATCTCGGCCGCCATCTCGATGACGCGGATGCCCCAGCGAGCGAAACCGCCGATCTCGGCATGCGCCTTGATGCCGCGCACGAGGTCGCGGTTGGCGACCGCGGATTTCACGGTCGCGTCGATGTCGACACAGTCGGGGCGATAGAGGTCAGGGTAGTAGTGGCCTTCGAGGCCGCCGACCAGATAGGCCGACAGGAACGCATAGACGCGCGATTGCGCGGGCTCGGCGACGAAGTGCCGGAAGCCGGGCAAGGTCATGCAGGACGGGCCGCCCTGGTCGATGAGGCTGGTGACGCCCGACTGCACGCCGACCATGTCCGCATTCATGCCGAAGCGGCCGGTGACGTATTGATAGACATGGGCGTGGGTGTCGATCAGTCCCGGGAGAACGAGCTGGCCGGTGACGTCGACGACGTCCTTGGCGCTCGATGGCAGGATGTCGGACTGGACGGCTGCGATGCGGCCGTCGCGGATGGCGACGTCTCTCAAGCCGTCGACGCCGGAGGCGGGGTCAATGACGCGGCCGCCGCGCAGCAGCAGGTCGAACGAGGCGCTCACGGACATGCAAGCTCTCCTTATCCGGGCTGTTTGTTTGTCCCGGTCAAAGCCGTCCCCGACAAGCCGGCGCGGATCGTGCGCCGACCGATTTACGAAGCATACTTCGCATTACATCAAGATCCGTGCCATAGACAGCTTCAAATTGATGCAGCATGACCAGCGCTTATGCGGGAGCCGTTCGATGGCTGGAAGGAATAAGACGAACGCAGATGTGTCGTGGCCGCTCGAGGAGCGCCCGGGTTATCTGATCCGGCGGCTGCACCAGATCCACGTCGCGCTGTTCCAGGAGAAATGTGCGGCCTATGAGATCACGCCGTTGCAGTACAGCCTGTTGACGGCGCTGGCGAAACGGGGAACGGCAGACCAGACCGCGCTGGCGCAGGACATCGCCCTCGACCGGACCACTACGACCGGTGCGTTGAAGCGGTTGCAGGCGCGCGGCTTGGTCGATCGCAGCGTCGGGCCGCACGACCGGCGCTCACGGACCTGTCGTTTGACCCGCTCCGGCGCGGCATTACTGCGCAAGATCGAGCGGCCGGCGCGGGCGGCGCATCTCGCGACAGTTGCGGATCTGACCAAGGCCGATCAGAAGCGGTTCATTGCCATGATGCAGGCGATGGTTGCGGCACAGGAGCAAAGGCTGGACGCGACACGCTCGCCGGACTGACCGTATCGCGCTCCGATTAGATAATGGGCACGGTGCTGCCCGAAAAGCAGCGCGTCGCCGGCGCACGGTATCCAGTCAGGGCGAGGGCGCCCGCAACTACGAAGCATGCTCCGCATTTCGCGCTGCGGCGTCTTGTCTGCAAACAGCGCTGTTGGCTGCTCAATTTCAACTGATGTCTTCAGGGAAGCGAGTGCGCGGACGGTACGCTGCGCCGAGCTCTGCGAATTCTGGCATGTCCCTTGCTGACATCCCCTAGCAGCTGCGCAGAAGTCGCGGCGAGATGAATCCGGGCGGCGACATCGATGTCGCGGCGCATGGAGTGGGCGATGCGATGTCTGCCGCGGCGATCTCCGCCGATCTCTGCTCTGTCCGACGGCCGTCGTTGGACGCGTGCCGCGCGTGATGAAAGAAAGGCGCCGTGATGTCCGAGCATGCTGATGCGGTCGCGACGCGCTTCGGAGACGGCGGGCCGGATGGCGGCGACACTAAAGCCAGTGAATTCCTGCGCGGCGTGCTGTCGCGCAAGACGGTCCGCCGCTACAGCGACCGGATGCCGGAAGAGGGGCTGCTCGACCTGCTCGTCGCCAGCGCGCTGAGCGCCTCGGCCAAGTCGGACTTCCAGCAGGCCTCGGTGATGCGCCTGCGCGATGCCGACAAGCGTGCCGCGATCGGCAGGCTGTTTCCAAGCATGCCCTGGATCGGGGTGTCGCCGGTGTTCTTTGTGTTTCTCGGCGATGCGCGGCGGCTGCAGCGCATCGGTGAACTCCGCGGCAAGCCCGTCAAGAACGGAACGCTGGAGGGCTTCTTCAACGCCTCGGTGGACGCTGCGCTGGCGCTGCAGACGATGATCCTGTGCGCTGAATCCGTGGGTCTCGGCACCTGTCCGATCAGCGTGATCCGCAACGAGATCGATACCGTGGCCAAGGTGCTGGAACTGCCGGACATGGTGTTCCCGGTCGCCGGACTGTGCCTCGGCTATCCCGCGGCAGAGGGGCATGTCAGCCTGCGGCTGCCGCGCAGCATCACCACGCATCTCGACCGCTACGGCGACGATGCCCTGCCGTCGGCGCTCGACGATTACGACCGGCGGCGTCATGCCCGGCATGCGATCCCGAAAGACCAGCAGCGCGGCAACGCCGAGTTCGGCGAGGCCGAGTTCTACGGCTGGTCCGAGGACAAGGCGCGCCAGGCGGCGAAGGCGGAAGGCGCTGCCTTTCCGCCCTATCTGCGCGCGCACGGCTTCAGCTTCGACTGACCAGTTTCATATGAGGAGATGCGAGATGACCAAGCCTTCGTTTTCCCGCTTTCAGGCGCCGTCGCGGCGCCTCGCGTTGGCGCTGCTGGCGGCCGCGCTGACCTTGCCGGCCGCGTTCAGCGCGAAGGCGGGCAGCCTGGATGAGATCAAGAAACGCGGCCTGATCGTCGCCACTGAGGACGATTTTCGCCCGTTCGAGTTCGTGAAGGACGGCAAGCCGACAGGCTTCGACAACGAGATGATCGAGGACCTGCGCAAATATGCGCCGTTCGAGATCAAGCAGCAGATCCTGCCCTGGACCGGCATCCTGGCCGGCGTCTCGACCGGAAAGTACGATGTCGCGATCACCGCGGCGATCATCACCAAGGAGCGCAAGAAGTCGCTCGACTTCACCAGCCCGATCGCCGACGCGACGCACTATTACGTCAAGCGCAAGGACGACAAGAGCATCAACGCCATCAAGGATCTCAGTGGGAAGACCGTCGGCGTCCAGGCGGGCAGTGCGCTGCTTGGCCGTCTGCCCGAGCTGAAGGACATGTTGGAGAAAGAGGGCGGCAAGCTCGGCAAGGTCGTCGAGTACACCTCCTATCCCGAGGCCTATCAGGATCTCGCGCTCGGACGCGTCGACTACGTCGTCAACACCATCATCAACATCAAGGCGCTGGTCGCCGAGAAGCCGAACGTGTTCGCGGTCGGCCAGCCCGTCTCCGGCAAGTCCTATCCGGCCTGGGCGGTCGCCAAGGGCAATACCGAGCTGGTGGAATTCCTGAATGGCTTCATTGCCAAGCAGAAGGAATCGGGTCGCTTCGCCGAGCTGCAGAAGAAGTGGTTCGGCGAGGCCTTCGCAGACCTGCCGGTCACGTTCGAGCCGGAATTCTGAAGCTACTGACGAGGTACAGCTGATGTGCGGGTGGCGATCGCTGCGCACCGGTCCGCTTGACGGCATGACGATGTTCGGCGGGGCGTGGGCGACGGGCGGTACGGACGGACAGCGATGAGCGCAGCCGACGTCCTCGCCATCCTGCAGGGCGCCGTCGTGACGGTGACGCTGTCCTTCGTCGGCATCCTGATCGGACTTCCTATCGGACTTGGCCTGGCGCTGCTGCGCTGGGCCAACGTCCCCGTCATCGCCCGCGTGGTCGCCGTCTACGTCTCGGTGCTGCGCGCGACGCCGCTGGTGACCCTGCTGCTGCTCCTGTTCTTCGCGCTGCCCAATGTCGGGATCGCGATCGGCCCGGTGTCGGCGGCGATCCTCGCGCTGGTCATGAATACCTCGGCGTTCAACTGCGAGGTCTGGCGCGCCGCACTGATGAACTTCCCCAGGGAGCAATACGAAGCCGCGCAGTCCGTCGGCATGCATGCGAGCCTGCGGTTCCGCCGTATCGTGCTGCCGCAGATCGTGCGGGTCAGTCTTCCCGGGCTCGTCAACGAGATGTCGCTGCTGATCAAGGTCACGCCGGTGCTGGCGGTGGTCGGTGTCGTCGACATCACCCGCGCGGCGGTGCGGATCGGCGCCGAGACTTATGAGCCGCTGCCGCCGTTCCTGGTGGCGATCGCGATGTATGCGCCGATCGTGTTCGCGCTCGTTTCCCTGCAGCGCTTTATCGAGCGGCGCCAGCTCGCAGCCGAGGCGGCATGATCAGGGATTTCGCCATCGTCTGGAGCGAGCGTGATCTGCTGCTGAGCGGGCTCGGCAACACGACGATCCTCTCGGTGCTGTCGGCCATCGCAGGCCTCGGCATCGCCTTCGTACTGACGCCGGCGCTGATGTCGACGCGGCGCTGGCTGGCACTCACCGTGCGCGTGTTCGTCGACGGCATGCGCTGCGTGCCGTTCCTGCTGTTTGCCTACATCGTCTATTACGGCCTGCCGTCGTTCGGCATCCGCCTCGACAATTGGAGCTCGGGGCTGGTGGCGCTGACCGTCTATCACGCCGCGTATCTCGCCGAGATCCTGCGCGGCGCCTGGGCGGCGCAGCCGCGCGAGCCGATCGAGGCCGGTGTCGCTTTCGGCTTCTCCGGGCCGCGTCTGTTCCGGCGCATCATCCTGCCGCCGCTGCTGCTCGCTGCCGGTCCCGTGATCGGCAACCAGATGATCCAGATCGTCAAGGACAGCGCCTTTCTCACCATCATCGCGCTGCCCGAGCTGACGCATGCCGCGAGCTCGATCCAGTCGCGCCACTATGTGCCGTTCGCCGCCTTCATCACCGCCGTGTTCCTCTATTGGGGCCTTTGCCTCGTGATCGAGGCGGGGGTCAGCGGCATCGACCGGCTGGCCGCGGCGCGGCGCTGAGGGAGGTTGGAATGACCGACGACATGCCCGTGCTCGACGTCGCCGGCATCTCCAAGCGCTTCGGCGACCTCGAGGTGCTCACCGACATCAGCTTCACGGTGACGCGCGGCGAGACGGTCTGCGTGCTCGGGCCGTCCGGCTCCGGCAAGTCGACTCTGCTCCGCTGCATCAACTGGCTGGAGCGGCCCGACGCCGGCCAGATCTATCTCAATGGCGACCGCATCGGCATCAACAATGGCGGCGTCGTGATGTCGGATCGCGAGCTGTCGCGGGTCCGCACGCGGATCGGCATGGTGTTCCAGCATTTCGCGCTGTGGCCCCATCTGACGGTCCTGCAAAATTTGATCGAGGCGCCGGTGCAAGTACAGAAGCGATCTGCGGCCGAGGTGCGCGAGGAGGCGATGGCGCTGCTCGCCAAGGTCGGGCTTTCCGACAAGGCCGATGTGTTTCCGGCGCGGCTCTCCGGCGGGCAGAAGCAGCGCGTCGGCATTGCGCGCGCGCTGGCGATGAAGCCGGACGTGCTGCTGTTCGACGAACCGACCAGCGCGCTCGACCCGGAGCTGGTCGGCGAGGTGCTGGTGGTGATGCGTGAGCTCGCCCGCGAGGGCCGCACCATGGTGATCGTGACCCATGAGATGGGCTTTGCCCGCGACGCCGCCACCCGCATCCTGTTCATGGATCGCGGCCGCGTCGTCGAGACCGGGCCGCCGGAGCGCTTCTTCGTCAGCCCGGACACCGAGCGCGCGCGCCAGTTCATCCAGCGCTACGCCGCAGGCTAGCGAAGAGACCAGCGAGGACACGCCATGGACCCGATCTATCATCTGCTTCCCGACGCGCCGAAGCCGGTCACGCCCTACAGCCACGCGGTGCAGGCCGGTCCCTTCCTGTTCGTCACCGGCCAGCTCGCGACCGATCCCGATGACGATTCGCTGCCGCTCCCGGAGGGCATCGAGGCACAGACCCGCAAGGTGATGGACAACCTCGCGCGGGTGCTGAAGGGCTGCGGCATGAGCTTCGCCAACGTCGTGTTCGCCCGCATCTATTTGACCGATTTCAAGCGCGACTACCCGCCGATGAACGCGATCTTCTCCAGCCATTTCGACGATGCGCACCGGCCGGGCCGGACGACGGTCGGCGTCTGCGATCTGGCGCGCGGCGGCATCGTCGAGATCGACTTGGTCGCCTACAAGCCCTGAGGGAGAGTGCAATGCAGCCGATCGAGATTCCCGCGCGGCGCGGCAAGGCGGCGTTCGTCACCGCAGGTCAGGTCGTCACCGTCATCAACACCCATGGCGAGCAGGTGGTCGACACCTGGGCGTTCAATCGCGCCGATCTCTCCGAGTTCATGTCGAACGAGCACACACGGGCGCACTCGCTGCATCTGGTGCCGCGGCCGGGCGACGTGCTCCGCACCAACATGCGCCGGCCGATCCTGACGATGATCGAGGACACGTCGGGCGGCATTCACGACACCCTGATCGCCGCCTGCGACCGCTATCGCTACGCGTTTCTCGGACACGAGGGCTATCACGACAATTGCACCGACAATCTGTTCGCCGGCATGGCCGAGCTCGGCCTGACGCCGCCGGAGGTGCCGAGCCCGCTCAATCTGTTCATGAACATTCCGTGGGACGCCCAGGGCACGCTCGGCTTCGCCGCGCCGCCGCGTCCCGTGCCCGGCGGCCATGTGCGCCTGCGTGCGGAGATGGATCTTGTGATCGCGTTCTCTGCCTGTCCGCAAGACATCCTCCCGATCAACGGCAAGGCCGGACAGCCTGTGGAGGCGCATTTCACGGTGACATCGGCATGAGTGCGCAGAACAAGGCCGAGCGCGCCGAGGCCAACCGCCGCCGTTACGAGGAGTTGCGTGCGGCGGGGCAGGAGCTGAAGCAGTTGCCGCCGCTGACGGCGCTGGACGGTGCGCCCATTGCTCCCGATGCGGTCATTTCGACCGAGCAGGTGCCGCCCGGATGGCACACGACGGTGCGGCTGTCGCGTGGCGAGGGCCTGCGCATCTCGGATGATCTCGGACGCTCCAGCGTTTCGCTGCTGGCCTGGCGGACCGAGGATCCATGCGAGCGGATCAACTGCGCCGACACCGTGAAGGTGCAATGGAGCGCGGCGCTGTCGAAGGGCAGGATGATCCTCTCCGATATGGGGCGCGTGCTGCTGTCGGTGATCGAGGACAGTTCGGGTGCCCATGATCTTCTGGTCGGCGGATCCACGGCGGACTCGACGCTCGCGGCGTACGGCGAAGTCACTCGCAACACCCAGGCCAATTTCATCTCGGCCGCGGCCAAGATCGGGCTGGGCCTGCGCGACATCCCGCCCTGCGTGACGTTCTTCGCGCCGGTGACGACCGATGCGGCCGGGCGGTTCGTCTGGCACCCCTCGCGCAAGCGGCCCGGCGACTTCGTCGATCTCCGCGCCGAGATGAACCTGATGGTCGCGGTGTCGAACTGCGCTCATCCTCTCGATCCCGCGCGTCCCGCGGCGACGGCGCCGGTCACGCTGATCCGGCATCGGCTGCCGCAGCCTGCTTCTGACGATGTCTGCCGCACGGCATCGCCAGAAGCGCTGCGCGCCTACGCCTTCACCGATCGACTGTTCGTCTGAGGGGGCGCGTTGATGTCTGAGACCGATACGGACCAACCCATCTATGCCTTCGACATTCCCGCCGAGCAGCCCTGGTCGCGCGTGCTCAAGAAAGGCCAGACGCTGCGCATCATCGACAGCGAAGGCGAGCAGGCAGTGGACGCGCTGATGTATGTCGCTGCTGACACCGCCGAGCGCTACAGCGCGCAGGATACGTTGCGTGTCCAGGGCTCGGCCTATCTCGAGCTCGGTACGAAGCTGATGTCCAACCGTGGACGGGTCATGGCGCGGATCACTGCCGACACCTGCGGCCGCCATGATACCTCGGCAGGCTGCTGCTCCTGCGAGAGCAACGCCGTGCGTTTCGGCGAGGCGACGCGCTATCTCCATGCCTGCCGGGAGAACTTCATCCTCGAGCTGTCGCGCCATGGCCTGACCAAGCGCGACATCGTCTCCAACCTCAATTTTTTCATGAACGTGCCGATCGAGCCCTCAGGCAATTTTACCGTGCTGGATGGCCCTTCGGCGCCGGGCAACTTCGTCGACGTGACCGCCGAGATGGACGTCTTGTTCGTGATCTCGAACTGTCCGCAGGTCAACAATCCCTGCAACGGCTTCGATCCGACCCCGATCCGCGTGGAAATCAGGGAGCCGGCTGCGCCAGCGACTCCATGATCGAGCTTGATCCAGCCTCACCACGATTAGTCGATCTCAATGGCCGTGAGCGTGCGGAATGACGGTGCAGGCGCTGCGAGTTCGCGAAGCCGCGCCCGCTCTCTTGAACGTGGAGGGATGTTTGGGTGCGGAATGTCAGGGGCGTTCCGAGAGTTAGGTCTGCGCCGCCGGCGGCGAAGCTCGCCGGCGCCACCGATCCGGATCAGGCCGCGCGGGCCAGGCGATCCTTGCGCGACTGCATCAGGGGCTGAATATGTTGGCCGAACGTATCGATTCCCGCGATGAAGTCGTCGAAGGTCAGCATCAGCCCCTTGGTCCCCGGCACCGTGGCGGCCTCGTCGAGCAGCTTCGCGACGGTGGCATAGGAGCCGACGATGGTGCCCATGTTGAAGTTGACGGCCTGCTCGGGCAGGTTGATCGTCTTGGCGGTCGAGGAGTCGGCAGCCGACTGATCCTTCGAACCCTGATCGGCCATCCAGGCCAGCGCGTCGACGTCGACGCCGTCCTTGTAGGATTGCCACTTCGCCATCGCGGCGTCGTCGGTCTCGTCGGCAATGACCATGAACAGCACATAGGCGCCGACGTCGCGCCCAGACTTGGCGACGGCCTCCAGAAGCTGCGTGTTGGTCTTGGCATGTGCGGTCGGCGTATTCACGCCGCTGCCAAGCACGAAATTATAGTCGGCATATTGCGCGGCGAACGCCATTCCGGTCGGGCTCTGTCCGGCCGCGACGATCTCGATCTTGTGCTCCGGCATCGGCTTCATGTGGCAGTCGGACATCTGGAAGTGCTTGCCCTTGAGATCCGAAGTGCCTGTGGTCCAGAGATCCTGCATGACCTGGACGTACTCGGTCGAGTAGCCGTAGCGGTAACCGAAATAGTCGTCGCCGGGCCACAGGCCCATCTGCTCGTATTCCGCCTTGGCCCATCCCGAGACGATGTTGATGCCGAAGCGTCCGCCGGAAATGGAATCGATGGTCGTGGCCATGCGAGCGACGATCGCGGGCGGCAGTGTGAGCACCGCGGTCGACGCGAACAGCTTGATCTTGGTGGTCACGGCGGCGAGGCCCGCCATCAGGGTGAAGCTTTCGAGATTGTAGTCCCAGAACTCGCTCTTGCCGCCGAAGCCGCGCAGCTTGATCATCGAGAGCGCGAACTCGAAGTTATAGGCCTCGGCGCGCTGGACGATTTCCTTGTTGAGCTCGAAGGTCGGCTTGTACTGCGGGGATGCGGTCGAGATCAGCCAGCCATTGTTGCCGATCGGGATGAAGACGCCGAGATCCATTGCAGTCGCTCCTGGTTACGGAAGAGATCGATTGGCTCGCCGGCAAGCGCCTCACCGGCTGATAGTCTGCTAGCAAACGCGATGCCAGATATTGGCGATGCCGGAAGATGCGGCCACGGCGCGCGATCGGCAGGCGTCGTGGCCGGGAGAGCCATGGGTCAATGCTCTTCCAGCAGGCGACCGAGACCGGAGATCCTGTCGGTAATGCCGTTCTGCCGCAGGGCGTGCCAATACGTCGCGGTGTTGATCGCGATCACCGGCTTGTCGAGCCAGAACTCGGCGATCGCGGCGAGCCGGATCATGCTGAGATTGGTACCGACCTGAACGATGGCGTCGACATCGTCGCCATTGAGCTCGATCAGTCGGTCGCGCAGTGTATCCTCTGGAACCTCGGCGATGCCGGTCCAACTCGGGCATTTCAGGCAGATGTCGCGCACCACCGTGTAGCCGGCCTCGGTGAAATAGGTCCGCACCTGATCATTGGCGACCGGATAATACGGCGTCAGGAACGCGATGCGCTTGCCTGCGCCGTAAGCCTTGAGCGCCGCCGTGCAGGCGTGCGAGCCGATGCTGATGCCGACGCCGCTTTCGCGCTCCACCTTGGCCTGGAACGCATCCGCGCCCTTGATGCCGCCATAGAAGGTGATGGCCGACATGCCCATCACGAGATAATCCGGCGAGCAGGTCATGACGCTTTTCACGGCATCGACCACGTTGTCCGAGATGATGCTCGTACCCGCCATGAAGGTTTCATTGCTGACGGCGTGCGAGTTCGGCGTGTAGATGCGGCTGTAATGGTTGGTGACGCCGGCAGGGCGCATCGCCTCGAAGTCCGGCTGGACCACCGTGTTGGTCGACGGTCCCAGCACGCCGAACTTCTTGCGCCATCCGAGGACATCACGCATCGCTTGTTCCTTATGATGCTTGTTACGCTTTTTATGCTTGCCGGGCCGCGGCCTGGCCGGCCAGCCGCCCGAGCGTCACCGCCATGCACAGACCGGCGGCCGGGAGATAGCCCCACACGCCAGGCCCGGAGATGCTGCGCGCGGTGCCGCCGCCGGCAAACAGATTGGGCATCGGAGATCCGTCGGCGCGCATCACGCGGGCGGTGTCATCGACGACCAGGCCGCCCTGGGTATGAAAGAGAGCGCCGGTCACCTTGGCCGCAAAGTAAGGGCCTTCGCCGCTCAGCGGGGGATTGCGGCGGAAGTCGCGGCCGAACGGATCCTCCGCCGCGCCGTTCGCGCAGGCGATGGCGTGGGCGAGGGTCGCCTGCAGCGCGGCCGCGGGAACGCCGATCAGTTGCGCGAGACTTGCCGCATCGGGCGCGGACTTGACCATGCCGAGCTTGGTGAGGGCCTGGTACTCCGGCCAGCGCAAATTGCTCTGTCGCAGCCGCTCGTCATAGACCACCCAGGCGACGCCGTTCGGCTGCGCCAGCACCTGCTTCGATTGGCCGGAAATGTCGAACAGTTCGTTGGAGAAGCGCGTGCCGGTCAGGTTGACCTGGATGCCGCCTTCCATGATCAGGTTGTAGTTGACCAGCACGCCCGATTCGATCGAGAGCGCGCCATAGCCCTGGAACGCAGCCATGTCGGCAGTGGCCGCGCCGAGCTCCATGCCCCATTGAATGCCTTCGCCGTCATCGCCCTCGTGCCCGAAATAGGGGCTGTCGCCCATCTCCGGGATGAAGCGTCGCACCATCTCGCGATTGGCGCCGAAGCCGCAGGTCGCCAGGACCAATGCTGCGCAGCCGATGGTTTCGCGGGTGCCGTCCGGACGCAGGAGACCGACACCGAGCACGCGATCCCTGTCGTCGGCGTAGACGTCGACGACATGCGCGTTCGTCGTCAGCGACACCCGTCCTTCGCCGGCGCGGATCAGGCGACCGAGCAATTCCGTTCCGCTGCGGGATGGCAGCCCGTGCAGCCGCGGCACCGAGTGGCCGAAATCCGTGCGCCAGGCGAGCTCGACATCGAAGGGGAAATCATGATCGGCCATCAGCCAGTCGATCGTGGGGCCGGACTCGCGGGCGATGGTTCGGGCCAGCCGCTCATCGGTCTGTCCGCGCGTCTTCGTCATGATATCGGCAAACATCGCCTCGGCGCTGTCGCTGACCCCCTTGTCCTTCTGTGCCCGCGTCGCGGCCGCGCAGATGAAGCCCTGCGCCATGCTGGTCGTGCCGGTCGGGCTCGCGTCGCGTTCGAGCACCATGACATCCGCGCCTGCATCGGCAGCGGCGAGTGCTGCGGTCATGCCGGTTGCGCCGGCTCCAACCACGAGCACCGGCACCGACGCGTCGAAGCTCATGGCATGGGTGCGGATGACCGGCATTGAAAATCCTCTGATCGGGCGGCGAGGCCTGGTCGTGGATGGACCGACGTCGCTGTCGGTAACCAGTGCAAGATTGTATGCACTGTTGTTCGAGTCCGTCAACGCCTCCGACTACTCATCACGAGCAATCGTCCGTCGCGTTTCAAGAAATGGCTTTCTTATAGGTGTTTTGCGATCGTAACGCGGCGATTGCTGTACTAATGGGCAGGTTGCCTACGCCGTTGCACAGAAAAAGTGTATGCAATCTTGTTGAGGGCGGTGTTAGCCTGACGGCCAGACGGCAGCGATGGGGGCTGGTCTTGAGGCGGATCTTTCAACTGGTCGGCTTACGCAAATGGCGGTCTCGGCCCGCGCCTGGCGCGCCGGTCTCCGCGCCAAGTGCTTGCGCGCCGAGCGTCGCATGAGCGGCAGCACTGCGCTGGTTGCCTCCGAGCGCTTCGCGCGTCATGTCGTCGCGACGCGTTTTGCTCAGTTGACCTCTGACGCGATCGCGCAGGCCAAGGTTTTCATTCTCGATACGATTGGGGTCGGTATCGCGGGCTCGTCGGCCGCCGGTGCCGATCAGCTCGCTGCGGCTTCGGCTGGGTGGGGCGAGGGGAGCGAGGCGGTCGTCTGGGGGCGCCGCATGCGCGCGCCGGCCTCGATGGCGGCGTTCCTCAATGGATTTCAGGTCCATTGCCAGGAATATGACTGCGTCCATGAGCGCGCGGTGCTGCATCCGATGGCGACCCTGCTTCCGGCTGCGCTCGCTTATGCGGATCGCAAGGGCGGCGTATCCGGGCGCGAACTGATCGCCGCCGTCGCGGTCGGCATCGACGTTGCGGCCGGTCTCGGCGTCGCCTCCCGCTCAGCGTTGACGTTCTTTCGGCCGGCCACATCCGGTGGATTTGGCGCTTCCGCAGCGGTCGCGCGCCTCGCCGGCCTCGACGCCGAGGCCACCTGCAATGCGTTCGGCGTTCAGTATGGCCAGACCAGTGGCACGATGCAGGCGCATGTCGAGGGCAGCATCGTGCTGCCGATGCAGATCGCCTTCAATGCACGGGCCGCGCTGCAAAGCTGCGATCTCGCCGCGGTCGGACTCGTTGGTCCCCGCGATGTGTTCGAAGGACCGTTCGGCTATCTCAAGCTGTTCGAGGGGCGCTGGGATCTGGAGCCGACCTTGGATGGTCTCGGGCGCGACTGGCTGGTCAGCGAGCTCAGCCACAAGCCTTTTCCGGCCGGACGGGCCACCCACGGTGGGATCGAGGGCCTGATCGCGTTGCGTCGTGAGCACGGCTTCACGGCCGTCGACGTCCAGTCCGTGCGCGTCATAGGTCCCTCCTTGATCAAGCGGCTTTGCGGACGTCCGGACGTGCCGGCGCCGAATGCCAACTACGCGCGCCTGTGCATGCAATTCATTGCGGCCAAGGCGCTGCTGCACGGCACGGTCGATCTCGCGCATTATCGCGGCGCCGAGCTGACGGACGCCGCGACGCATGACGTCGCCGCCCGCGTCACGATGGAAGCCGACGACAATCCGGATCCGAACGCGCTGGTGCCGCAGGAGATCGTGGTGACGCTCAGGAGCGGCGAGGTGCTGCGCCGGCGCTGCGAGGTGATGCTGGCGCATCCGTCCCGGCGGCTGTCGCGCGACCAGCATCTGATGAAGTTCCGCCGCTGTCTGGAGTTCGCGCAGGTGCCGCTGCACGCCGAGGCGGGGGACCGGTTGATCGACATGGTCGACCGCCTCGAAGACGTCGAGGACGTCCGGGGGCTGACGGCGCTGCTGATGCAATGAGATGAAGAGAACAGGAGAACGACGGATGCGGACGATCTGGGCTGGGGTGACGATGCTGGCGCTTGCGGCAACACCGGCTGCGGCCGAAAGCCAGCTGTTGTTCCTGGCCGAGGACGTCCCAGCGGGGCTCGACTATGACGGCCCGTCGGTCTCGACCAACACCTCGCAGACCGGATTCATCAATCTGTCCGAGCCCTACATCTATTACCCCTATGGCCCGGCCAACAGCGAAGGCATCCGCACGCTCGACTACTCCAAATATGAGGGGCGCCTGGTCGAGAGCTGGGAGTTCGACGAGCCGAGCCTGACCTGGACCTTCCATCTGCGCAAGGGCGTCAAGAGCTGCGCCGGCAACGAGTTCACGGCGGACGACGTGCTCTACACCTTTGCGCGCGCAAAATCGGTCAGCGGCAAGGCGCCGATCGGCTGGTTCCTGGCCAATCTCGCCTCGGTCTCAGGCTTCACGCGCGACGTCTTCAAGCCCGGGGCGGACAAGAGCCTGGGCGATGCGGTCACCAAGGTCGACGACTACACCGTGCGCATCAAGCAGTCGTCGCCGAACCGCCTGTTCCAGATGGTGATGACGATCTATTCGACCTATCCTTACGACAGCAAGGAGATGAAGAAGCACGCCACCGAGGCCGACCCGTGGGCGCATGACTACGTCAACACCCAGAACGTGCCGTCCTTCGGGGCCTACTGCCTGGAGCGCTGGACCAAGGATGACGAGTTCGTCCTGGTCGCCAACCCGAACTATTACCGCGGCAAGCCGGCGATCGATCGCGTCGTCATCAAGAAGGTGCCGCAGAGCTCGAACCGGACGCTGGCGCTGCGCAGCGGCAGCGCGCAGTTGACCCAGCGCCTGACGGCGCGCGAGTTCAATGGCCTGCGCAAGGCCAACGGCGTCAAGGTCGCCGGCATCTTCGGTAACGAGATTCTGATCCTCAACCTGAACTTCAAGACGCCGCCGTTCGATAACCCGAAGCTGCGTCAGGCGATCGCCTATGCGATGCCGTATCAGCAGATCACCAATGTCGGCTATTCCGGCGCGGCCCAGCACATGGACGGTCACTTCTCGCGGGCGCTGAATGCCTATGTGAAGCCGTCGACGCAATACGACACCGACCTCGCCAAGGCCAAGCAGCTGCTGGCCGAGGCCGGCTATCCCGAAGGCAAGGGGCTGGAGGCATACCCCGACGCGTTCAAGCTCGCCTTCGTCGCCGAGCGCGAGTCGCTGCTGGGGCCGATCGCCACCGTGATCCAGTCGTCGCTGAAGGATATCGGCCTTCCGGTCCAGCTCGATCCCTTGCCGCAGACGCAGATGAGCGACCGTCGAATCGTCAAGAAGGATCTGCCGATGGGTCTGTCCGATCAGGAAAAGCCCGTCGGACCCGACGTCGGCTACGCGACGATGCTGTTCTTCGTGTCGACCGCCGCGGGCGGCGTCAACAACCTCGCCAATTATTCGAGCCCGGACGTCGACAAGCTGTTCAGCGAGGCCAAGAGCGAGGTCGACGACGCGAAGCGCCGCCAGATCCTGACCCAGATCCAGGAGCGGCTGCAGACGGATCTCGCCTGGGTGCCGCTGGTCGAGACCAAGACGGAGTGGGCCTTTTCCAGCAAGCTGTCCGGCGTCACCTGGCACCCGGAGAACTCGATCCACTTCATCGATCTGCAACTGCAGAACTGACGGAGCCGGTCGCGTGATCCCGTTCGTCGCCCGGCGGTTGGCCGTCGCCATGCTGCAGCTGGTCGGGCTGCTGCTCGTGGTGTTCTTTGCGATCCGCATGCTGCCGGCGGATCCGGTGGCGCGGCTCGTCGGCATGAACGCGACGCGCGAGGCGTATCTGTCGTCCCAGCATGCGCTCGGGCTGGACAGACCCGTGCTCGAGCAGCTCCTGAGCTATGCGGCCGGCGTCGCGCGTGGCGATTTCGGCCGCTCCTGGGTGAGCGGCGCGCCTGTCATGCAGGACATCCGCAATGTCCTGCCGGTCACCATCGAACTGATCACGATCAGCTTCGTGCTCGCGTTTCTATTGTCCGTGCCGCTCGGCATGCTCTGCGCACTGCGCCCCGGCGGCGTTGCTGACAGCGCGACCTTCACCTACAGCCTGTTCGCCGGCTCGCAGCCGGAGTTCTGGTGGGGGCTTCTGTTCATCTACGTGTTCTTCGCCGTGCTGGGCTGGGCGCCGGCGCCGCTCGGCCGGATCGATCCGATGATGACGCCGCCGGCGGCGGTCACCGGATTCATCACCATCGACTCGCTGCTCGCCGGCAACATGGCGGCGCTGCGCGATGCGCTCCATCATCTGGCGCTGCCGATCGCCACCAAGGTGTTCGTGCTGTCAGGCCCGATCATCAAGATGGTCCGGCAGAACATGGTCCGCGTGCTCGGCGCCGACTACATCCTCTATGCCCGCGCCTCCGGACTGCCGCCGTGGCGCATCGCGCTGGTCGCGCTGAAGAATGCGCTGGTCCCGGCGCTGACGCTGCTCGGCGTGCTCTACGGCTATATTCTCGGCGGCGCGGTGCTGATCGAGACCGTGTTCTCGCTCGGCGGCATCGGCCAATACGCGGTGCGCTCCGTGCTCGCGTTCGACTACCCTGCCATCCAGGCGGTGGTGCTGGTGATCGCCGCGATCTCGCTGTTCGTCTATCTTGCGCTCGATGTCGTGCATGCCTGGATCGATCCGAGGCTCGCGGCATGACCGACCTGATCGACACGGCCGACATCGGCCAGCGCATCGTCGAGCGGCGAAAAATGTCGTGGCTGTTCGGCTTCGGGACTGCTCTCGTGCTGTTGTCGCTGGTCCTGATGATGGCGGGCCCGTGGCTCGCGCCCTACGATCCGAGCCGGCCGACGATGGAGGTGAGCGAGCCGCCGCCGGAACTCGCGAGCGTTCCCGGGCTGATGTGGAGCGCCTTGCGCGGCGCGCCGCATCCGCCGATCCATTGGTTCGGCACCGACGCCACCGGCCTCGACGTCTTCTCGCGGGTGATCGCCGCGCCGCGCACCGACGTGGCGATCGCGGTCGGCGCCAATCTCGCGTCGCTGGTCATCGGCAGCCTGCTCGGACTCCTCGCGGGCTTCGCGCGGTCATGGATCGCGGCCACGGTGATGCGGCTGTCGGACCTGATCCAGGCGTTTCCGGTCTTCATCACCGGCATGATCCTGGTGACCTTGGCGGGCCGCAGCAACACCACGATCATCGTCACGCTCGCCTTCCTCTACACGCCGATCTATGTGCGCCTGACCCGCGCGGAGGTGCTGGCGCAACGCGCCCGCGGCTTCGTCGATGCCTCGCGCGCGCTCGGCAAGAGCGAGTTGTTCATCGCGCTGCGCCACGTGTTGCCCAATGCGTTGGCGCCATCGTTGATCCAGGCCTCGGTCACGATCGGTTTCGCGATCCTGATGACCGCCGGCCTCAGCTTCGTGGGCGCCGGGGTGCGGCCGCCGTCGCCGGAGTGGGGGCTGATGATCGCCGCCAGCGCCAATGACCTGATCCAGGGCGAATGGTGGTCGTCGCTCTTCCCGGGTCTCGCGATCTCGCTGACGGTGTTCGGCTATGCCGCCTTCGGCAACGGTCTGGAGCGCATCTATGCCGAATGAGACCGCGGTCATCGATGTCAGGGGGCTGACCGTCGCCTACGGCGCGCGTGCCGCGATCTCGGACTTCGCGCTGACCATCGCCCCTGGCGAGGTGGTCGGCCTGACCGGCGATTCCGGCAGCGGCAAGTCGACGCTCGCCTTGGCGCTGCTCGGACTGACCCGCGGCAACGGTCGCATCGTCAGCGGCCAGATCATGATGCAGGGGACCGATCTGCTCGCGCTCGATGAAGCCGAGCGCCGCGAGTGGCGGGGCCGTGACATCGGGCTGATCGTGCAGAATCCGCGCAGCGCGCTGAGCCCGCTGCACCAGGTCGGCAGCCAGATCGCCGACGTCTATCGCTCGCACCATCCGGTGTCGGCGCGGCAGGCCGAAGCGCATGCGGTGACGATGCTGCGCAATCTCGGCCTCAATGATCCCGAGCGTCGCGCCAAGGCCTATCCGCACGAGATCAGCGGCGGCATGGCGCAGCGGGTGCTGATCGCGATGGCGCTCGGGTCCGGGCCGCGGCTGGTGGTCGCGGACGAGCCGACCAGCGGTCTCGATGTGACCATCCAGGCGCAGTTCCTCGACGAGAT
The DNA here is from genome assembly GCF_051167855.1 of Bradyrhizobium sp. HKCCYLRH3099. NCBI lineage: Bacteria > Pseudomonadati > Pseudomonadota > Alphaproteobacteria > Hyphomicrobiales > Nitrobacteraceae > Bradyrhizobium > Bradyrhizobium sp. HKCCYLRH3099. The sequence continues at coordinate 67,776 of NZ_JBNPTW010000006.1, forward strand.
GTGGCGCTCGGTGCGCGAGGCGGGATCGGCGGCGCTGCTGATGACCCAGGATCTCGGCATCATTGCCAATTACTGCGACCGCGTGATCGTGCTGCAGGGCGGACGCAAGGTCGAGGACGCGCCGACCGCTTCGTTCTACGCCGCGCCGCGCGACGCCTACAGCCGCTCGATCCTGGCGCGCCGCAAGGAGGCGACGGTGAGCGCCGCAGCAGTCACGCCGCTGCTCAGCATCAGCGGTCTGCGCAAGACGTTTCCGCTGCGCGACAGCGACAAGCGGGTGCAGGCCGTCGATGACGTCAGCTTCACGGTCGGCCGTGGCGAGACGCTCGGCCTCGTCGGCGAGAGCGGCTCGGGCAAGACCACCGTCGGGCGGGCCATCCTGCGCCTGGTCGAGCCGGACGCCGGCGAGATCGATTTCGCCGGCCGTTCGCTCAGCCGCGCCTCGGCGCGCGAGTTGCGTCTGCTTCGGCGCAAGATGCAGATCGTCTTCCAGGACCCGCTCGACTCGCTCGACCCGCGCTGGACCGTCGCCGATCTCCTCGCCGAAGCGATCGAGCCGAAAGCCGACGCCAAGCGTATTCGTGAATTGCTGGAGCTGGTTGGCCTGCCCCCCGAGACGGCGCGGCTCAAGCCGCGCGCGATGAGTGCCGGAGCGCAGCAGCGGGTCAACATCGCGCGCGCCGTCGCGGTCGAACCCGACCTGATCGTGTTGGACGAGCCGACCTCGGCGCTGACGCCGCTGGCGCGGCTCGCGATCATCAAACTGTTGCGCGGCCTGCAGGAGCGGCTCGGCGTCTCCTATGTGTTCATCTCGCACGACCTCAACACCGTCGAGGAGATGAGCCATCGCGTCGCCGTCATGTATCTCGGCCAGATCGTCGAGATCGGCAGCCGCGAGCAGATCTTCCGCCGCCCGCTGCATCCGTATTCAAAGGCGCTGCTGGCGGCGCATCTCGTGGCCGACCCTAGCCATCGCCGTGTCGACCGGACCGACATCGAGGCGCTCAGCGGCGAGATTCCGAGTCCGATCGATCTGCCGCGCGGCTGCTATCTCGCCGGGCGCTGCCCGGTCGCGCGGCCGTCCTGCAGCGACCAGCCGCAGCCGCTGCTTGCCGCGCCCGATGGGCGGCTGGTGCGCTGCGCGCCGGCCATCGCCAACGTTCTGCCAGCATCCCTCAAGGAGGCCTCATGCATCTGACGCGCCGTACATTCATGGCGGGTGGCGCCGCCGCCATCGCCGGCGTCTCCCTGTTCGATCCCGATCTGGCCCTTGCGGCCGACAGGATGCTGACGATCGCGCTGCCTAACAATCCCTCGACGCTCGATCCGATCCAGATCTCCAATCATGACGCGATGGCGATCACCAACGCCGTGTTCGAGAACCTGCTCGAGATCGACCTCGACGGCAAAGTCGTGCCGTCACTGGCGCGTGCCATGCCGGAGATCTCCGACGACCAGACCGTGTTCAAGTTCGACCTGCGCGATGACGTCGTGTTCCATGACGGCTCGCCGTTCAGCGCCGAGGACGTCAAATATTCCTACGAATACATGCTGGACCCCAAGAACAAATCGGTCCGCCGCTCGCTGTTCGCGCCGATCCAGGAGATCGTGATCGAGAGCCCGACGCGGATCGTGTTCAAGATGAAATCGCCGTACCGGCCGTGGTTTCAGTACATGACCAAGTTCATGGGGATCTTTCCCAAGGGCAGTCGCGAGAAGCTCGGCGACAACGGCTTCAAGACCGCGCCGGTCGGCGTGGGCACGGGGCCGGGGGCCTTCGTCGCCTGGAAGCAGAACGATTATGTCGAGTTGAAGCGGCACGACAAATATTGGCGCAAGGGAGTTCCTGTATGGGACCGCCTGGTCGCGAGGATCGTGCCGGAGGACGCCACGCGCGTCGCCTATCTGATGACGAACCAGGCGCAGATCATCAGCGCGCCGCCGCCGCACGAATTCGAGCGGCTCAAGACGGTGCCGGGCATCGCGACCGGCAGCAAGGTCGCCGTCGGCGGCATGTGGTTCCTGCAGACCAACACCAAGCGGGCGCCGTTCGACGATGTGAATTTCCGCAAGGCCGTCTCCTGCGCCATCGATCGCCGGAAGATCGCCCGCGAGGTGTTCTATGGGCTGATGGACCCGAGCGCGGTGCCGGCGCCGACCAACGTCTCCTATTTCAATGCCGAGGCCGACAAGGCGGTGGGATACGACCCGGCGAAAGCGCGGGATTACCTGTCGCGCTCCAAATACGCAGGGAATGCCGAGTTCGAGCTGCTGGTGCCGTCGACGCCCTATCTGTTCGACCAGTCGGAAGCCGCGATCGTGATCCAGTCGCAGCTCGCCGAGGTCGGCATCAAGATGAAGATCACGGCCATGGAGATGCCGCAGATCCTGTCGCGCGCCATGGCGGGCACGCAGGTCGCCTCCGCGCTGCCGCTGATGGGGCCGAGCGATCCGACCTTCATCATGCAGATCTGCTACACGGCCGATCAGATCATGTCGAAATCGTCGGGCTGGACCAGCGCGGCGCTCGATGACGCTATCAAGGAGAGCTACAAATACCAGGATCCGGCGCATCTCGACCCGCTATTCCAGAAGATGCAGGCGATCCTCGCCGAGGACTGCCCCAACGTCTGGCTCGGTTTCGTCGGCGTCGCGAATGCTTGGCGCGCCGAGATCAAGGACTTCGTCCCGAACACAGGTCTCACGATCTGGACTCGCGACGTCAAGATGAGCTGAGCGGTCGGGATCGTGATCGCCATCGCATACCGCATCATGGGCGCGATCGTGACGCTGGCAGGCGTCAGCCTGGTGCTGTTCGTGCTCGTCCATACGATCCCGGTATCTCCGGCGCGCGTGGTGCTCGGCGCCGATGCCTCCGAGGCTGACGTCGCCGAGTTCGACCGGGATCACGGGTTGGACCGGCCGCTGTGGCAGCAATACGCGTCGTGGATCGGCGGCGTGGCGCGCGGCGATTTCGGCAACTCCGTGATCGACGACACGCCCATTTCGAGCCAGATCGCCGATACGTTCCCGGTCACCTTCGAGCTCGTGGTGCTCGGCTTCGCGTTCTCGCTCGTGACGGCCATTCCCCTGGGCGTGCTCTCGGCGCTTTACGAGGGGCGCGCGATCGACCAGGTCGCGCGGGTGCTGTCGGTGGCCGGCGTGTCGATCCCGAGCTTCTGGCTGGGGCTGATGCTGATCGCATGGGGCGCGGTGGCGCTGCGCTGGTTTCCCGCCGGCGGCTACGTGCCCTGGCGGGACGGGATCGTCGCGCATCTGCAGTCGATGACCTTGCCCGCGATCGCGCTCGGCATCTACTACGTTGCCATCATCAGCCGGATGACGCGCTCGGCCGTGGCCGATGTGCTGAGGGCCGACCACGTCCGGGTGGCGCAGGCGATGGGACTGCCGCGGCGCCGCATCCTGACCTACGTCCTGAAGAACGCGCTGCCGCCGGTCGTCACGGTGTCCGCAATGTCGTTCGGCTACATGTTCGGCTGGTCGCTGATCGTCGAGCAGGTGTTCAACATCGCCGGCATGTCGCGGGCGCTGCTGAGCGCGATCTTCCGGCGCGACTATCTGATGATCGAGAACGTCGTACTCGTCATCACGGCGGTTTTCATCGCCGCCAATGCGCTGGCGGACCTGCTCTACACCTGGCTTGATCCGAGGTTGTCGCGATGAGCGGAGCTGGATGGCGCCTGGAGAGCCGGATCGGCCTCGCGCTCGTGCTCGCGGCGGCCGCCACCGCGCTGCTGGCGCCGTGGATCGCGCCCTATGATCCGCTCGCCGTCGATCTCAGCCGCAAGCTCGCGCCGCCGAGCGCGCTGCATTGGATGGGCACCGATCAGACCGGACGCGATATTCTCAGCCGCATCATCTGGGGCGCGCGGCCCTCGCTCACCGTCGGCCTGCTCGCGGTCGCGATCGGCCTGACCGGCGGCATTGCGCTTGGCGTCAGCGCCGGTGTCGCGAGAGGCTTCTGGGAGCAGGCGGCGATGCGCACGGTCGATGGCCTCGCCGCGATCCCGATGCTGATCTGGGCGATTGCCGTGGTCGGCATCGTCGGCGTCGGCCCCGTGCCGATCGGGCCCTGGCTGCTGCCGAACGAGAGCAAGATCATCCTCCTGGTCGGCATCCTCTACATTCCGCCGCTCGCGCGCGTGACCTATGGCGGCGCGCTGGTGGAAGGGCAGGCGGACTACGTCCGGGCACGACGGATGCAGGGGGCATCGCGGCTGTCGATCATGTTCGGCGACGTGCTGCCGAACTGCCTGTCGCCGGTGATCGTGCAGGCGACCCTTCTGATCGGGGTTGGCATCGTGGTGGAAGCCAGCCTGAGCTTCGTTGGGCTCGGCGTCGAGCCGCCGAACCCGAGCTGGGGCGGCATGCTGGCCGACGCGCGCAAGTACATCTTCTCCGGCGAGTGGTGGACCTACGTCTTTCCGGGCCTTGCCATCTCGCTGAGCGTGATCGGCTTCAATCTTCTCGGTGACGCACTTCGCGAGCTGCTCGATCCGCGCAGCGCCGCCAGCCTGTCGATGGTGGCGTGAGATGGCGCTGCTCGAGCTCGACGATCTGCATATCGGCTATCCCGCTGACGGCGGGACGATCGAGCTGGTCCGCGGATTGAGCCTGTCGCTCGATGCCGGCGAGGCGGTCGGCCTGGTCGGCGAGTCCGGCTCCGGCAAGAGCCAGACGGCGCTCGCGATCCTGCAATTGCTGCGGCCGCCGCTCCGCATCCTCAAGGGACGCATCATCTTCGATGGCCAGGATCTGACCGAGGCCGGCGAGGCCGCCATGCGCCGCCTGCGTGGAGGTGCCATCTCCATGGTGTTTCAGGATGCCATGTCGGGGCTCAACCCGGCCTTCACCATCGGCGCGCAGCTGACCAACGTGATCTCCGCGCACCGCAAGGCGAGCCGCGCCGAGGCGACGCGGATCGCGGTCGAGGCGCTCGACATGGTCGGCATCCGCAATCCCGAGGCCCGCCTGCGGCAATATCCGCACCAGTTCTCCGGCGGCATGCGTCAGCGCGTGCTGATCGCGATGGCCATCGCCTGCCGGCCGAAGCTGCTGATCGCCGACGAGCCGACCACTGCGCTCGACGTCACCGTGCAGGCGCAGATCGTCGATCTGCTCGGCGACCTCCGGCGCAAGCTTGGCCTTGCCGTGCTGTTCATCACCCACAATCTCGATTTGATGGCCCAGCTCTGCGACCGTGCCGTCGTGCTCTATGGCGGCATGCTGATGGAGGAGGGCAAGGTCGACGCGCTGTTTGCTGCTCCCGCGCATCCCTATACGCGTGCGCTGCTCGCCTGCGTGCCGCGGTTGTCCGATCTGCCGGGCGTCATTCATACGATCGAAGGGTCGGCGCCGGTGGCCGGACGGCTCACCACGGGATGTCCGTTCGCGCCCCGCTGCGGCGCGCGGGTCGCGCAATGCGCTGACAGGCCGCCGGTGCGGCTCGTCGCCAGCGGCCGCGTCGCCTGCTGGGAGGCGGCCGCATGACCGCGCTGCTCGAACTCGTCGACATCTGCAAGACGTTCGAACTCGAGCGCCGGCTGCTGCCGCGGTTGCTCGGCGCCCGCCAGCCATTGCATGCGGTGAAGAGCGTCAGCCTCAAGGTCCCGCGCGGCGGCGTGCTCGGCATCGTCGGCGAAAGCGGCTGCGGCAAGTCGACCCTGGCGCAGATCATCATGCGGCTGGAGCGACAGAGCTCTGGCCGCATCCTGTTCGATGGCCACGACATCAGCGCGCTCGATGGCGCGGCGCTGCATCCGTTCCGTCGCCGCTTCCAGATGGTGTTCCAGGATTCGACGGCCTCGCTCAACCTGCGCAAGACGGTGCAGCGGACCTTGCAGGAAAGCCTGGCGCTCGCCGGCCTGCCGAAACCGCAGCGCGCGTCGGCGGCCACGGACCTGCTCGGCATGGTCGGGCTGGATGCCGAGCTGCGCGGCCGCTATCCGCACCAATTGTCGGGCGGACAGCGCCAGCGCGTGGCGATTGCGCGGGCGCTCGCGATGCGGCCGGAGCTGCTCGTCGCCGATGAGCCGGTGTCGTCGCTCGACGTGTCGCTGCAGGCGCAGATCCTGCGTCTGTTGATCTCGCTGCGCCAGCGTCTCGGCCTGACGATGATCTTCATCAGCCACGATCTCGCGCTCGTGCATCATCTCTGCAGCGAGGTCGCGGTGATGCAGGCCGGCGTGATCGTGGAGCAGGGCACGCCGGCGCAGGTGCTGCGCGAGCCGCGCCACGACTACACGAAGAAGCTGCTCGCTGCGGTGCCCAGGGCATCGGCGCACGTGCAACAACGCGACATGACATCCATTTCGTCTGCTGACTTTCAAGGAGAATCCGAATGACCGACGCGCTCGGATGGCGCAAGAAGTTCGCGGTCCTGGTGCCGTCGACCAATACGTCGGTGCAGCCTGAATTCGACGGCATGCGCCCGGTCGGCGTCACCAACCACATCAGCCGGATCCGCATCCCGAACATGGCGCTGCGCAGCAATGACGACTTCCAGCGCCTGGTCGAACTGATTGCGGCGGCGCAGATCGAGGCCGTCGACAGCGCCATGTCGATGGAGCCGGACCGTCTCGTGCTCGGCATCTCCGCCGAGTCGTTCTGGGACGGCTATGCCGCGGCCCGGCGGCTCAAGCAGGAGCTCGAGCAGCACAGCGGCATCGCGGTCACCACCGGCTCGGATGCAGTCGAGTCCGTGCTCAAGCTGATCGGGGTCAAGCGGATCGCAGTGATCACGCCGTATTTCCCGGTCGGCGACGAGAATGTGGTGCGCTTCTTCGAGGAGGCCGGGTTCTCGGTCGCCAAGATCCTCGGCCTGAAATGCGAAAGCCCAGTGGCGATCGCCCATGTCAGCGAGGCGCGGCTGCGCGATGCGATCGTCGCGGTGAACGCGCCGGATGTCGAGGCCATCGTGCAGGTCGGCACCAACCTCGCAATGGCCGCGCTCGCGTCCCGCGCCGAGATCTGGCTCGGCAAGCCCGTGATCGCGATCAATACCGCCATCTACCATCACGCGCTGCGGGCGTCGGGGATCGAAGACAAAATCCCGGGTTGGGGACCGCTGCTGGAGCGCTACTAGCAGCGCGAGCGGCTATATATATCCCGAATCGGCGCGAATGCCGCACACAAGAGAGAGCGGGGAGGCGAATGGCAGCAGCAGTCGAGAGGGCCTATGCCGCGATCCGGGAGGGCATCCTGGGCGGCAAATATCCCGGCGGCTCACATCTGAAGGCGGAGGATCTCGCGGATGCCGTCGGCGTCAGCCGCACCCCGGTTCGCGAAGCCCTGCGCCGGCTCCATGCCGAGGGTCTGGTCGATTTCGTCGCCAATCGCGGCGCCTATGTGCTGAGCTGGGAACGCTCCGATGCCGAGGAGGTGTTCAGCCTTCGCATGGTGCTGGAAAGCTTTGGCGCAGAGCAGGCCGCCGTGCGGCGTTCGCCCGAGCAGCTCGCCCGGCTGCGCGAGCTCGCCGAGCGCATGAGCGTGGCGGCGCGCGAGCGCGGCGAGCATCATCTGGAGGTGATCGCCGAATTGAACACGGAGTTTCACCAGCTGCTGCACGACGCATCCGGCGTGAAGCGGCTGGGGCCGCTCCTGAAGACCATCATCCAGATCCCGCTGACCATGCGAACCTTCAGCCGCTACGACGATGAGGATCTCCAGCGCAGCGCGGCCCATCATTGCGAGATCGTCGCGGCAATCGAACGGCGCGACAGCGAATGGGCGGGGGCGGTGATGCGCAGCCATATCGCGGCCGCGCGTCACGTCATTCTCGGCAGCGACGCTCAGATCGTCGCGTCAGCCAGCGACGCCGCATGATGCGAGATCAAGTGCTGGCGGAGATCCGAAAGCGGCATCAGGTCCGCATATTTCTGCCCCATGTCGAACAGATTGGCTTCATGCGGCGCGATCGCCCGGTCGCCGACGCAGTCAGTCACGACAATGGTCCGCAGATTGTGAGCAGAACTGTCGACGACGGTGGCGCGAACGCACCCCGAGGTCGTGCACCCCGCCACCAGCAGCGTATCGATCCTGTTCCATGTCAGCCAGGCGCCGAAGTCGGTGCCGAAAAAAGCCGATGCGTGCCGCTTCTTGACGATCAACTCACCCTGCCGTGGCTGCAATTGCGGAACGAACTGGCTGAGCGGGCTGGTTTCCGTGAGCTTCAGCAGGCCCGGGGCTTTCCTCGCAAAGGCGCCGGCGTCGCTGCCATCGTCGGCATAGACCACCCGTGTGTGAGCGATCGGAAGCCCGTGCGCGCGCGCCAGCTCGAGCAGCTCGACAGTGCGCTCGATCGCGGGATCGATGTTGCCGCCGCCGAAATGATCGGGGTCGGTGAAACCGTTGATGAAGTCCACGACCACGACGGCCGGGCGATCGCCGAGGCCGACGGTCTGCGCAAATCCCTGTTTGGCGTAGATATCAAGTTCGCTCATGCGTGCTCCGCGTCAGTGACGAGCTACTCTGTCACATCAAATTCGTCCTAACAACTGTCGTGCGGCACTGCCTGTGCTGCAATTCCTCTCACTCCATCGCAACGTCAAGCAACGAGGTCTTCATGGCATCCCCCGCGCTCAAAGCATCGATCGAAGCCCGCGAGTTCATCGTCGCGCCAGGCGTCTACGATCTCATCTCGGCCTTGATGGCAGACCGCATGGGCTTCAAGGCGCTGTATGTCACAGGCTACGGCACTGTCGCCTCCGCGCTCGGACTGCCGGACGCCGGGCTCGCGACCTACACGGAGATGATCGACCGCATCGGCTGCATCTGCCGTATGACCAAGACGCCGGTCATCGCCGACGCCGATACGGGCTATGGCGGCCTGCTCAATGTCCGCCACACCGTGCGCGGCTATGAGGCGGCCGGCGTAACCGCGATCCAGATCGAGGACCAGGAGTTTCCCAAGAAGTGCGGCCATACGCCGAACCGGCGCGTCGTTCCGATGGCCGACATGGTCCGCAAGATCAAGGTCGCCAGCGACAGCCGCAGCAGCCGTGACTTCCTCATCGTCGCGCGCACCGACGCGCGGACGTCGCTCGGTCTCGACGAGGCGCTGCGCCGCGGCGAGGCCTATGCCGAGGCGGGCGCCGACATCGTCTTCATCGAGTCACCGGAGACCGAGGCGGAGATGGTGGATATCGGCCGGCGCATCAAGACGCCGCTCGTCGCCAACATGGTCAATGGTGGGCGGACGCCGATGCTGCCGGCCAAGCGACTTGCCGAAATCGGATTCTCGCTCGCGATCTTCCCCGCGGTCGGCTTTCTCGCGACCGCCAAGGCGCTCGAGACGGCCTATGCCGATCTCAGGGACAACGGCACCACGACCTTGTCCGACACGATGTTCTCTTTCGCGGAATTCAACAAGCTGATCGGCTTCGAGGACGTCTGGGCATTCGAACGCCGCTATGCGGAGACGTGAGATCGGCTTCGCCTGCTGTCCCTGGAAACTCATCGAGATATGTCATCACGGTATTCCGATAGTCCGTAGTACTACGAGGGAGGGTTAATGGGCGATTAACGGCGATCGGCCAGCATGGGAGGCGAGTTGCATGGTCGCAATTCTTGCCTGCCGCGGGGGCGCGGCCTGTTGGGAGCTAAAAAGGTGCTGTCCTTCCTGATGAATTTGAAGACGTCACGTAAGATTGGTGCCGCCTTCCTCTTGACGATCATCGTATCCTTGGTGGCGAACGTCGTAACGTGGCAGAACCTTGGTACGCTCGCCCAGAACAACCAATGGACGGTCCACACCTATCAGGTGATCGATACGACCAAGGCGCTCGTCTCGGCGATGGTGGATGCCGAAACCGGCGTGCGCGGCTTTCTGGTCGGCGGGACGGACAACTTTCTCGAGCCCTACCGAAATGCGGACGCGGCTTTCAAGACTGCGTTGAAGGAAGTGAGGCAACTGACGTCCGACAATGCCGCCCAGCAACGTCGGCTGGAGCAGATCGAGACGGCCGCGAAGGGCTGGCGGCAGGACGTCGCCGAAAAGGAAATCGCGCTGATGCGCAATCCGCAGACGATCGCGGAGGCGCGCAATCTCGAAGCCTCCGGCGCCGGCAAGAAGTACATGGATGGACTGCGCGGACTCGTGAAAGAGGTGATCGACGCTGAGGCGTCGCTGCTCCATACCCGCGCGGAGGCCGCTGATGCAGCTCTCGCATCCTCGAAAATGGCCATCATGGTCGGTGGAGTGGTGATGGCGGTCATCGCGCTGCTCTCGCTGCTGATCCTGAACTCGGCCGTGACGCGCGGCATCACCAGCATGACCGTCGCAATGGGGCGGCTGGCCAATCAGGATTTGAGCGTTGTCATTCCTTACGCCGATCGCCGCGACGAAGTTGGCGAGATGGCGAAGGCCGTGCAGGTTTTCAAGGACAACGCGATCCGCGTGCAGGCCCTCGAGGCGGAGCAGAAGGAGACGGAGCGCAGGCAGGTCGAGCAGCGGCGCCGCGACATGCTGGATCTGGCCAACCGTTTCGAACAGGCCGTCGGCGAGATCGTCGACACCGTGTCGTCGGCATCGACACAGCTCGAGGCCTCAGCCGGCAGTCTCAGCAAGACCGCGGAACGCTCTCAGGAGATGTCCACGTCGGTGGCCGCCGCCTCGGAAGAAGCCTCGACGAATGTTCAATCGGTGGCCTCGGCGACCGAGGAGTTGTCATCCTCCGTCACGGAGATCAGCCGTCAGGTGCAGGAGTCCGCGCGGATGGCGAACGAGGCCGTCGGGCAGGCGCGCAAGACCAACGAACAGGTCGCCGAACTCTCCAAGGCCGCGGGTCGGATCGGTGACGTGGTCGAACTCATCAACACCATCGCCGGGCAGACCAATCTTCTGGCGCTCAACGCCACCATCGAGGCGGCGCGCGCCGGCGAGGCGGGACGTGGTTTCGCGGTGGTTGCGACCGAGGTCAAGGCTCTCGCGGAGCAGACGGCCAAGGCGACCGGCGAAATCGGCCAGCAGATTGGCAGCATCCAGACGGCGACCAACGAATCCGTCGATGCGATCAGGGCCATCTCCACGACGATCGAAAAGTTGTCCGAGATTGCCTCGACCATTGCTGCGGCGGTCGAGCAGCAGGGGGCGGCGACGCAGGAAATCTCCCGCAACGTCCAGCAGGCGGCCTCCGGCACGCAACAGGTGTCGACCAACGTTGTTCAGGTCCAACGCGGGGCGTCCGAGACCGGCTCTGCCTCGAGCCAGGTCTTGTCTGCGGCGAAGTCACTGTCTCGCGACAGCGAGCGATTGAAAACCGAGATCGGCAAGTTCCTTACAACGGTCCGGGCGGCCTGACATCGGGCGCGTGCGAGCTCCGGAGCTTCATAGTCGCTCCGGAGCGGCCCTGAGATGTGATCGCGGATAGGTTTCTCGAACGATCTGCAGATCGACAAGATCTGCGGCTTCAACGGTTAGACCGCCCTCAGGGGCGGTCGTCTCGAAGAGCGAGACCGGAGCTCGGACCTGTCGTAGGCGGGGTCACGTCGCGGGTCAGCGCTCCTTCATCCTGTCGCGCCGCATCTCGTCCTGCCGCATCGGCATCGCATCGATGCGCTTGAACAATGCCTCGGCCGAAATGGGCTCGTCCGACGCGAACGCCGTGTGGCCATCCTTGCCGATGAGATACACCCTGAAGCGGCGGCCGTCGGTGCCGAGTGCGGCCCGCAATTGCCGCGACGAGGTGCTGTCGTCATCGGCTTGCAGCAGGACGATGGCGCGCTCGGACATGCCGGCTCTGGCGGCATCGTAGATCCGGCGTTGCTGCTGCGTGGCTGCGTCGTCGGATCCGGTCACCACCAGAAGGCGGTTCTTCCATCGGTAGGAGTCGAGTGGAGAGGCGTCGCTCGGGTGCGGCATGGCGATCCATCCCAGCAGGAATGCGGTCGTGAGCAGATGTAGCTGCATGGTCGGGGCCTCCTGATGGCTCTCGCCAGAACGCTGGCAGCCGCGCGGTGGATCTGTTGTCCTGCCGCCGGCATCCGCGCGGAAAAACGGCCTCCGCCGTGTGCCCTGCTGCTCCTCGTGTCGAATGCTGCCGCGACTCTCGATGCGGTCTCGATGTCCTGGCAATAGGCATGCGCGCCGAATCTGACCGCGCCGGCATCCCGGACTTCGAACGGCATCGGAATGAAGCCGCCCTGTCCGTGCCGAGGACGACGCGGCCGTCCGTGCGGGATGCCGGACTAAGCGGCGTAACATCAATGGCCGTGACGAGCCCGGCCATGACGCCGTCGGACGACGAGCGGCGCGACCACGGTCGCGCCGAGATTTCGATCGGGGGCGGCTCAGCGGCAGTTCCAGGTCGTGCCCTGCGCACACACGGCATTCGGGCTGTCGCCGCCATAGACCTGATAGGGGAATTCGCCCTTGCGGTAATAGCCATAGGCGTGAGGGTTCGGGCCGTAATAGGACGGCCCGTAGTACCCTGGGCCGCCATACACCGGACCGTCATAGTAGTCATAGGCGTCGCGGCTCGCAGCAATCGCAAGTCCGGTGCCGATGGCACCAGCCGCAAGCGCTGCGCCCACCGCAGCGCCGCCGCCGCCGTGCCAGCGCCCGTTCCGCGCCTCGGCGCTGGTCGGAGTCAAGGCGCCGATCGCGAGTGCGGTCAGCGAAGCGATGACGGCCGTGCGGCCGAGCAGAACAGTTTTGGTCGACATGTCTGGCCTCCAATGAGTATGCCGTGGTCGGCTGATGGGTCCAATGTCGGCCTCGCCGAGACGTCTCGACGACGGTCCGAACAGAGCGGTGTCAAACGCGAGATCAATTCCAGGTCTGGCCCGACCTCGTGCGGCACGGGAGGCGCGAAGACGGATCCACCGACCTAGAACTGCGACCAGCCTTTCGAGTTCCGCCGCGCACGGGGCGCATGCCGACATTGCCCGTCGCGCCAGTTTGTCGCGGCCCTCGGGCGCATGCGGCCGCGAGACGGCCGGCCATGCTCGCTGCTTGAAGATCAAGCTGTTTGGGGCGTGAAGACAATGCCGGCGTTACCGGTTGCCCTGGTCCTCGATCGGGACATCGTCCCATGGTCGATAGTACAGCTTGCTGCAGGCCTCGCGCAGAACGCCGCCTTCGATCGAGATGTCGTCGCGATAGGCGTTCGCGACGAAGTCGAGCGTGTCGACGTGCCGGGTTTCGAAGTACATCTGGTGCACGTCCTCGCGGCCGGCGCCGTAGACGATGCGGCCCACCTTGCTCCAGATCGACGCCATCGTGCACATGCCGCACGGCTGCAGGGTGGTGTAGAGCGTCGCGCCGCGCAACTCGCCATCGTCGAAGCCGCGGCCGGCGGCGCGGATGGCTTCGATCTCGGCATGCGCCGTGGCGTCGCGCTTGGCGGACACGTGATTGCGCTCGGCGGCGATGATGTCGGAGCCGAGCACGATGACGCAGCCGATCGGCGACAGCGACGGATCCGCGCCATCCTGCGTGGCGACCTTGATCGCCTCCTGCATGAAATGCTCGTCGGTTTTCAGGTTCGGCACGATCGGGCGCTCAGGTTGCGAGCTGCTTCATCTCGGCGATCTTCGCCTGCAACGTCTCGCGCTGCCGGCGCAGCGTGGCCGCGGTCGCGGCGTCACCGGCGCAGTCCTTCAGCGCGTCGTCGTATTGACCGAGAATCTGCTCCTCGCCGCTGACGAAGGAGGACAGCGCATTCGTGCCGAGGCCGGTCACCGCGGCGCGGACGCGGATGACGGTCTGGTGCACCGTGGACATGAATGAGCCGGACTCGTCCGGCGTCTCGCCCATCCGCCGCAGCGCGTCATGCAGCTCGGCGTGATCCCGTTCCTTGAGCGCGATCATCTCGGCAAACAGCGCCTTGAGCGCCGGCGTCTCGGCATCATCGGCGGCTTCCTGATAGCCGTTGCGCGCATCAACCAGGGACGTGTGCAGTGTCTTCAGGCTGTCTGCAGCCATGGTCGCCTCATCGTTTTGCTGAGTGGAAATTTCGACCACGACAATCCGGCGTCGCAGGCTTTGTTCCGGCCCGCTGCCTTCCGCCACAGGGGCGTGCGATTGGCGTTGCCGCACACACGGTCACCACCGCGGATGGTTGCCCGCGCGGGGCCGGCATCGTAGGCTCGCGGCTTGCAAGGAGTGTGATCGCAGAGGACGGCGCGGGTGATGGAGGAGGACGACCGGAGCGGACAGATCGCCTTGATCGAGATGCGGATCGAGCAGCTGGCCGACATGGCCGAGCGGTGCCGAAAGATCATCCTGGCGTCGAAGGTCCTGATCTCGGTCGGCGCGGCCTTGCTGCTCGGCGCGGTGCTCGGTCTGCTCGGATCCAACGCGGTGGCGCTGCTCGGCGCGATTGCCGCGGTGCTTGGCGGCATCGTGTCGCTCGGATCGAACGTCAGCACCTTGCTGCAGACCACGGCGGCGATGGCCGATGCCGAGGCGCTGCGATCGGATCTGATCGGCAGCATCGATCTCCGCGTGGTCGGCGAGGGCAGGCGACTCGGAGTTTAGCTCGGCCTAGAGTGATGGTGTGGTGCCGCATCTTGCTGCGGCGTCGTCAGTCCGTCGCCAGCCCGCGAAGGATCTGCTCGATCACGGCGAGCACATCCGCCGGTGCGACGCCCTCGACGACATCGATGGCGGCGCGCTCGAACATGGCCGAGAGCAGCGAGGCGAGCGCATTGAGCGGCAGGCGGGGCAGGGCACCGGCAGCGATCGCCTCGCCGAGGCCGGTCTTCAGGCTGGCGTCCCCGTTGCGTGCTTCGATGGCGCGAATCTCGTCGCGGCCCAGCACGGCCGGGCCTTCGATCAGCAGCAGCCGCGTGCGGCCTTCGGCCTGCATCGCCTGCACGTAGGCCTTGGCGCCGGCGAGCAGTCGCGCCTGCGCGGACAGCTCCGGCGCGTCGGCGGCCGCGATCGCCAGGGCGACATCGGCGGACTCCGCTTCGACCACGGCGCGAAAGATCGCCTGCTTGTCCGCGAAGTGATGATACAGCGCGCCCCGCGTGACCCCGGCCGCTTCGACGATCGCCGGCGTGCTGGTCGCGGCATAGCCGTGTGCGACGAACAGGCGCCGCGCCGTCGCGACAAGCCGCGCTCTCATCTCGGCGGTCCGCTCGGGATTGCTGCGCCGGGCCGATTTCATTTGCATACAGTCTGCCTGTTTGTTAAGAACAAGAAACATACAGAATGTATGTTTATTTGAGGGAGAAGGGAAGCATGAAGATCACCAGCTACTACCCCGTCCTCATGGCCGACGACGTCGCCGGAACGGCCGCGTTCTATGTCCGGCACCTGGCGTTCCAGCCGCTGTTCGAGGCCGACTGGTACGTCCATCTGCAGTCGACACGTGACCCCGCCGTCAATCTCGCGATCCTCAGGGGCGACCACGCGACAATCCCCCAAGCCGCCCGCGGCCGGGCCTCGGGTGTGCTGCTCAATTTCGAAGTCGAGGATGTCGACACGGTGCATGCCGAGGCGGTCGCGGCCGGGCTGCCGATCCTGCTGCCGCTGCGCGACGAGGAGTTCGGCCAGCGGCATTTCATCACGCAGGATCCGAACGGCGTGCTGATCGATGTCATCAAGCCGATTCCGCCGAGCGCAGCCTTTGCCGCGCAATACGCGCCCGACGCGCTGCCGCAGTGACGCATGACGATTGCGGCTCGCCGCATCCATTGCGACACTCGCATCCAACACATCGAGCGTCTGCGCCAGGCCGAGGCGCAGGCGGTCGGCAGACGAAGCAACACGGGGAGGACGCCATGCTGAAGGGGATCGATCCGCTGCTCAATGCCGACGTGCTCTATGCGCTCAGGGCCATGGGGCATGGTGACCGGCTGGTGATCTGCGACACCAACTTTCCAGCGGATGCGATCGCGCGGCAGACCGTGCTCGGCGAACTGCTGCGCATCGACAATGTCAGCGCGGCGCGGGCCGTTCAGGCGGTGTTGTCGGTGCTGCCGCTCGACACCTTCATCGACGATGCCGCCCTGCGCATGGAGGTCGTCGGCCATCCCCTGGAGGTCACGCCGGTGCAGCAGGAGGTGCAGGCCGCGATCGACGCGGCCGAGGGCAGGCCGTGGCCGCTGGTCGGCGTCGAGCGCTACGCGTTTTATGAATTGGCCAGATCAGCCTATTGCGTGATCGCCACCGGCGAGCGCCGCTTCTATGGCTGCTTCATCTTCAGCAAGGGCGTGATCCCGCCGGAGGAGGTGTAAGGCAAATCCGCCTCAATGCTCCTGCCGCATGATCTTCTCGAAGCGGAAGAAGTCGCCGTCGTCGGGCATGCCGTCCAGGGCAGGCCGGTGCGGCAGCGGATTGTGCGCGTTGTAGTATTCGACGATCCGAAAGCCGCATTTGTTGACGTAGAAGTGGATGTTGCGCTTCTCGAAATAGGGCGTGAACGTCTGCCACACCCGGGTCTCGGGATAGCGCGCCTCGATCGCGCGCCATGCGCGCTGCCCGAGGCCGCGGCCATGTTGACGGATCGAGATGTAGAACAGGTCGAGCGAATTGCGCTGCGAGACCGGATCGATGGTCAGGACGACGCCCCCGACACGCCGTCCGTCAAGCAGCACATGATAGGTCGCGGCGCCCGGCGCGGTGAAGGACTGTTCGATATCGTCAGCGGACGGAATCGCCTGATCCGGAAACGAGCCGAGCTCGTCCATCAGGGCAGCCGAGAACGCCTCCTGCAGTTCCCGCTTGAATGCCGGCAGATCGCGCGTGTCCGCGACTTCGAGGGTGACGCGGTCGTCTTCACGGTCGTGTTGCAAGGTCGCCTCGCTGCAGAGCTGCCCACGCGATCCGCCGCGTCCAGGCGCGGTAATGTGAACGCCGTGAAGCTTACCGCCGTCTGACGTGCCGACGTTGGCGAAGCGTCGCGTCACTCACCCCATCGTCGCCAGCCGCACGGCGAGCGCGCAGGCGCGGTCGTATTCGTCGCGGTTGATCCACTCGTCGATCGTGTGCGGCTCGTTCTGGCCGGTGCCGAAGGTGACGGTGGGGATGCCGTGGCGGACCATCCAGTTGGCGTCGAGGCCGCCATTGCCGGCGCGCAGGGTCGGCGTCGCGCCGATGTCGGTGACGGCGGCGGTGGCGCGCTTGACGACGGGCAGGGTCTCCTTGATCTGGAACGGCGGAAACTCCGTCACCGCCTTGAACTTGACGCGGCCGGACTTGCCGTCGCTGTTCGTGACCTGCCTGGCGGCCTTCTCGAACGCGGCCTTGTAGGCATTGCTGATCTCACGGACGAATTTGGCATCATGGCTGCGGCACTCGCCGACGACATGGACATAGTCGGTGACGACGTTGGTGGCGTCGCCCGCGGGGCGGCCCTCGCCGCCGGTGACCGGGCCGACATTGCTGGTCCCAAGCTTGGCGTCCTTGCCCTTGCCCTTCACCACCTTGCCGAACCAGCCGCCGGCTCTGACCTCGGCGAGCGCCAGCGACAGGATTATGGTGGCGCTGATGCCGCGCTCCGGCGCGACGCCGGCATGCGAGGCGCGGCCGAAGATCTCGACCTCCCATTTGTCGGCGCCGACCGCGGCGATCGTGATGCTGGACGCGGAGCCGCCGTCGAAATTGAACGCCATCTTCGGCGCGCCGAGCGCGTCGAGATCGACATGCCGCGCGCCGTGCAGCCCGCTCTCCTCGCGCACGCAGAACAACAGCGTGATCGGCGGATGATCGAGCTTTTGCCGGACGAGTTCGGCCGCGAGCGTCACGAGAATGCCGCAGCCGCAGCGGTTGTCGCCGCCGAGCGCGGTCTTGGCCTGGTTGACGATCTTGCGCCCCGAGATCTTCGGCTGCGCGCCGGCGCACAGCGGCACCGTGTCCATGTGGGTCATGAACATCAGCCGCGGCTGATCCTTCAGGCTGCCGCGGCCGGGCAGCTCGACGATGAGATTGCCGGTCTCGGTCGGCAGCGCGATGCGGCTATTGGCATCGTCGAACCGCATCGCCTTCGCCAGCACGCCGGCCTGCTTCAGCGCCGCCATGATCTCGCGCCCGATCGCCTTCTCCTGTCCGGTGACCCCCGGCACGGCGAGAAAACGCATCAGGCGATCGGTGGCGGCGGCAGTGTCGACGGACATCAGGCGATTCCCATGTTTGAACGAGGGCCGGAACATCCAGCCCGGCGTCCCCTGGCGCAAGGGGACTCTTACAATCAATTCGGTCGCCTGACTCCTTTTCGATGCCTCGATCGTCTTCATGTCATCTGGACAATGGAGCATCATCATGAGCCTGAAGGACAAGTCGATCGTCGTCACCGGTGGCAGCCGCGGCCTTGGCCTCGGGATCGTGGAGGCGCTGGTCGATCACGGCGCCAAGGTGACCGTGGTTGCGCGCGGAGCCGAGGCGCTGAGCGCCGCCGCTGACCGGCTGGCCGTGGCGACGATCGCCGCCGACGTCACCGACGAGGCCGCCGCGCATCGCATCGTCGGCGACATCCGGCCGGACATCCTGATCCTGAACGCCGGAACGACCCCGCACATGGACCGGCTGGATCGGCTGAGCTGGCAGGACTTCTCGGTCGCCTGGGACACGGACGTCAGAGCGGGCTTGTACTGGATCCAGGCGGCGCTCAAACTGCCGCTCAAGCCGGGGAGCCGGGTCCTGGTCGGATCCAGCGGTGCGGCGGTGGGCGGGTCACAGATGTCGGGCGGCTACGCCGGCGCCAAGCGCATGCTCTGGTTCATGACCAAATACGCCAATGGCGTGGCGCAGGACGACAAGCTCGGCATCCGCTTCCAGGCAATCGTGCCGCGCATGATGATTCTGGGCACCGGCATCGGCGACACCGCCGCGGGCGCCTATGCGGGCGCGATGGGCATCACGCCGGACGCGTTCGTCGCCCGCTTCGGCGCGCCGATGCCGCCGCGCGCCTATGGCGATCGCGTCGTCGCCGTGCTGGAGGACGAGCGGTTTGACGAAGGCGTCGTGTTCGGTCTCAACGGCGACGACGGCGTCACGGTGATGGAAGGAGCGGCGGCTTGAGCCACGGCCAGCCCAAATCCGAGGCGGCGCGCACCGAGCTCGTCACGCTGGCGCAGCGGCTGCGGCCCGAGCTGCATCGCTACTGCGCGCGGCTGATGGGCTCGGTGATCGATGGCGAGGACGTCGTGCAGGATGCGCTGACGCGCGCGCTCGCAGCCGTCGACGAGATGCCTGATGTCGCGACGCCGCGCGCCTGGCTGTTCCGCATCGCGCATAATCGCGCCCTCGACCTGCTGCGCAGCCGCGCGCTGCGGGCCGCGGAGCCGATCGATGCGGCCGGCGACGTGGTCGATGCCGCCGCGCCCGACCCCGTGGAGATGATGATGCGCCGGGAAGCGATCGAAACCGCCATATCGCGCTTCACCGCGCTGCCGCTGCACCAGCGCAGCGTGCTGATCCTCAAGGACGTGCTGGACGAGCCGCTCGCGGAGATCGCAGCCCTGCTCGATCTGACGCTCGATTCGGTGAAAGCCCATCTCGCCCGCGGCCGCGCGCGCCTGCGCGAGATCAACGCCAGCGCCATCGATCCGCCGCCTGCAAGGCCGCCATCCGACGCGGTGGCGCGTTACGTCGCGATGTTCAACCGGCGCGATTGGGACGGCTTGCGTGCGTTGCTGGCCGACGATGTCAAGCTGAACCAGTCCACGCATCCCGTCCGTTCCGGCGCGGCCGATGTCGGCATGTTCTTCCAGATCTACGCCAAGGCCGACACCATCTGGCTTGCGCCCGCATGGCTCGAGGGCAGGGAGGTGATCGCCGTCTTCGAGGACCGCGGGGATCACGAGCCCAGCTACGTCATGTGGCTCGCGTGGCGCGACGGAAAGATCAGCTTCATCCGCGACTACCGCTATGTCCGCTATGTCGTCGCCGGCGCCGAACTGGTGCTTGCACCCGATGCAGGGCGCGCCGGCAGGGGCATTGTTTCGAGAACCTGAACACCGCATTTGGTCCCGGCGCCATTATCAACCGGCCCGGGAGCCGCCACATCGGCGCAACGAGCATGATGGTCACGAGAAACCCGTCGAGGCGGCAACGCAGGCGATGCCGTCGTGGGAGCGCGCGGTGGTTGAACAGCAAGGATCGGGCGGAACCCGCATGGTCAATCCGAACAAGGAGCGCTCGCCGGCGGATGCGCGGGCGACACCGCCTGCGTCCGCAGGCCGTGCGCTGCGGCCGCTCGCCGGGCTTGGCCTGATCGTGGGATTGTTCATCGCGCTGTGGTGGATGGTCGATTACGTGACCGTCGGCCAGTATCTCGTTCATACCGACGAGGCCTATGTCGGCGGGAACGAAGTCCCGGTCAGGTCGGCCGTGCCCGGCCGGGTCAGTGAACTGCTCGTGACCGATCATCAGGAGATCGCCGCCGGACAGCTTCTCGCGCGCATCGCGCCCCGCGAGGCGGACACAGCGACTGTCGCGCTGAACGACGTCATCGCTCCCGTCGCCGGCGTGGTGACGGTGGGCGGTCTCCATGTCGGCGACGTCGTCACGGCAGACCGGTCGATGATGGCGGTGGCCACGCCGGGCGAGCCCCACATCACCGCTGTCCTCGCTGTCTCCGACATCACCTATGTCGCGCTCGGACAGGCGGTCACGATCGAGGTGCCGGGCCTGCCGTCCATCCGGCTCTACGGACATGTGGCGGATGCCGAATGGATCGGTGCGGCGCCGGGGTCGCCGAACGGCGAAGACCGCGTCGCCCTGAAGATCCGCCTGAAGACTGTCCTTCCCGCCGGATTGAGGCCGGGCATGGCCGTTAGCGCCACCATTCTGACCGGCCTGACCGGGACGGAGCGGATGGTCTCGGAGATCCTGCAGGAAAAGGCCCAGCGAAGCTGCCGCTGCGGACAGGATCTCCAACCCGCGTCCGTGCGGCGGCGCATCTGACCACAGCCATCTCCGCGCGACGCGCGATCCTTCCATGCGCTGCCTGATACTGCGCCCTCGCCCCCAAGGCGAAGCGAAGCTTCGCCAGGGTGGGAGAGGGCATGTCGGACAGACCGGCAAGCGCGGTTGGGTGAGGGGTCTCTGTCAACGAGCAACGGTTGCAGAGAGAGACCCCTCACCCAACCGAGCACGTTGATAGTTCGGAGATGCCCTCTCCCACCCTGGCGAAGCTTCGCTTCGCCTTAGGGGAGAGGGCGCAGTCACGACGATCGTCGTTCGGCTTCTGAACGTCGGCTGCAAGGATGGATGCGCCGAAACGACATCGTCGTCATACGTCGAGCCGTCCGCGCTGCGTGTTCAATGGTTCAGTGCCTGCACGCCATCATGCACCTGATAGACCACCTTGCCCTCTCGCCATGCGAACGGCGCGCCGGGGTTTCGGCAGGCGATGGCGGACTCTGGAATCAGTTTGTCGCACAGCATGACGATGATGGATTCCAGCGGCGCCGACGTATCGTTCTCCTCGGTCATGCGGTCGATCGAGATCTCGCCGCCCTCGACGCCGTCATCGATGTGCACGATGAAGATCTCCTCATGGCCGTGAATGCCATGCGCCGTCACCCGGAACACTTCTCCCTTGTATTCGAATTCGCGAACCATCGTTTCCGCCCTTGATGAGTTTGTTGATCGCCGCAAGCGGGGGCGGAAGCTAGGAGCGGTCGGCGCGGGGGTCAAGAAAAGTTGGTGTCGCGAATCCGACAAAATGCATCTGCCAGTGAAGTAGTTCGGAGTAGTTTGCAGCGATCGTTGCAGTGCAACGAGGTCTTGCCCGCGCTGTGCTCATCGCTGCGAGCGGCGGGCCTCGGCGCGCAGCCAGCGCCCTTGCAGGAAGCCGCTTGCGGCGAGGACCGCGACATGGCCGAGCGGCAGCTCGAGGAGATGGTCGCCGACAATAGGACGCCTCGCGCGCGTGAGCAGCGCGCCTGGCCGCAGGCGCGCGGCACCATCCGGTCGAAGCGGCCGACGACGAGCCGGCCGTCGGGCGCGACGCGTTCGATCCAGTTGACCAGTTGATCGGATTGTAGCGGCCGAGCGCGGCGGCAACATCGTCGCACCCGTAGCCGCGCCGCTCGGCCTCCTGCCGGATCGTGCGCGCCGCCGGGCTCGCCCAGATCATCAGTTCGCCGCGACCGGCGGAGGCGAAGCTCCACAACGGCCGGCCGATCCTGCTCGCCTTCAATCAAGTCCAGCGCGGAAACCGGCGCAGAGCGTTCGTACGACGTTGCGAGCCATTCTCTCGCTCGGAAGATTGGCTGCGGCCGCCGCTGCGACGTGGGCGGGGTGCACGAAAACGGTGACTGCATCTCGTACGACGCCAGCCGCCGCATCAATATCGTCAACTTTGATTTCGCCACGTTTTTTCGCGTCAGCGAGAATGCGGGCGATGAGCGAAGTCATTGCTCGGGAATAGGCCGCGATGATCTCTGGCCGCTCTTCCACAATGCGACGGTACAACCCGTAAACTTCCGGGTCGGCAACGAAGCGTTCGCGCTTGCGGGCGTGCAGCGCAAGCACCATGCCCTCGATCCGCTCTGCGAATGGTCCTTTGGCGTCCGCGAAGCGACGCGCCATCTCTTCCTCATCACGCATGGCCTCGACGACGAGCGCATCGAAGAGGTCAGCTTTGGAGCGGAAGTGGCGATAAATCGTCGTGTGTGACGTACCCATGGCCCGGGCGACATCGACAACGTTGGTCTTGGCTTCGCCATGACGTCGCACCTGATCACGCGCCGCATCCAGAATCTGCGCCCGAAACGAATTTTCGTCGTCGGGAGAGGGGGGTGCGGAGGTGGAATCCTTCGATTTCATGGTCCCATCACAATAACGGTGGGTCTCCGAATACGCAAACGAACAAAATATGAAATATGTTCGTTGACTTTTGAACGAGTGATCATCAGGATCGGACCATCAGCAGAAGAGGTCCGTCATGATTGCTACCGCTTCATCGTCCCGCCCTCCGCGCCTCGCTCTTGTGACGGGTGGCTCAGGCTTCGTCGGACGTCACCTGATCGCGCGTCTTCTCAGGGAGGGTTGGCAAGTGCGTGCGCTCGCCCGCAGCGCGGACAGCGAGGCAAAGGTGAAGGGTCTCGGAGCAAGCGTCGTCCCCGGCGAACTCAACGACGAACAATCGCTGCGACGAGCGATGGACGGATGCGAGGTCGTTTTCCACGTGGCCGCGCACTTCAAGCTTTGGGGAAAGCAGAAAGTCTTCGACACGGTCAACGTCGAGGGTACGCGCTCGGTCGTCAAAGCTGCAGTTGCGACGAGCAGCGTGCGCCGCGTGGTCGCCGTGAGTGCCGCGGCCGTTGTCATGGGCGATCCCGAACCAATGTTCGATGTCGACGAGAGCTTCCCTCTGCACACGCGGGCCTTCTCGCCTTATGGATCATCGAAGGCCGAAGGTGAGTGCGCTTTGCTCGCAGCCAACGGCGTGAGGCCAGGTCTGGAGACGGTCGCACTGCGGCCACCATTCATTTGGGGCGGCGAGATGCCGACTCTTGATCACATGGTGGAGACGGTGAAGGCCGGACGATGGCAGTGGGTGTCCGGTGGCGAACAGGCCATGTCGAGCTGTCATGTCGATAATCTGTGTCATGCGCTGCTTCTCGCCGCAGACGCGGGTCGCGGCGGCCACGCCTATTTCGTCGCGGATGCCGAGCAGAGCACGTTGAAAAGCTTCATTTCGTCGTTGCTTGCCACGCGCGAGGTGACTGCACCGGACAAGGCGGTCCCGTTCAGGATTGTCTGGATGATGGCCGGGATGATGGGCGTCGCGTGGCGTAGGCTGCGCCTCAAGGGTGAACCGCCGATTACGCGGCAGATGTTACG
Source organism: Bradyrhizobium sp. HKCCYLRH3099 (assembly GCF_051167855.1). Taxonomy (NCBI): domain Bacteria; kingdom Pseudomonadati; phylum Pseudomonadota; class Alphaproteobacteria; order Hyphomicrobiales; family Nitrobacteraceae; genus Bradyrhizobium; species Bradyrhizobium sp. HKCCYLRH3099. Next base: position 91,540 of record NZ_JBNPTW010000006.1, read on the forward strand.
CCTTATCGGCCAGCCGTTCACCATCAGCATCCGCAAGGCTCAAGCCGAGTTGGGCTATACGCCGCAGATCACGATGCGCGAAGGCCTGTCGGCGATGCGGAAGACCGCGCCCAAGTTCGCTGGTGCCCTTGCTCAACACGGCGAGCACCGCGCGAGCATTGCTTCGTGACGACCTTATCAGGCCGCTCGGCGGGCTTTTTCGGAAGTCCTGCCGCCCTTGTCGCGAATGCTTTAACGATCGGCATGCTTGGGGGCATTCACGATGAATCTCGCCTGCGCCCAGTGGTTGAGCATTTGGCGCGCATCGGCTGGCTCGTTGAGTCAGAGCAAGATCAGGAGTGATGGACAGCCGGTTTTATTCGATGTCGCTTCTGGGCCAACTCGTACCGCCGGTCTGCGCCCGGCGACGTCCGCTCCCGAGATGTAACCCGGAGTAAGCCGTCGGACGGCCGGAGGGCAGCTTTTGACCCAGAGCGAACATGTCGCCTTGCGGATACGGATGGCGTCATACGCCGCGCCTTTGTTGTGCTACAAGATGGCAATTCCAACCTACTCGTCGCGGTGCAAGTGATTCGCCTGACCGAAATCAAGTTACCGCTGGATCATCCGGCTGAAGCAATCAAGAAGGCGGCCGCCGCTCGGTTGCGCATACCGGTGGAGCATCTGCTCTCGTGCGCGATATTCCGGCGCGCCCATGACGCACGTAAAAAGTCCGACATCGCGCTGGTCTATTCGCTCGATGTCGAGGTGAGGGACGAAGCGGCCGTGCTGAAGCGCTTCGCAAAGGACAAGGATGTTGTTCCCGCTCCAGATATGACTTACCGGTTTGTCGCTCGCGCGCCCGAAAGCCTGCGCGTGCGGCCGCTCGTGATCGGTGCCGGGCCTTGTGGACTGTTCGCGGCGCTTGTGCTTGCCCAGATGGGCTTTCGGCCGCTCATTCTGGAGCGCGGCAAAGTGGTGCGGGAGCGCACCAAGGACACTTGGGCGCTATGGCGCCGCTCTGTGCTTGATCCAGAATCGAACGTGCAATACGGCGAGGGTGGCGCGGGAACGTTTTCCGATGGCAAGCTCTACAGCCAGGTCAAGGATCCGCGCCACCTCGGCCGCAAGGTGCTGACCGAGTTTGTCAAGGCGGACGCGCCATCTGAAATTCTCACCGAAGCTCACCCCCATATCGGGACTTTCCGCCTCGTGAAGATGGTGGAGAACATGCGGGCCACGATCGAAGGGCTTGGTGGAGAATACCGTTTCAAGAGCCGCGTTGCGGATTTCGATATCGAGACGTCCAGCAACGGTGAGCGGCGCATCCGTGGCGTCATACTGTCCGACGGTGAGCGCATCGCAGCAAGCCATGTCGTGCTCGCGATCGGCCACTCGTCGCGCGATACTTTCCAGGTTCTGGCGGATCGCGGGGTCCACGTGGAGGCGAAGCCGTTCTCAATCGGCTTCCGGATCGAGCATCCGCAATCTGTTATCGATGCGGCGCGGTTCGGCGCTCGCGCGGGGCATCCTGTTCTGGGCGCCGCGGATTACAAGCTTGTCCATCATGCCTCCAATGATCGCGCCGTTTACAGTTTCTGTATGTGTCCGGGCGGCACAGTGGTCGCAGCAACGTCCGAGCCTGGACGCGTGGTCACCAATGGCATGAGCCAGTATTCACGCGCCGAGCGCAACGCCAACGCGGGTATCGTGGTCGGGATTACCCCGCGCGATTTTCCGGGCGGGGCGCTGGCGGGGGTCGATTTCCAACGGCGCTGGGAGTCGGCGGCGTTTGTTGCGGGGGGCGGCACTTACGCGGCGCCGGGGCAGCGTGTCGGCGACTTCCTTGCCGGCGTACCTTCAACGTCGCTCGGCAGCGTTATCCCGTCCTACAAGCCAGGCGTCACACCGACTGACCTTTCTGCGTGCTTGCCCGACTATGCGATCGCGGCGATCCGCGAGGCGCTCGTTGTGTTCGGCCGCAGGATCCGCGGTTTCGATATGGGGGATGCGGTTCTTACCGGCGTGGAGACACGCACGTCTTCCCCCATTCGCATCACGCGCGACGACACGTTCCAGAGCCTCAACACCAAAGGGCTGTTTCCCGCCGGCGAGGGCGCTGGCTATGCCGGCGGAATTCTCTCCGCCGGCATCGACGGCATCAAGATCGCGGAAGCGGTGGCGAAGAGCATAGTCGTCGACTGACCTCCGGGAGAGCCGGTCCGAGGACTGGTTATCGGTATCTGCTATTGATTCATGTCAGACAATTCCGCCAGGCGACCACAATGCATGCCGCATCGCTATTTTTCAGGCCGTAGGCCTTGGCTCGGTCTGGCATATCCGCGTCGGTTCCGCGCATGACCGGCCAGGCCGGCCATTGGTGCATTGCGGAAGTCAGGTCGCCCTTTTGGCTTGACGCGGGTTGTATGTAGTTGCCGATTTTCGGACGGAACTGGTCGTTTCCCAGTGGTTGAGAAAAGAGCACGTTTGGTGCAACGAGAGTACCGTCGCCTGATGATCGATGCCGGACAAGTTCGCCGCCAATACATCTTCGCCTTGGCTGGGCCGGTGATCGGCTGGATTGTTCTGTGCGCCGTGCTCGGAAAGCCAGCGTTGCTCATCATCGGTACATTGGTCGGATGGCCCTTCATCTATCTATTTGGGCTTCCCCTTGGGGGCCTCGTCTATTGCATTGATCGCGAGTTGATAGATCGGTCAATGCCGCTCTGGTCGAGGAGCCTCGGATGTCTGCTCTCGGGTGGCATTCTCTCATTCGTTCTGATTGAATTCGTTCCACTCCCGCTCAGTCTTGATCACCCGGGTGCTTTGCTCGCGAGTTTACCCGGAGCCATTGCGGGAGTTGTCTGTGCCGCTTGGGGAGACAACTGAAGCTGCAAGGTCAGCGAAGTCCGCCTCTGCCATCGAAACCGACTAGCGCCATCCTTCAGGAAATCGTTCTCGCCTTCAAAACGTACAGGTGAGAACCGGCCGCTGTGATCGATAAATGACTATCCTGAAGTCAGCATTGCAAGGAGTGGTCTGAAGATGGCCGTGACAAGAATTGTCGCTAATCTCTCCGCCCGTGACCCCACGGCGTTGGCAACATTCTATCAGCAGGTGTTCGAGCTCGATCTCCCCCTCGACATGGGTTGGATCACTTTTCTAGGCAAAGGCACAAGCCAGAAGATCGAGCTGCACACTGCGTCCGAGGGCGGCGCTGGCACAGAGCTACCTGTTATTTCCATTGGAGTCACCGATCTCGCCGCGACCGAGCGCGCGGTTCGAGCAGCCGGTGCGGAAGTGGTTTATGGTCCCGTTACGGAAAGCTGGGGACTTCGTCGGTTCTTCTTTCGTGATCCGGCGGGCAACCTCGTGAACGTCGTCGATAGCTGAAGGTCACCGGAACTCTTCTCCGAGTTTCGCCGGACGTTCCAGTCGGCGCCTGGGACGCTTGCAGTTGGAGTGCGACCGGACGTAGGGTGCTGGCCGACCAGACGGCGGCTTTTGACCCAAACCGGACTCGAACCAGCCCCTTTACGATGTAGGAAGGCTTTCGTCACCCGCGCGCTGGCTGATCTTGACGACGTGGACGAGACCGGTAAACCTGCATAAGCTGTTTTCCGACTTCGCGTTTGCCGAGGATTTCAGCCGTCACACGAGACTCCATTCCATGATCGATCCAAGCGCTTTCGTCGCCTCATGGCATTCGAGCAGCTTCGCACGGCACGGATTGGAGCCGTGGCAGATCACCACCCAGGCCTCCGAGCTCATTCGCTCAATGATATGCGGTCTCGGTGCCGGCTACGCATTCGAAGGCGATAAGGCGATCCATGAATCCTCGACGATCGAGCCCGGTGCGATCATCAAGGGCCCCGCAATCATCGGTCCCGGATCGTTCGTGGCGGCAAGCGCATATCTGCGCGGCGGCATATTCCTCGGAGAGGAATGCATTGTCGGGCCGGCATGCGAGCTCAAGACGACCATCATGTTTTGCGCCTCCAAGGTGGCGCATCTAAGTTTTGTCGGCGATTCCATCATCGGCGCCGGCGTCAACATCGAGGCGGGCGCCATCGTTGCGAATTATCGTAACGAGATGGACGACAAGCGCATCAGGATCGTCTGGCAGGGAAGCGTTATCGACACCGGTGTCGACAAGTTCGGCGCGCTGATTGGAGATAACGCCCGCATTGGCGCGAACGCCGTCATTGCTCCGGGGGCTTTGATCAAACCCGGCTTTCGCCTGACGAGGCTAGGCAAGGTCGATCAGCACCCAAATCTGCTTGCCTGAGTCGGGACCATGGCGACCTGCCTATCGAACAGGCGAGCAAGTAATGGCTGGCGATCAATCTCAGAACCGCAAGACCGCTCGGGACTGAGGCTCCGTCCGCCGCCCGCGCCGCCGAGTGTTCGCTGTTGGTGATAGATCGGAACTGGCTTGGTTGAATCGCAACTTCCGAAATTGGCCCATCTCGGAGCTTCCGACCGGCAAAGGCGACGTCGGCTCGCAGGACACAACCGGAAGTGACCTGCGGCGAAAGCGATAGACGGCTTGTGGCTTAGAGCGCTCGTCGTCGGGCAGCGAACCCGAAAGCCCCACAGCTCCGGACAAATCCGCCTTCACTCTGGCGGATATATACTGACTTTTGTCAAGATCGGCGGTTGCTGCAAACCGGCAGGTTGGTAGAGACGGCTTCTCGTCTCGCTGAAAGGCAACTGGATATGAAGCTGCTCAATTGGGGAGGGCTTACGGTCATTGCATGCAGCGCATTTGTGGCGTGGACGGCGATCAGGGTGCTCAACGCGCCGTCAACCGAAGAGGCAATGCAGCGCTCTCTCACTGCATTGAACAGGCCGGAACTTGCCATCGTGTATTCACTCCACCGCGATGCATGCTCGATCGACAAGATCAGCCCTTGGAGATGGAGGGCGGAATGCGTGGGCGTGCCGCAGCATTTTTACCGAGACACCATACATTGTGAGTCACGCATATCGGAATTGCCAAAATGCCGTCCGGCGGCCGCAACAGAGGATGAGGACTGCAGGTCGTTCTTTTGGGACATTGACCTCGATGCTAAACCTATCGATTCCATCACTCATAGAAGCAGTCACTACGCATCTTTGAGTTCGGAATGTAACCCTAAGGGCACCTTCGCCTCCGAACGGGAGGAGATGGCTCGCCGCGGCATTCGCCCGGTCAGAGTGGAAATCAACGGTGGCATGATGAGGAGGCTCGACGAGCCCTGATTCCGATGGGGCGCGCTCGATATCCCCCTGGTCGCGGAGCACAGCATGTCCGCTCTTCGGTGCTGTACTCTTGAGCGATCTAAGTCAATTCTTGCTCGCGAGGGGTCATGAGCTTTCGGCCAGGCTGATGTGATCCCGTCTGCACGACGGGCAACTTCCGCATGTCACCCCTGCGCTAACTGCCCGTCGAGCCAGTTTGTCGCGGACTCATCCCTTGTGTCGTCGGGCAAATCAGCTGCACATTTCCGCGCATCCCGGCTCGCTGAAGAGGGACGTTTCGCGATCGTCATGAAGCGTCGAGCCGGAGATGCGATGGGCGCATTGGTCCGCAGCGTGAACCTGGTTTGCGCCGACGAACGGAGCGATGCGACGGCGAAATGGTGTGGTCCTAGTCTCCCGACGCTGAGACCAAGCCGGTGGTGATGATGATCCGCTGGCGACGGGGGCAAGACAGCCGGTCCCCGGGGAGAGCGCCTATAACCCGCAAAACCGTCGCGCAGGGAAGGCCGGATATTGGGCTGAACCTGTGGTTCTGCCGCGTGCTTATTTGCTGCACGCGGACCGCGGGTATCGGTCGATACCCGGTCTTCCCTGCGCCTCTTCTTCAACGAAGAGGTCGACTGATGCAAAACTCGGGCGCGACGCGCCGCGGGATCGCGATCTCACATGTGTTGTTCGATAAGTGGAAAGACGCCCGTGCCCGCCGCGCTAGCGACCGGCATCATGCGCGTTGATGACGGCGACGAAGGCGTCGCCATAGCGCGCGAGCTTGACGGTGCCGGCGCCCGGAATCGCCGCGAGCTCGGCCGTGGTGCGCGGATGGCGCGCGGCCATCTCGGCCAGGGTCTTGTCGTGGAAGATGACGTAGGGCGGCACGTTCTGTTCTCTCGCAAGCTCCATGCGCTTGGTGCGCAGCTTGTCGAACAACTCGCGGTCGATGTCGGGGAACGCCGCCGCGGTCTCGCGCTCCCTGGCCTTGCGGTCGCGCCGGGTCTTCTTCAGCACGCGCAGGCTGAGCTGCGGCTTGTCGCGCAGGAACTGGCGGCCCTCGGGCGAGATCGACAGGCCGCCATGGCCGGCGATGTCGACGCTGATCAGCCCGTGCGCGACGAGCTGGCGGACGATCGAGCGCCAGGCGTTGCGGTCGTGCTCGGTGCCGATGCCGAAGGTCGAGAGCTTGTCATGGCCGAGCCGCTCGATGCGCTCGTCGCGCTCGCCGAGCAGCACCGCGATCACATGCATCTGGCCGAAGCGCTCGCCGGTGCGGTGAATGCAGGACAGCAGCTTCTGCGCGGCGATGGTGCCGTCGAAGGTCTGCGGCGGGTCGAGGCAGATGTCGCAATTGCCACACGGCTCGCAATCGTCGCCGAAATAGCGCAGCAGCACCTGGCGGCGGCACTGGCAGGTCTCGGCGAAGCCGAGCAGGGCGTCGAGCTTGCGGCGCTCGGTGCGCTTGCGCGCATCGGGCGCGTCGGATTCGTCGATGAAGCGGCGGCGCAGCGCGATGTCCTCGGCGCCGTACAGCATCAGGGTCTCCGACGGCAGCCCGTCACGCCCGGCGCGACCGGTCTCTTGATAATAGGCCTCGATGCTGGAGGGCAGGTCGGCATGGACGACGAAGCGCACGTCGGGCTTGTCGATGCCCATGCCGAAGGCGATGGTCGCGACCATGATCAGGCCCTGTTCGAGCTGAAAGCGGCGCTGGTTCTTCTCGCGCGCCTTCATCTCCATGCCGGCGTGATAGGGCAGCGCCGGGAAGCCGTGCTCGCTGAGCGAAGCCGCGACCTCCTCGGTCTTGCGCTTCGACAGGCAATAGACGATGCCGCTCTCGCCTTCGCGCGATTTCAGGAAGGCCAGCATCTGCTGCATGCTGTTGACCTTCTCCGCCGCGCCGTAGCGGATGTTCGGGCGGTCGAAGCCGGCGATGAAGCTGTTGTGCTCGCCGATGTGGAGATGCTCGACGATCTCGGCCCGCGTCGGCGCATCCGCCGTCGCCGTGAGCGCCATGCGCGGGATCTTCGGGAACAGCTCGGCGAGGCAGTCGAGGGCGCGGTATTCCGGCCGGAAGTCGTGGCCCCATTGCGAGACGCAATGCGCCTCGTCGATCGCGATCAGCGACAGCTGCGCGGATTTGAGGCGGTCGATGTTCTCCGGCTTCAGCAGCGTCTCCGGCGCCATGTAGAGCAGATCGAGCTCGCCGCGGTCGATGTCCTGCCACAGCAGGTCCTTCTCCGCGCCCCACAGCCGCGAATTGAGCGCGGCCGCCTTGATGCCAGCCTGGCGCAGCGCCGTGACCTGGTCCTCCATCAGCGCAATCAAGGGCGAGATCACAAGGCCGAGGCCGGGACGCGCCAGCGCCGGGATCTGGTAGCACAGCGACTTGCCCCCGCCGGTCGGCATCAGCACGAAGGCGTTGTGGCCGGCGATCACGTGGTCGACGATGTCGCGCTGCCGCCCGCGAAAACTGTCATAGCCGAACACGGTCTTGAGGATCGAGAGCGGATCGGCAGTCATGACAACGCACTTCTTCGGCGGACGATGGGACTGGATAAGTCCCGTTGCAGCCCGCCGCCGTCAAGCGAAAGCTGCCCGCGGCCGTTGATTTCGGCGGGAAACAGCCGCGCGTTGGACAAGCGGACGAATTGTGGCAGAATCGGCGTGCATCGCATTATGCTCCTATCTCGATACGAGCATGGGCTCGGGGTGGGCTGACATGACCAACCGGATCATCACGCTGGCCACGCTGAAAGGTGGCAGCGGCAAGAGCACGGTCGCGACCTGTCTCGCGGTGCATTGGCACCTCAGCGGGCGCAGGGTCGTCCTCGTCGACGCCGATCCGCAGCGCTCGGTGGTGCGGATCGCCCAGCGGCAGCGCGGATTGGCGGGCTTGCGGATCGTGGAAGACGCCACGGAAGGCGTCTGGCGCACCGCCAAGGAGCTCGCCAAATCGGCGCTGGTCATCATCGACACGCCGGGGTTCCGCACGCCGTCGACGCTCGGCGCGCTCGCCGCCGCCGATCTCGTGATCGTGCCGGTGAAGCCGTCGCCGCTGGATGTCGACGCCATGCTCGACACGCTGGCGATCCTGGTCAACGGCATCAAGGGCTGGCGGCCGCTGTTCCGCTGCCTGCTGACCCAGACCACGCGCGAGTCGGTCATCGCCAAGCACATCCGCGCGGAGATCATGAAGGCGGGCTTCCCGCTGCTCGACAGCGAGATGCAGAACCGCGTCGCCTATCCGGAAGCCGCGCTGTATGGCGCGACGCCCGATCTCGTCGACGAAGGCGGCCGCGCCGCGCAGGACATCGCCGCGATCGCGAACGAGATCGATCGCCTGTTGCTGCATGAGGCCGCGGCATGAGCCGCAAGCTGCCGAAGGCGGTCGGCCGGACGATGGGAGAGATGCGCGGCACGGGTGCGCCCGGCGCCGGCGATGCCAAGATCGGTGACAAGATCGAGGACGGCAAGGCCGCAAAGGACAAGGCTGCGTCGCGTGAGGCGGAGTCCGATCCGGTCGATGAGGTGGTCGCGCCGGCGCTGGCGCCCGCGTCGATGGCCGCCGTGCCGCCGCATCGCGACCGCGCGCAGCTGATCGTGGAGCGCTACGCTGCCTACGCGGCCGCCGGCGGACTGATCCCGATCCCGTTCGCGGGACCCGTGGGCGTCGGGCTGATCGTGCTCCACATGCTGAAGAAGCTCGCCGAAGAGTATGGCGTGCCGTTCCAATACGACCAGGCCCGGCCGATCGTGGCCAGCCTGATGGCCGCGGCCACGCCGGTGGTCGCTGGAGGGCTGACCACGGCGGCGCTCAGCCGCGTGGTGCCCGGCGCCAACCTCTACGGCGTCGCGGTGTTCTCATTGACGGCGATGACGACCACGCGCGTGCTTGGCGGCATCTTTCTCGATCATTTCGAGCAGGGCGGCAGCCTTGTCGATCTCGCCGCGTGAACGTTATGCGCTCCGGTCGAGCGCGCGCGACCAGTCGGCGATGAGGTCGGCGGCCTCTTCGAGGCCGGTCGAGATGCGGACCCAGAACTCGTCGGCCGGCTGCCGCGCGAACAGCCGCGGCGGCGGCTCGAGGATCGGCAGGACCAGGCTCTCGGCGCCGCCCCAACCGAAGCCGAGCCGGCTGAGCGCGAGGCGGTTGATCGCCGCGATCACGTCGTCGCGGGCCTCAGTCGTGAACGCGACGGTCAACAGCCCGGCGGCGCTTCTGCAGTCGCGGCGCCACAGCTCGTGGCCGGGCGCGCCCGGCAGCGCCGGGCACAGCACGCGCCGCACGTCGGCGCGGCCCGAAAACCAGCGGCCGAGCTCGATCGTGGTTCGCAGCTGCCGCTCGCCGCGCAGCGGCAGGCTGCGCAGCCCGCGCAGCGCGAGATACGATTCCAACGCGCCGGGCACGTGGCCGAGCTGCACCGCGATATCCTTCAGCCGCGCGGCATGGCGATGCGACGTGACGAGCGCGCCGAGCATCAGGTCGGCATGGCCCGCCGCCTGCTTGCCGAGCGACACCACGACGACATCGACGCCATGGTCGAACGGCCGGAAGGCGCCGAACGCGCCCCAGCTGTTGTCGAGGATGGTGACGACGCCCCGCGCCCGCGCCGCAGCCGCGATGGCCGGGACGTCCTGCATCTCCAGCGACAGCGAGCCCGGCGACTCCATGTAGACCGCGCAGCTGTCCGGGCGGAGCAGCCGGGCGATATCGGCCCCGATCGCCGGATCGTAGAATTCGATCTCGACGCCGAGGCCGCGCAGCACGGTCTCGCAGAACCGGCGGGTGCTGGAGGCGACGGTGTCGACGACCAGGAGATGCTGGCCGGACCGGGCAAAGGCGAGCAGGGCGGTCGTGACCGCAGCGCTGCCGCTGGAAACCAGGATGGCGCGCTCGCCGAGCTCGAGCTGGGCCACCGCCGTTTCGATCCGGCTGACCGCGGGCGTGCCCATGCCGCCATAGAAGAACACGTCGAACGGATTGGCCTCGGCCTCATGCAGGCTCTCGACATTGTCGAAGAACACCGTCGAGGCGGGCTGGATGGCGGGCTGCGGCGTCTGCCGTTCGCTGGTTGCCTGCACGACGCGGGTGGTCAGATGGAGCGGCGTTTCGCAGGGCCGGTCCGGAGCGCCCGCCGCAATTCGCGACAGGCTCAGTCTGATAGCGTTGTTGTCAGTCACGGCCGGTGCCCTCCGGAGCGAGCATGTCGATCAGCGCGTCGAGTTCGTCTTCCGACAGACCGTCGAGCGCATCTTCGGACGGTGGCGGCATGTCAGCAGCGGCAGGAGGTTCGGCCAGCGACGCGTCGGCTCGCAGCGCTTCCAGATGCGACGCGATCAGCCGCGGGGTGGGATGATCGAATATCACGGTGGCCGGCAGACGGATGCCCGTTCGGGCTTGCAGGCGGTTGCGCAGGTCGAGGCCGCTCAACGAATCCAGACCGAGCTCCGCCAGGCGACGGTCGGGATCGATGCCGTCGCCGGAGCCACGTCCGAGCGATCTTGCGAGATCGGCCAACACTCCCGCGAGCAGCGTCTCGTCCGAATGGCCGGGCTCCTCAACAGCATCGATCCGGGCCTGCCGCCGTTCGCGGCCGCGCAGCTCGTCGAACTCCGGCGCCGTTCCGCGCCGCTCCAGGAAGCGGTCGAGATCGAGCGGCACGACGCCGACTTGCGTGGGATTGGCCTTGAGGATTCGAAACAGCGCGTCGAGTCCTTGCGCCGTCCGGATCGCGCCGATGCCGAGGCGCTGCAGATTGGCTTGGTGGTCCAGACCCGCCACGACACCCGTCTCGGACCAGGCGCCCCAGTTGATGCTGATCGCTGCGAGTCCGCGCGCGCGCCGATGTGCAGCGAGTGCGTCGAGCCAGGCATTGGCCGCGGCATGGCTGGCCTGTCCCGCCGAGCCGAGCAGCGATGCGGCCGACGAGAACAGCACGAAACAGGCGAGATCGGTCTGTGCAAACAGACGATGCAGCACCAGCGCGCCCGTCACCTTCGGATCGAACGCGCGGGCCAGCCGCTCCGCGGACTGCTCGCTCAGCAAGGCATCGTCGAGCACGCCGGCGGCATGAAAGACGCTGCGGATGGGCACGTCGCGGGGCAGAGTGGAGAGTGCGGTGCGCATGTCCGCTTCGTTGGCGACATCAGCGGACAGCACGTGGATCTCCACGCCCGCGGCACTCCATTGCGCGAGACGCTTGCTGATGGTTTCGTCGGGCCCACGCCGCCCGACCAGCGCGAGCTTGCGCGCGCCCTTTGCGACCAGCGCCTCGGCAAGCGCCAATCCAAGACCGCCATAGCCGCCGGTGATCAGCTGGATGCCGTCGAGGGCGAGAGCAGGCGGCGGATCGTCGGCCCGCTCCGGCGCGGCCGGTGCGATCCGTGCCACCAGACGGCGGCCGTTGCGGACAGCCTGCAGCGTTTCAGCCTCGCTGCTCTCGAGCACCGCGAGGAGATCGGCAGTAGTCGTGCCGGCGTCGATATCGATCAGGCGGGCGGAGAGATTTGGTAGCTCGAGTGCGGCCACTTTCATCAGGCCCGGCAGAGCCGATGCGGCGAGGCCGTCGACGGGATCGCCCGGCGTCGTGGCGATTGCGCCTTGCGTCAGGATGCTCACGCGCGCCGGCGAGGACAGCGATGCTGCGACCTGCAGTGTCGCGAGGCCGCGAGCGGTGGTGTTGAGAACCGCCGTGCGCATCGCCTCGACGGCGACGCCGGTTGTGCCGGCCGCATCCAATGCCGTGCAATCGACGATGTGAAGGCGGCCCTTCGCTGCGTTTACGCGGCGGGAAAGCTCGGATCGGCGCGTCAGGCTGCACGGCGCACCGGTGTCAGACAGCAACTGCGCCAGCCGCGCGGCCTCTCCGCCCTCATCGGCGATGAGCAGCCATTCACTGTCGATGTTGCGGCCAGCACGCGCGAGGATGGCAGTCTGGCCGAACGGCTCTGCGCCAAGCAGCGGCGAGATTTCGCCGAAGCCGTGCCGCGCGAGCATTCGCGTCCAGCCGGGGATGTCGAGCAGGGCGTGCCCCGTCTTGCGCCGATCATCGTCGAAGCGCCACCAGCCCTCTGTCATGCCGAAGGTCAGATCGAGCCAGCGTTGCGGCGTCACCGCCTCGACCAGCACCAGCAATCCGCCGGGCGCCAGCATCTGACGCGTATGTGTGAGCGTGGCCGCGAGGTCACGCGTCGCATGCAGGACGTTGGCGGCGATGACGATATCGAAGCTTCCCTGGGTCACGCCCTGGCTGGCCGGATCGGCCTCAATGTCGAGCCGCTGTGTCTCGATGCGGTCGCCGAAGCGCTCGCGCGCGTTGGTGAGAAATGTTGTGCCGACGTCAGTGAAGACGTAGCGCGTCGTGTCACCCGGCAGGGCGTCGAGCACGGCGGCCGTGGTCGCGCCTGTGCCAGCGCCGATCTCGATCGCGTGGATCGGGCCGGGGCCGGCTCGCTCCACCCAGTCCGTCAGCGCCTGCTTCACCAGCGTGTTCAAGCAACGTGTTGGCAACGGCTCCGAATACAGTTCGGCGAGCAGGTGCGGATCGCCGGCGGGCGAGAGCAGTTCGAGCGGATTGAGCTCGCCGGTGAGCACCTCGGGCAGCCGAGGGCCGCAGCGCGACAACAGGCGCCACTCGGCGGCGATCGAATGGTCGCGCAGATCGGCGGGTGGAACCGGCGGCAGTGGCCGCTCGAGCCGGTCGGCATAGCCGGTCGATGTCGCGGTCACGAGGCCGGCTTGCGCCAGCATCGAGAGCATGCGCGCGAACAGGGCACGCTGGTGCTGCGCAATGCCGAAACGCGACGCGATCGTCTCGAGGGAGCCGTCGTGTGCGAGATGACGGCGCCAGCCGAGGGCTTGAAGCGCATGGGCCGCGTAACACAGGCTGACGTCATCGAGCACGCGCTGGCCTTCGCGATAGGCGGCATAGGGCTGCGCCGTGGAGAGCCGCGCGCCTTCTTCTCCGGTCCTTGCCGCGAGTTCGCGAATGCCGGGCCGATGCAGCCGTCGTTCGCGCCACTGCTCGGCGATGAACCAGGCATCGGGCGCGGCATCGGCGGACGTGAGCCAGTCGGGCAACATCGCACGCGCTTCGAAGCCTTCGATCACGAGCAGCGTGGCGCCGCCGTCCGACAGCAGGCGCAGATCCGCCGTCACGCTCTCGGCGTCGCGGTGCGTCAGTCGCATGTGCCACCAGCCGCTCGCCAACTCCGGACGTTCAGTCCAGCGCACGCTGGCGCAGCGCACCGGCACGATCGGCGCGCGATAAGCGTCGCCGAGCGCCGCGAGCAGCAGTTGGAAGCCGGCATCGATCAGCCCGGGATGCAGCGGTCCGGCTTCGTCTGCGATGACGCCTTCGGGCGGCGCGCAGTGCGCCAGGGCCTCGTCAGGACCGCGCCAGACCTGCTGCAGCCACCGGAAGCGAGGACCAAGCGCGATCCCGAACCGTCGTGCGTGTTCATAAAGCGCGGTGACGTCGACGACCTCACGACACGAGCCGCGGAGCGCCGCGAGCGCGCTCGTCGGCAGCGCTGTCTCCGGTCGATCGAGTTCGGCAGTCAGGCAGCGGCGCCATGTGGACGAGCCCATGGCGCGGCTCATCAGTGTCAGCTGACCGCGATCCTGGTCGCCGTCGTGGATGGCGATCTCGCCTTCTACTTCGGCGCCGCGCCCGAGCGTGAGCGGCTGCGGCAACCTGACATCGCGCAGGCCACCGGCCTCGCAGCGTGCGGCCGCATCGCAGGCCACCGCGATCCAGACGGCGCCGGCGACGACGAGCGTGCCCTGCACCTCGTGATCGGCGAGCAGCGGCTGCAGCGGCGCACCGAGCCGGAACTGAAACAGCGTCGCACCGAGCGCCGCCGAGCGCATAAGCGCGCCGAACAGAGAACGCGGCGTGCCGCTTGCGAGATCGAACCAATAGCGCTGTCGCTGGAACGCCGTCGTCGCGACCTCACGCTTGCGCCAGGTCTTCGCAGGCCAGAGCAGCGTCCAATCGACGGGGCGGCCGGCAAGATACGCGGCAGCGGCGGCGCGACGGTCGCTGGTCTGCTCGGGATCGCCGCTCGCATGCCGCACGACGGCAGATCTGAGCTCCGGAGCGGCTTCATCCCGCGCGAACGCGCGCAGACGCGACGCAAATTCGCGTGGCGTGGCAGCCGTCACCGCGAGGCGATGCGCGAATGCACCGCGGCAGGTCGCGGCTGTCGCACAATAGTTGCTGAGTTCGCCCGCTGGCAGCGCCTCGATCAGATCGGCGTGACGGTCCGCCTGAGCGCGCAACGCCGCGGCAGATTTGGCGGAGATCACCAGCAGCTCTTCGTTGCGCGGCGCGCTCGCTTCCGGCGCATCAGCCGGCGGGGGCGTCTCGATGATAAGATGCGCATTGGTGCCGGAGAAGCCGAACGCGCTGACGGCGGCGACGCGCCGGCCGGCCGGCAGCGGTGCCGGCTCGCGCGGAACGGCGAGCTGATAATGGTGCCAATCGATGTTCGGGTTGGGCACCTCGAAATGCAGATGCGGTGGCACCACGCCATGCTGCAGACTGAGCAGGGTCTTGATCAGGCCGGCGACGCCAGCTGCGGCTTCGAGGTGTCCGAAGTTGGTTTTCAGCGAGCCGACCAGCAACGGGGTGGCGCGTTCGGTGGCATAGACGCGGCCGATGGCGCGCAGCTCGATCGGATCGCCGAGCGGCGTGCCGGTGCCGTGCGCCTCGACATAGGCGACATCGGAGGCGGCGAGGCCGGCGCGGCCGAGCGCCTCGCGCATGACGGCTTCCTGCGCCGCGCCGCTCGGCACGGTCAGGCCGCCGCTGGCGCCGTCCTGATTGACGGCGCTGCCCCTGATGATCCCGAGGATGGTGTCGCCGTCGGCTTCGGCGTCGGCAAGACGCTTCAGCACCACGACGCCGCAGCCCTCGCCGCGCACATAGCCGTCGGCACCGGCATCGAATGTGCGGCAGCGGCCGCGCGGCGACAGCATCTGCGCCTTGGAGAAGGCGATGCTCGGGATCGGACTGAGGATCAGTCCGACGCCGCCCGCCAGAGCGAGGTTGCACTCGTTCTGCTGCAGGCTGCGGCAGGCCTGGTGGATCGCGACCAGCGACGAGGAGCACGCGGTATCGATGGTCATGCTCGGACCGGTGAGGCCGAGCACGTAGGACAATCTACCGGCGGCGACGCTGAGCACCGTGCCGCTGACATGATAAGGACCGACGCGATCGCGGTCCTCGGCCTGCAGTGTCGCGTAGTCGAACGTGCCGAGGCCCATGAACACGCCCGCCGGGCTGCCATAGAGCACGGTCGGATCCTGGTTGGCGCGCTCCAGCGCCTCCCAGCTGACTTCGAGCAGCATGCGCTGCTGCGGATCCATCGCATGGGCTTCGCGCGGCGCGATGTTGAAGAAGTCGGCATCGAAGCGATCGATGCCGTCGCAGAACGCGCCGTGGCGCGCGGTCATGTGCCCCGGCGCGGCGGGATCCGGGTCGACGAGACGATCATTGTCCCAGCGATCCCGAGGCGTCTCGGCTACGGCGTCGTGCCCGCGCGCGAGACTGTCCCACAATTGCGCTGGCGTCTCGGCGCCGGGCAGGCGGCAGGCCATGCCGACGATCGCGACCGGCGCCGGTGTCTTGAGCCGCGCGATCTCCGCCTCCAGGCGGCGGATCGTCAGCAGCGCCTGCTTGATCAAGGACGGGTCTTTGGGCTCGGGAGTGCTCATGGCGCTTGCTGTGTCAGGCCTGATAGGCCAGGCGTCGGCCGAAGCGGCGCACCGCCTCGTTGAACGCCTCGCGCTTCTGCCAGATGCGCTGCCGCCAGGCGGGGCCGGCGGGCGGGCGGCGATAGAACGCGCACAGCGCACCGTCGAGAAAATCCTCGGCGGTGATCACCGGCTCCGCCGGTGGGTGCTCGCCGGGCAGCAGCGTGCTGCGATAGCATTCGCCGGCGAGAACGCGCATCTGCCGGTACTTCTCGCGCGCGCTCGCTGCCGGTTCGGCGGCAGCAGCCCGTAGCCGTCGTGCCGCCGCCTTGCAGGCATCCGCGCGGCGCGGGTCCAGCGTGCCGGCGACGATGTTCTGGATGTGGCAATCGCGGTGCACGCTGCCGATCAGAGCGACTGCGTCGGGATCAGTCACGCCGCCGAAGCGGAAGCTCACCGACATCGCGGCATCGACATAGCCGACATGATGCCACCAGAACGCCGGCATCAGGATCGTCTGTCCCGTCTCGACCACGATTTCGACGCCGCCGGCATAGGCGATCAGCGCCGCGCGCTCGGCATCGTTCATCGCGTTCACCGCGACGGTCGAGAAGATGTCGATGGGAAACAGCTTGAAGCCGGACTCCGGGGGAAACAGCACGATGCGCTTGCGGCCGAACACCTGGTGCAGCAGGACGTCACGGCCGTCCCAGTCGGTGTGGAGATCCGACGCATTGCCGGCATTCGCGACGAACATCAGGGAATGCGCCTCGCTCGCACCGCGCTGCGCCAGCGGATTGCCGTAGCCGCCATGCACTTTCTCGATGCCGACCGCGCTGAGATCACAGCTCTCCAGGATTCGTTGCGGCGTCGGCTGCTCGCTGGTGAGCGCGCGCGTCATGGGCTCGCGCGCGATCAGGTCGAGATAGTCGCGCAGCAGGCCAGGCTTCTTGTTGATGGCGATCGGCGCGCTGCTGCCCTGCACGAAGTTGCGGATGTTGGACAGGTGGGCATCGATGTAGTTGACGCCGATCATGACCTGAAGATCGCCCAGGGCGTCGCGCACCTTCTGCGCATCGGTCAGCTCGCCGAGCAGACGTCCCTTGAACAGCCCGTTGATGACCGCCGGCTGGCGGCGCGCCAGCAGCTCGTCGCGGCGCGCCGGGAGATCCGCGGCATCATAGGTGGCGATGACCGGCTGGTCGGGGTGAGGTGATGTCATTGCAGTCGCTCCAATTCCTGACGCAGCAGCCGCTCGGCCTCTTCCTCGGAGAGGTCGTCGATCTCGGTCGTGCTGACGGTCTGAGTGATGCCACTGGCGGGCGGCGTAGCGGGATCAGCAAACAGGCCGGTGAGATGATCGAGCAGGGCCTCGATGGTCGGGTAGTCGAACAAAAGGGTCGCGTGCAGCTGATGGCCCAGCCGCTCGCCGAGATCTTCGCGTAGTTCGAGCGCCGCCAATGAATCCAGGCCGAGATCGAACAATCGCGTCCTCGGCGTGATCGTGTCGACGTCGGCAAGACCGAGAACCTGTCCGAGCAGCTCGCGCAGGTGGCGTTCGATCGCAGCACGGCTCCGATCGGTTGGCGGCGCGGCTGCAGCCGTCGCCGCGGCCGGATATGGTGTCCTGGCAGGCGCTCTGATGGAGACGGGCGTGGTCTCGCCGGTCAGCATGCGGCGGCTCGCGGTGCGGAAGACGAAGCCGTTTGCGACGAGGACCGGAGCCTGGCCGACCGTCAGTTGCACGCTGGCCGCCGGAGAGTTTCCCGTCGCGGTCGTGCCGTCGTCGCGCCATGCGGTGCACGACAATTGTCCTTCGATGGGCTGCGCCCAGAGCCGAAGCTGATCGATGCGGAAGGGCAGATGAGCCAGGTCGGCGTCGCGCCGGTCCCAGAACCGGCTGAGCAGCTGGAACGCGCTGTCGAGCAGCCCGGGGTGAATAGCGGCATCGGCAACATCGACCAGGGGAGCCGGACGCCGAAGCTCGGCGGTCAGCTCGCGACCATCGCAGCGGATCGCATCGGCCCATTGAAACGACCGCCCGAGATCGAAGCCCTGCGCGATGAGATCGTCATAGAACTCGCTTCCATCGAGCGCCTCGGCGTTCAATGCCGAGCGGCCATGCTCGACCGGAAGGCTTGCGGCAGCGGCATGCTGCTCGGCGCGGCCGGTGACATGGGTCGTCCAGCCATCATCATCGAACGGATCGGCTTCGGCGCGGCGGCTCATCAGGCGGATGCGGTGCATGCCGGGACCGGCAGGTGTCAGCACAAGCTGCATGACGATGCCCTGCGGTGGCAGATGCGCCGCCTGAACCAGCGTCACGTCGCGCAGCGTCAGAGGACCGGTAGCGGAGAGCGTTCGCAAGGCGGTGAAGATCATCGCGAGATGCCAGGCGGCGGGGACGATGACCTCGCCGAACACGCGGTGCTCGATCAGAAACGGATCGCGCCCGGCGATCTCGGTTTCGAACCGCAGCTCGCCCTGCGCCTGCGGCAACGCGAGCCTGCGGCCGATCACGTGACTGCGGCTTGGTGCCGGCGCTGCCGCTTCGGCGGATGACGGCAGGCGGATCGGGCGGCGGTTGAACGGCGTGGTGGGCAGCCGCACGCGTGGTGCCGCGGGTTGGCTGGCGGCGAGATCAGTCGGCAATCCATCGACGGTGAGCGCGGCCAGCGCGTGGCGCATCTGCCTGGTATCGGCGATCCCCGGCGCCACGCTCGGCAGCCACAGAATGTCAGCATCGGGCAGGGTCTGACGTCCCAGTCCGATCAGGACCGGTTGCGGGCCGATCTCGATGACGGCGGTGACGTCGCGCTCAGTGAGCTGCCGGATGCTCTCCTCGAAGCGCACCTGCTCGCGCGTATGCCGGCACCAGCGATCGGGATCGGGGACCTCGTCGCCACTGACGACACCGCCGGTGAGATTGCCGATCAGCTCGATGCTCGGCGGCGCGAAGCGGACCTCCGATACGGCGTCTCGAAGCGCGGGCAGGATCGGCTCCATCGCCCGGGAATGGAAGGCGTGGGAGACGTCGAGACGCTGTGCGGCGATGCCATCGCGTCCGCAGCGCGCGACGACATCGTCGATCGCCCGTGATGGCCCCGCGATGGTGACGCTGCGCGGCGCGTTCGTCGCGGTGATCTCGACCTCGCCGCCATAGCGTTGCACGAGCGGCGCGATCCGCGCCGCATCCGCCCGCACCGCCGCCATCGCGCCGCCCTCGGGCAGCGACTGCATCAGCGCTGCGCGACGGCAGACCAGCCGCAGCCCGTCATCGGGGCTGAAGGCGCCGGCGACACAGGCGGCGGTGTATTCGCCGAGGCTGTGGCCGAGCACGATGTCCGGCACCACGCCCCAGGCGCGCCATTGCTCGGCCAAGGCAAGGCCGAAGGCGAACAGCGCCGGCTGCGCCCAGCCGGTGCGGCGGAGCTGTGTAGGATCGATGTCGCCGAGCAGAAGATCGCGCAGCGGCACGTCGAACTCGCGCGTAGCTACCGCGATCGAGCGTTCGATGCTGTCGCGGAACACCGGCTCAGAGCCGTGCAGCGCGCGCGCCATCGCCGGACGCTGCGCGCCCTGGCCGGTGAAGAGGAAGGCCACGGCGCCATCGCGCCGGCGTGTCGACTCTCCCTGCAGCACCGCTGGATGCGTGGCGCCGGACGCGATCGCCGCAAGCGCAGCGCGTGCCTCGTCGCCTCGATCCGCGATGACGGCCAGGCGGTGCCGCAGCGGCGTCCTTTGCCGAAGCGCGCTCGAACAGATCGCGGCAAACTCGGTGTCGCTGGCGTGCTGCAGCTGCTCGCGCATCGCGTGGGCGAGTGCCGTCAGGGCGTGCGGGCTCTGCGCCGACATTAGCAGCGTGGACGGATGCGCCAACGACCCGTTGTCGGCCGGCGGCTTGCGATCGGCGCGCTCGACGATCACATGCGCATTGGTGCCGCTCATGCCGAACGAGCTGATGCCGGCGAAGCGCAGCTCCTGCTGCGGATGATCGAGACGCGACGGCAGCGTGAACGGCAGCGCACCCCAGGGAATATCGGGGTTTGGCGTGCCGACGCCCGGCTGCGGCGGCACCTGTTGATGGTCCAGGATCAGCAGCGTCTTCAGCACGCCGGCCAGTCCGGCCGCGGCTTCGAGATGGCCGATGCTGCTCTTGACCGATCCAAGCGGGAGCTTGGAGATGCGTTGCTGAGTGTCGAAGACGGCGGCCAGCGACTCCAGCTCGATCGGATCGCCGAGCCGCGTGCCGGTGCCGTGGGCTTCGACATAGCCGACCGCCTCGGGCGGGACGTCGGCCGCGGCGAGCGCGTCGCGAATGACCTGTTCCTGCGCGATCGCATTGGGCACGGTGAGGCCGCTCGCCGGTCCGTCGTGATTGACGGCCGTGCCGCGCACCAGCCCGAGCACGTCATCGTCGCCCGCATCCTCCAGCCGGCGCAGGACCAGCACGACGCAGCCTTCGCCGCGGCCGAAGCCGTCGGCATCGGCTGAAAACACCTTGCTGCGTCCGTCCGGCGCGAGCACGCCGGTGCGCGACAGGAACAACGTGACCTGCGGCGTGAGGTGCAGATGCACGCCGGCGACCAGCGCGAGGTCGCATTCGCGGTTCTCCAGGCTTTGGCAGGCGAGATGCAGCGCCACCAGCGACGAGGAGCAGGCGGTGTCGAGCGACAGGCTCGGTCCGTTCAGTCCGAGCTCGTGTGAGAGCCGTCCCGACGCGAAGCAGAGCAGGGCGCCCGTGCCGGAATAGGGACCGATGCGCGTAGGGTCTGCGCCATACAGTTCGCGCGGCGCGTATTGCGGCTGGCCGATGCCGACGAACACGCCGGTGCGGCTGCCGCGCAGCGAGCCGACGGGAACACCGGCATTCTCGACGGCCTCCCACGCGACCTCCAGCAGCAGGCGTTGCTGCGGATCGAGCGACGCGGCCTCCCGCGGGTTGATGTTGAAGAACTCCGGATCGAAGCCGTCGACATCGTCGAGAAAGGCGCCGCGCCGGACATAGGTGCGGCCAGCCGCGCGGCGGTCAGTGTCGAAGAGGGCTTCATTGTCCCAGCGGCCCGGAGGCAACTCGCCGATCGCATCGCGGCCGGTGCTGAGCAGGTCCCAATAGGCATCGATATCGGCGATGCCGCCCGGCAGGCGGCAGCCGGCGCCGATGATGGCGATGGGCGCGCGTCGTCTCGTCATGCGCGCGCCCCGGTGCGTCCTGACGGCTGTTCGAACAGCGCGGCGTCGAGGAAGGTCGCGAGCTGTTCGACCGAGCCGTGCCTGAACAAGGTGGTCTGCTCGATGCGATGTCCGAGCGACGCACGGATGCGGTTGCGCAGGTCGAGCGTGGCGAGCGAGTCCATGCCGAGGGCGAAGAAGCCGCGGGTGCGGTCGATGTCGGCAGCGCCGGCAAAGCCGAGCACGGCGGCGACCAGGCTGGCGAGATGATCAGCCAGCGCCGCGCGACGGCGGCGGGCCGGCAGGCGCGCAAGCTCGCTGCGCAACTGATTGTCCGTTGCAGGCTCCGAGCGGACCACGCGCAGCGGCACAGCTCCAGCGGCTGTCGTTGCCTTTGGCGCGACGAGCGCATCGATCAGGGCCGGCGGAGTGCTGGCGCAGGCCCGGGTGAACTGCGTCCAGTCGGCGTCCAGCACGGCGGCTTGAGGAAGGTCCGTTCGGATGAGCTGACCGAGCACAGCGAGACAAGCCTCGGCCGGCATCTCGCGCAGGCCTTGTCGGATCCATTCCCGCTGTGTCGCCCGCTCGCCGGCGCCCACCATGCCGGCGCCGGACCAAGGGCCCCAATTGATGCTGAGTGCCGGCAGTCCCGCCGCCCGCCTGACATGCGCGAGTGCATCCAGCCCGGCATTGGCGGCGACATAGCCTGCGAGACCCGGTGCGCCGAACAGTCCGAAGGCCGACGAGAACAGCACGAAATGATCGAGCGGCAGATGGCCGGTGGCCTCGTGCAGATGCCAGGCCCCGTCGAGCTTGGCCGCTAGCACGTCTTTGATGCGATCCCAGCTCTGCGTCTCGATTACGCCGTCATCATGGCTTCCGGCGGTGTGGAAGACACCGCCGAGCGGCGGCATCACGCCGCGGCATCCATCGAGCAGCGCGGCGACGTCGCTGCGCTGGCCGAGATCCGTCGAGCGCAGCATCACCGTGACGTTTCGCCCGCGCAGCTCATCGGCAAGGGCGCGTGCCGCGGTCTCGGCCGAGCGGCTCGCGATGACGACATGGGTGGCGCCGTGGGCGGCGAGCCAGCGCGCCAACGCGGCGCCGAGTGCGCCGCCGCCCGCGATGAGCTGGGTCTTGCCGGCGAGCTGGTGCGGCCGCGTCGCTGTCGCCGGCTGAAACAGCCGCAGCCGCGGCACGCGGGCGGAGCCGTCGCGCCAGGCCATGCGCCATTCGGCTGAGGCGCTGTCGGAGAGATCGGCGATCAGCCAGTCGGCGAAGGCGGCATCGCGCAGGGCTGACGTGTCGATATCGATCAGTCGGGCGCCGAGCCAGGTCTGCTCGCGGCCGAGCACCAAGGGAAGTCCCTGCAGCGCGGCGATCGCCGCGTCGGTCGGCTCATCCGCGAGCGTCGCCATCGCGCCGCGGCTGAGTGCGAACAGCCGCCTGGGCGGATGTGCGAGCTGCGTCAGTTGCTGTAACGAGGCGAGCACGCGCGGCGCCAAAGTTGCCAGTCTCTCTGTCGGCGCCGTGCTCGCATCGGATGACGTGGACAACGCACGCAAATCGACCACCGCGTCGATGCCTTCATCGAGCTGGCTGATCCCGTCGGCATCATCGGCAACGATATGGCTGACAATGCCGCGGCTGCCGAGCAGCGCGGCGAGCGATTGCGCCTGTTCGCCCTGGTCAGCGAGTAGCAGCCAAGGACGTGCGGTCGAAGCAGCCGCGCGGAGCGGGAGCTTGCGGTGCGGCGCGTCGATCCAGTCGATCACGTGGATGGTTCGCGCCTCTGGCCGAGGCGCGGCCGCGGCGCGGACGAAGGTCATGCCGCTGATGCGGGCAATGGTTGCGCCGTCGGCGGCGTAACACATCAGATCCAACACCGCGGCACGTCCGCCTGGTGCGACGTTGCGCAGCTTCGCGTGCGACCACGCGAGCCCCGCGATGTCGCCGAGCAGATCGATGCGTTCGCAGCCGGCCGGGATCCCGCAAGGGATGGTCTCGGGCAGCGCGGCTTGTGCCACCAGCAGCGCCCCGTCCAGCCGGATGGCGTTCGCAAGCGCTGACGGAACGTCGCCCGAACCGATGTGTCCGATGGCTTCACCGGGGCCGCCGCGGAGGGACGTGAGACACGTCATCCCGACACCAGGTTCGCAGCCCTCGGCCCGCAAGCGTGCGATGAGTTGATCGATGGTCATGCCTGCCGTCAGCGCATGCTGAAGCGCGTTTGGCTCGGTGATCGCGGCGTCATCTCTCTCAGCTACGAGATCACTCAGTTCGGCTTCGGCATGAACCGTCCAACTCGCGTCGGCGCCGCGGCTCGCGATCCGCGCACGGCGCGTTCCCGGCTCGTGCGGCAGCAGCAGCGTCTGCACGTCGACGGCATGATCAGGGAGCGGCAGCGGCTGGCGGAATGCGATCGACGACAGTCGCAGCGGCGCGAGGCTGATCGGGCAGGTCCCGCCGGGACCGCTGCCATGCGCCTCGATCATCATCGCCAGCATCGCCGCCGCTGATAACGTCGGTGTCTCGCCGAGACGATGCGTCTCCAGCGCCGGCCACCGGCCGCCGCCGAGCGTGGTGGCGTGCACCGTTCCGTCCAGCGCCAGCGGGATCATCGGCCCGATCAGGCTCGACGGCGCGGCCGCTGGTGCGTCGAGCCGCAAGGCGGGCTGCGAGTCCGCGGCCGGAGCCGCGTCGATCCAGTAGCGCTTGCGTTCGAACGGCGTGGTCGGCAGTGCGATGCGTCGCGACGGACGACATTCGAGCGTGCGCCAATTGATGCCGGCACCGCGCACGAACAAGTCGCCGGCTGCGCGCGACAAGGTCTGCCATGCGGGCTCCGTCGGCACCAGGCTCGGCAACAGCGCGACGGTGCTATCGGTCAGGCAGTCGCGAGCGACGCCGGTGAGCACCGGGCGTGGTCCGATCTCGAGGAAGACATTGGCGCCGAGCGCGGCGGCCGTCGCGATGCCCTGACGGAAGCGGACGGGCTGGCGCACATGGCGCACCCAATAGAAGGGGTCGGTCAGTTCGTCGTCGATCAGTTCTCCGGTGACGTTGGAGACGACGCGGATGCGGGGCGGCCGCGGATGGAGCTTGCGGCAGGTCTCGCCGAACGGCGCCAGCATGCTCTCCATCAGCGGCGAATGACCCGCGCGCGAGACATGCAGCCGGTGAACCTCGATGCCCTCGCGCGCGAAATCGGCGAGCGCGGCATCGACCGCATCGGGAGCGCCCGAGATGACGCAGTTCTGCGGGCTGTTATAGGCGGCGATCACGATGGTTCGCCCGGCGATGCGGCGCTCGACGAAGGCGGCGTCGGCGAACACGACGCCCATGGCGCCATCCGGCGTCGCCTGCATCAGCCGGCCGCGCATCGCGACGAGCTCTGCGGCCTCGCGGAGATCGAGCACGCCGGCGATGCAGGCAGCGGTGACCTCGCCGAGGCTGTGACCCATCACCACCGACGGCGTGATGCCGGCATCGATCCACAGCCGCGCCAGCGCGTATTGAAACGAAAACAGCGCCGGTTGGGCATAGCTCATCTGCTCGATGACGACCGGCTGGCCAGCCGCCGGGTTCATGATCTCCAGCAGCGGCCTGTCGAGGAATGGCGCGAACAGCTCGGCGCATTCGTTCAAGGCGGCTGCGAAGCCGGGGTGGCTGCGGGCGAGCTCCTCGGCCATGCCCGGATATTGCGAGCCTTGGCCCGTGAACAGGAAGGCGACGACAGGCGGCGTGGTGGCGGTGCCGCTGATCACGTCCGCGTAGGGCTCGCCGGCGAGATGACTGCTCAGCTCGCGCCGCCAGGCGGCAGGCCCCGCGCCGACGATGGCAAGGCGATGCGGTTGCGCGCTGCGGCCCGTCGCGGCTGTGGCCGCGATGTCGTCGGGAGCCTGCGTGTCGCCGCTCGTTGCGAAGTAATCGAGATAGCGCTGCCCGAGCGCCCGAAGCGCCGCAGGCGAGCGCGCCGAGAGCACGAGCAGATGCTGCTGCCGCGGATCGTCGGGGCGCTCGTCCAGGTCCGGCGCTTCCGCGAGCACGACGTGCGCATTGGTGCCGGAGAAGCCGAACGAGCTGATGCCGGCGCGGCGGCGCTGTCCGTCGCGCCGCTCCCAGGGCTGCAACTGCGTCGGAAGCCGCGCCGGGATCGCCGCGAGATCGAGCAGCGGGTTGATGGCGCCGAGATGCAGCTGCGGCGGGATCGCACTGTTGCGGAGCGCGAGCACGGTCTTCATCAGGCCGGCGAGGCCGGCCGCCGCTTCGGTGTGTCCGATATTGCTCTTCACCGAGCCGATCAGCAGCGGCCGCGCGCGGCCGCGATGCACGGCGGCCAGCGCGTTGAACTCGATGGGATCGCCGAGCGGCGTGCCCGTGCCATGCGCCTCGACATAGTCGATATCCTCGGCAGCAACGCCGGCATCATCGAGCGCGCGGCGGATGACGGCCTGTTGCGCCAGCCCGTTCGGCGCGGTGAGGCCGTTGCTCGGACCGTCATTGTTGACCGCGCTGCCTTCGATCACGGCCAGCACTGGATCGCCATCGGCAAGCGCGTCATCCAGCCGCTTGAGTGCGATCACCGCGCAGCCTTCGCTGCGCACGTAGCCATTGGCCTCGGCCGAGAACGGCTTGCAGTGCCCGTCAGGCGCCAGCATGCCGGCTTGCGAGAAGGCGATGCTGAGCTCGGGGCTGAGGATCAGGTTGACGGCGCCGGCCAGGGCCATCCGGCAGTCGCCGGCGCGCAGCGCCTTGGCGGCGAGATGCACGGCGACGAGGCCGGCCGAGCAGGCGGTGTCCACCGAGAGCGCCGCGCCCTGCAGGCCGAGCGTGTACGCGATTCGGCCCGACGCGATCGATCCGGAATTGCCCGTGCCATAATGACCGTCGAGCCGCCCGGCGCCGCCGGCGATCCGCTCATAGTCGTGGCCGAACAGGCCGACGACGACCTGGGTGTCGGAGCCGGCGAGACCGCTCGGATCGATGCCGGCACGCTCGAGCGCCTCCCAGCTGCATTCGAGCAGCAGGCGCTGCTGCGGATCCATCGCCGCCGCCTCGCGTGGCGACAGGCCGAAGAAGCCGGGATCGAACTGGTCGACATCCGCGACGAAGCCGCCGCGCCGCGTCGTGATGCGTCCGGGACCGCCGGCGGGATCGTACAGCGCATCGGTATTCCAGCGCGACGCCGGCACGTCGGTGATCCCGTCGCGTCCTTCACTGAGCAGCGTCCAGAATTCGTCGGGCGTGGTGACGTTGCCGGGAAAGCGGCAGGCCATGCCGATAATGGCAACAGGGGTCGACGTCGTCTGCCCGTGAGGGACGGTTGACGTCGCGGCGGTGCGATGCGGCGCGGCCTTCGGGTTTGGCGATGACGAAGGCGGCGCGATCAAGCCTTCGACGATCTTCTCCGGCGTGGGATGACGGAAGAAGAAGGTGGCGTCGATCGAGGTGCCGAGCGCCCGGTTCAGCCCGGCTCTCAGGCTGTGGAGGTCCAGCGAGTCCAGCCCCATCGCATGCAGCGTGCGTCCTGGCGCAAAGCCCGCGGCGCGAGAGGGTCCCAGCACATCGCGCAGCGTGGCCGCGACGATCTCCGGCACGTCGCGCGCGTTGATATCAAGCTTGACGGCGCCGTCGCCGGTGATCGCATCCAGCCGGCCGGCGTCATATGCGATCAGCACGCCGGCCTCGGCACCTGCCATGTAGCCGGGGAATGCTCCTGGCAGCACATCGAGGATGCGGGCGCCGCGCGCGACATGGAAGCGCAGGATGGCATCGACCGGCAGTCCACTCGCATCGCTGCGGGCGACATAGGCGGCGACGTCGTTCTCGCCCGATGCTGAGAAATCGCGGCAGAGCGTCACGCCGACGATGGTCGTGATGCCGGCGGCGCGGGCCAGCCGCAGCGCCAATTGCACCAGGGCTTCGCCGATGCCCGTCTGGGCGTGGGCAGGATCGACGCAGACGCCGAGCAGTTGCGCCACCATCCCATCCGGCGCGTGCAGCGTTTCGAACTGATGAGCCGGCAGGCCGCGCAGCGCCTGCGCGCCCGTGATGCGCTGTCCGTAGATCGCGCCAATGATCCGCTCCCCGCGTAGCACCACGATCTGATCGTCAGGCGCATTCTGGATGCGGCTCAGCAGCCGCTCGGGCGGGCTGCGCAGCGGCGCGGGCCAACAGACCGAGTCCAGCGCGGCGAGACCTTCCAGATCGGTTGGGAGGGCGGCGCGAACCAGGATTTCGGCCTGATCGTCGCCGGTGTCGATGGCAAACCAGATCGGCACGCCGTCGCTGCTCTGCAATGGTGCCGGAATGCGCTGCTCGGTCACGGCGCGCTGCAGACGCTGGATGAGCGCCGCCTCCAGCGTGACATGCGACGGGGAGGGCGAAAGCTGGGCGGTCATGACTGATCCACGCTTTGCGCGACGCGCGCCGCAAACGGTCCGCGCATCAGCCCGTCATGATCGCATTCGAGTTCGATCAGCTCGAACGCGCCGGCGATCAGTGCACGCCATCCGGGTGGCGCAGCCGGATTGCCGCGCTGACGGGCGTGGAAGAACGTGGCATCGCCGATGTACGGCGCGAGCTGATACCCGGCGAGCAGCCGGCCGCAGCGGACATAGGACTGCACGATCTCCTCGACCTGGGCGGCTGTGATGTCAGGTGGAAACTCGCCGCTGCGGCTCAGCACGTCGGCCGCCTTGGTGTAGTCGAGCGCCGTCCCGTCGCTGTTCTGGCCTGCGAGGTCGGCGATGATCTCGGCCGTGCTCACCTCCCATCCGCCTTCGGGCTCGACCGGCGCGTCGAGCAGCAGAAGCGATGCCACGGTCTCTCCCGCCGCGACGAGCTGGCGGGCGATCTCGAACGCGACCACGCCGCCATAGGACCAGCCGAGCAGATGATACGGGCCGTGCGGCTGAACCCGGCGGATCTCCTGGAGATAGCTGCGGGATTGATCGACCAGGCTCGCCGGTGCAGCGCCGTCTCGCCCTGTGACATCCTGCAGGCCATAGACCGGCCGTGCGATCGACAGGCGCGAGACGATCTCGAGATAGCAGAACACCGTGCCCGTGGCCGGGTGGATGCAGAACAGCGGCGGCGCTTCGCCCGCTGCGCGCAGCGTCACCAGGGCCTTCGCGGGCTGCGCTGGCGCGGTGCTGCGCAGCAGCCGCGCCATGCCCTCGATGGTCGGATCCGCCGCGATGTCCGCGGCGCGAAGCTTGAGGCCGAACTCGCTGCGGCAACGCGCGATCAGTTGAATGAGGATCAGCGAGTCCCCGCCGATCTCGAACAGGCTGGTGGTCACGCCGATCGGCGCCGTGCGCAGCAGCTCCTGCCAGATCGACTGCAGCGTGAATTCGATGGCGTCACGCGGCGCGATGATCCGGGCGTCGGTCTCTGATCCCCCGATGGCAGCCAGCGCCTGCCGGTCGATCTTTCCGGCTGGGTTGAGCGGCAGGCGGTCGAGCCGGATGAACTGGGCCGGCACCATGTAAGCCGGCAGATGTTCGGCGAGGTGGCGGCGCAGTTCGGTCGGCGTTGCGTCGGCGCCGTTCTTCGCCGACCACCAGCACACCAGGCGCTGGTCGCCGCTGGTGTTGTCGAGGCCGATGGCGGCGGCGGCGACCGCCTCGTGCCGGCGCAGAACCTCCTCGATCTCGCCCGGCTCGATGCGGAAGCCGCGCAGCTTGATCTGGGCGTCGGCGCGGCCGAGGAAGTCGAGGTTGCCGTCGGGCAGCCAGCGCACGCGATCTCCGGTGCGATACAGCCTGTCGCCCGGCGCACCCCAGGGATCGGCGATGAAGCGTTCCGCCGTCAGGCCTGGACGGTCGAGATAGCCGCGCGCCAAGCCGCGACCGGCCACATAGAGTTCGCCGGCCACACCGATCGGCACGGGATCGAGCCTGTCATCGAGAACGTGGCAGCGCAGGCCGAGGATGGGACAGCCGATCGGCGGCGGACGGTCGCCACTCAGCGGCGCG
Source organism: Bradyrhizobium sp. HKCCYLRH3099 (assembly GCF_051167855.1). Lineage (NCBI taxonomy): Bacteria > Pseudomonadati > Pseudomonadota > Alphaproteobacteria > Hyphomicrobiales > Nitrobacteraceae > Bradyrhizobium > Bradyrhizobium sp. HKCCYLRH3099. The sequence goes on from NZ_JBNPTW010000006.1 coordinate 120,610, forward strand.
CTGATCGAGGCGCACACTGTGGTTTCTGTCGGACCATAGCCGTTGATGAAGGTCCGGCCGGGCGCCCACAGCCGGGCGGTCTCAGCCGGGCAGGCTTCGCCGGCAACGACCAGCACGCGGCAGCCGTCGAGATCGCTTGGAGCCATCACGCTCAGCGCACTGTGCGGCAGCGTGGCGTGGCTGACGGCATGACGCCGGACGAGGCTTGCGAGCGCATCTCCGGGCAGCAGATCCTCGGATGAACCGACAACAAGGGCGGCGCCGCCGCCGAGCGCCATGCAGATCTCCCACACCGAGGCGTCGAAATTCGGCGAGGCGAATTGCAGCACGCGATCGCCCGGTCCAGCGCCGAACACGGCGCGCTGCGCACGAACCAGGTTCGCGGCGCCGCGATGCGTGACCATCACGCCCTTCGGCCGTCCGGTCGAGCCGGACGTGTAGATCACATAAGCGAGGTCGTCGGGCCCGATCGCCGGCCGCGGATGGCGCGGCGCGCCGTCGGTCCCCGCCGCAAGATCGTCCATGCTGATGCGCCGGACGGAGGGCGGCAGCCATGCTGCCGCGCTGTCGGTCAACATCCGCTGCACCTTGCTGTCAGCGACGATGAACGCCAGGCGGTCGCGCGGGTAGGCGGCATCGAGCGGCACATAGGCGAGCCCGGCCTTCAGCGCCGCCAGCGCCGCGATGACGAAGCGGGCGCGGTCGCTGCAGGCGATGCCGACGAACTCGCCGGAGCGCGCCCCGTCATCGTGCATCCGGCCGGCCAGACGGTCGGCCGCCTCGTGCAGCTGCCGATAAGTCACGCGGCCGAAATCGCCGATCAAAGCGGGCGCGTCGGCGTGCTCGCGCGCCGTCTGCTCCAGCAGGTCCGCCAGCGTCTCGTCGGCAACCGCAGTCGGCGCCGCGGTCGCGTTCCAGGCGGCGATCTGCTGCAGGTCCTTCGCGTCGGCGCCAAGCAGGCGCTGCAGCGGCGCGTCGCGGTCGGCTGTCACGAGGCGATCGATGATGTCCACAAGGCCGTCGGCCAGCCGCGCCATATCGTCAGCGGCGAACCGCCCGGCATCGTAGCTGAAGGCGAGTTCGTAGACGTCTCCCGGCATGACCGCCACGGCCAGCGGATAATGCGTATGCTGGTCCACCGGCAGCACATGGATGGAGAGCTCGTCGACCGTCCCGTCGATCGCGGCGGCGGGCAGGTTCTCGAACACCATCAAGGTTTCGAACAGCTCGCGATCCGGCCGTCCGGTCGAGCGGATGATGTCGGCAAGGCCCGCATCCGCATGGCCCATGCGCTCGGCGTGTCCGGCCTGGATCTGCGCCAGCCACTCGGCCGTACGCGCCTCCGTCACCAGTCTGATCCGTGCAGGTACCGTGTTGATCAACAGTCCCGCCATGCGCGCGATGCCCTCGATCTCCGGTGGCCGCAGCGCAATGGTCGTGCCGAACACGACGTCGGCGGATGAGGTCAGGCGCGAGAGCATGACGGCCCAGGCGGCCTGCAGCAGCGTGTTGGCGCTGATCCGGTCCTGACGCGCCGCGCGTCGCAGCGCCGCCGTCCGGTCCCGGTCAATCGTTCGCTTCAGCGTGCGCTGGCCACGGCCCTGCGGCGGCGTCGGCAGCGACAGGCGCGCCATCGGCGCTGTGTCCGCCAGATGCTGGTGCCAGAACCGCGCGCTCTGCTCACGGTCCTGTCGCGCGAGCCAACGAACGAAGTCGCTGAACGGCGCGCGGGACGGCAGGATGTCGGTGCGGCCCGCCGCGAGCGCCGCGCGCGCGGCGAACAGATCCTCCAAGACGAGCGACAGCGACCAGCCGTCGAGCAGCACGTGATGATTGCTCAGCACCAAAGCGTGACGGTCCGGCGCCAGCCGGAGCAGCATCACGCGCAGCAGATTGCCGCCATCGAAGCGGAACGGCGTCTGCAGATCATCGGCGAGCACATGACGCAGCGCCTGCTCGGGCTCGTCATGTGCGCTGAGATCACGCGTCTCCCAGGGAGCATCGACCTGATTCCGGATCAGCATCACGTAACGGCCGTGACGCTCGCTGATAACAGTGCGCAAAACCTCGTGTCGGGCGACGACGGATGTCCAGGCGTCGTGCAGGACCGCTGCATCGAGGTGGCCCTCGATGATCAGCACGGTTTGCATCCGATAGGCATCGGGCGCGTCGTCATCGAGGCTGTGACGCAGCAGGCCGAGTTGCAGCGGCGTGAGCTCGACCTCGTCCTCTGCGGACTGCTGGGGTGAAGCGCCCGCCGAGGCGGTCGCCGCGGGCGCAGGTTGCTGCTGCAAGAAGGCGGCGAGGCGCGCGACCGTCGGCAGCCGGAAGATGTCGCGAGCGCTGAACACGAGGCCGGCCTGGCGTGCGCGCATGACCACCTGGATCGCCAGGATGGAATCGCCGCCCAGCGCGAAGAAGTCGTCGTCGATCCCGAGCGGGTCCTGATCGAGGACCGACGCCCAGATGTCCGCCAGTAGCCGTTCGACGACCGTACCCGGCGCCCGCCGCGCGACGTCGGTCACGTCGGCGTCGGTCCAAGGCAGGGCCGCGCGATCGATCTTGCCGCTGCGGCTGCGCGGCAGCGCGGGGAGATCGATGATGCGTGAGGGCACCATGTAGTCCGGCAGGAGCTTGATGAGATGACTGCGCATCTCATCCAGCGTCGCAAGACGATCTTTTTGTCGCGGCACCACATACGCAACGAGCTGGGCGTGGCCGCGCGTCTCACGCACCATGACGCAGGCATCGGCGATGTCCGGATGGCGCTGCAGCGCGTGCTCGATCTCGCCGGGCTCGATGCGCAGGCCGCGGAGCTTGATCTGGTGGTCGACACGGCCGAAGCATTCGAGCACGCCGTCCTCGCGCCAGCGGCCGCGGTCGCCGGTGCGGTACAGCCGCGCACCTGGCGCGCCCAGGGGATCGGCGATGAAGCGTTCGGCCGTCAGGCCGGCGCGGTTGCAATAGCCGCGCGCCAGCCCGACGCCGCCGATATAGATCTCGCCTTCGACGCCGACCGGCACCTCGGCGAGCCAGTCGTCGAGCACGCGGATGACGGTGTTGGCGATCGGCCTGCCGATCGGCGGGCGTCCGCTGTCCGCGCCCGAGAACCGCATCATGGTCGAATAGATCGTTGTCTCGGTCGGGCCGTAGTAGTTGTGGACGCTGGCGACGCCGCAGGCGGTCAGACGCTGCAAGGTCGGCTCGGTCAGGGCTTCGCCCGCACTGAGGACCTTGAGGCCGGCGAAGGCGCTGGGCACCGACGCCGTCAGCAGGTTCAGGACGGTCGGCGTCGCCTGCAGGGCCGTGACGCCAGCCGCGCCGATGAGCGCCGCAAGACGGTCCGGCGCCGTCGCCTCATCCTCGGCGGCCAGCACGACGCAGCCACCGGTGACGAGCGGCAGCAGCAGCTCGACGATCGAGATGTCGAAAGACGCCGTCGTGGTGGCGGCGAAACGATCGCTGGGCTGCAGCTGCAGTTCGGATTGAACGGCTGCGAGCAGATTTTGCAGGCCGCGACAGGTGACGGTGACGCCCTTCGGCCGCCCTGTGGTGCCGGAGGTGTACAGCAGATACGCCGCCTGCAGCGGATGCGGCTGCCGCAAGGACGGCGCCGCATCCATCGTGCCGGGATCGATCGCGAGGACCGGCACGGGCGTGGGCAGAGCCACGGACGTGTCAGCAACGATCGCAAGCGCGGGACAGGCATCGTCCAGCATGTAGCTCACGCGCTCGCGCGGCAAGGACGGATCGATCGGCAGATAGGCCGCCCCGATCCGCAGCACGCCGAGGATCGCGACCAGCAGCTCGGGCGAGCGCGGCAGATGGAGTGCGACGAGATCGTCGGCGCCGATGCCGCGCGCTACCAGTTGCGCGGCGAGCGCGCCGGACATCGCCTCCAGCCTGGCGTAATCGATCGTTTCGCCGCGCCAGATCAGCGCGGGTGCCGTCGGCGCCGCCTGAGCGTGGCGCACGAAGCTCGCGAGCAGATGGCCGGTCGGCTCGGGCGTCGCCGTGGCGTTCCACGCGGTCAGGCGCGGATCGGGGCGCAGATGCGCCGTCACAACGCGGCCGAGCCGTGCATCGCCGTCGTCGGCCATGGCGTTGAGCAGGCCGCGCAGCTCCGCGATCAACGCAGCCGCCGGCGTGCCGCCGAACAGATCGGGTCGGGCGTGCAGCCGCAGCGTCAGACGAGCGCCGGGCAGCACGGCCAGGCTGAGCGGATAATGGTTGGCGTCGCGGCCCTGCACCCGCGTGACGCGCAGCGCGCCGCTGTCACCGATGGCCGCGGCCGAGACCGGATAGTTCTCGAAGGCGAGCAGCGTGTCGAACAGCGTATCGGTGCCGAGCTGCTGCTGGATCTCGCCGAGGCTGAGATGCTGGTGGGCGAGCAGTGAGGCCTGACGGTTCTGCAGATCGGCGAGGAACGTCCTGATCGTTATCGCCGGCGAGAGTTTCACCCGCAGCGGCAGCGTGTTGGCCAAGAGGCCGACGATCTGGTCGGAGCCGTCGAGCGCGGCGTCGCGGCCGGCCACGGTGATGCCGAACACGACATCGTCGCGGCGCGTGCGCGCCCCGAGCCAGAGCGCCCAGGCGCCCTGGACGAGGGTTGCGAGCGTGACCCCGAGCGCGCGCGCCGTGGCCACCAGGCGCCGCGTTTCGTTATCCCCGAGCGTGACGTCGGTCTGCGTTGCGTCCGCATGGCCGGTGAGCTGCGGCGCGACCAGCAACGGCCCGCTCCAATCCTCGAACGCATCGCGCCAGGCGGTGAGCGCCGCGCCGCGGTCCTGCCGGTCGAGCCAATCGAGATAGCGGCTGAACGGCACCGCCGCCGGCTGCGCGGTGTTGCCGTGATAGAGCTGCATCAGATCGCGCAGCACGATCGGCATCGACCAGCCGTCGATGAGGATGTGATGCAACGTCAGGATCAGCACATGGTTCGTTACGGCGCTGATCAGGCTGCCGCGCAGCAGCGGCGGCGCCGCGAGATCGAACCGCTGGGCCAGATCGTCCTGGCGAACCCGGTCGACGACGGCGGCGACATCCTCACCCGCATCGACCATCCGCTCACGCCAGGGCAGCTCGACGGAAGGCGCGATGCGTTGCACGAAGCCGTGCGAGCCATCGGCATGGAAGGCCGCGCGCAGATTGTCATGCCGGGCCAGCAGCGCGGCGACGGCGCCGCGCAGCCGATCACGATCAAGCTCGCCTTCGAACGCGACCTCGAGCTGGACGACATAGACATCCGTCCGGCCGGGATCAGCGAGGTGCTCATACAGAAGCCCGCGCTGCAGCGGCGCTAGCCGGACCTGCCGGATCGGCACAGTCCTTGCCGCATCGCTGCGCGGCAGCGGTGTCGCCAGCGTGAGCTCGGCGAAGCGTTCGAGCAGGGCGAACCAGCGCGTCGCGAGACGGCGGGCGAAACCATCGTCGACCACGCTTCGGTCGCTCGACCAGGTGGCGCTGAGCCGCGCGTCGGCGCCCTGGCCGATCGCGACCGTATTCAGCTCGACCGCGTGCGCGGGACGCAGATCCGACTGTTCGACGAGATCCGCGGGCAGGGCGGTCGGAATGATGCTCCAATCCGCGACATGGTCGGTCGCGAAACGCCCGAGATAGTTGAAGCCGACCTTCGGCGCGGGCAGGCGGGCGAGAGTTTGCGCGCTGTCCTCGTTCAAATAGCGCAGCAGGCCGAAGCCGAGCCCGTCATCGGGCACATCGGCGAGGCCCGCCTGCACCGCGCGCAGTGCGCCGAGCAGACCTTCGCCGTCGGCGTCAGCCGCGGGGAGATCGAAGCGGACGGGATAGAGGCTCGTGAACCAGCCGACGGTGCGCGACAGATCGATCGCCGGGTCGAACTCGTTGCGGCCGTGCCCTTCGAGGTCGATCACGACGGTCTGCGGTCTCATCGCATCGTGGTCGGACAACGCCAGCACGAAGGCTGCGAGCAGGATATCCAGCACGCGCGCGCCAAGCCGGCGCGGTGCGTCGCTCATGATGCGTGCGGTCACCGATGCCGGCAAGGTCAGCGTCAGATGCTGCATGCCGCCGGGGAGCGGCTGTGCCGGCGGCGTCAACTGCGGCGGAGCTGCGCTGGCGGCCAGCGTCCGCTGCCAGTGCGGCAGTTCGGCCAGCACCGAGGGATGCTGTGATCGCGCGTGAAGCCGCCGCGACCATTGTCCGAAACTGGTCCCAAGGGCGGGCAGCTGAGCCGGCTGACCGGCGGCCGCTGCCTTCCATGACGCAGCGAGTTCCTCGATCAGGATGCGCCAGGACACGCCATCGACCGCGAGGTGATGCAATACGAGCAATAGCGCATCATGGTCGGTTCCGGCCGCCGTGAAATGCACCGCCTGCAGCATTACGCCTGCGGTCGGCTCGAGGCGCGCCTCGGCCGCGCCGATCTCCTGGCTGATGCGCTGTGCGCGCTGCTCCGCGGTCAGCGTGCTGATATCGATCTGGCGCAGGCAGCGGCGCGTCAGCGCCGGGTCGACCGGCGCGATCTGCAGCGACGCCGCGCCGTCGATCGGGTCGAAGGCGAGTCTGGAGCGGAGCATGGCATGACGCGCGATCGCGGCGTCGATCAGTCCGATCAGTTGCGGCAAGGTGAGGCCGCGCGGCAGCCGCACCGTCATGCTCTGGCTGAAGCGGGCGAGATCGGTGCCGCGGTCGAGCAGCCAGCGCATGATTGGCGTCAGCGGAACGGTGCCGCCATCCGCGTCATCATCAGTGTCGGCCTGCTTCGGGGCGGTGATGGTCGCGAGCTTCGCGATCGTGCCCTGCTGGAACACGTCGCGCGGTGTGAGCACGAGGCCGGCTCGCCGTGCGCGCGTCACCATCTGGATGCTGGTGATGCTGTCGCCGCCGAGCTCGAAGAAGTTGTCGTCGATCCCGATCTTGTCCGTGCCGAGCAGCTCGGCCCAGATCGTGGCGAGCGCCTGCTCGGTCGCCGAGCGCGGCGCGCGATAGCTCGCCTCCGCGGCGGCGGCGAGATCGGGCTCGGGCAGGGCCTTGCGGTCGAGCTTGCCGTTCGGCGTGAGCGGCAGCGCGTCCAGCGCGACGAACAGCGCCGGCACCATGTAGTCCGGCAGCAGCGCTGCGAGATGACTGCGCAGCTCGGCCGTCGCCGGCGCAACTCCGTCGCGGCCCACGACGTAAGCGACCAGACGCTGTCCTTGCCCATGCTCCTGCGCAACGACCGCGACGGCAGACACACCGTCATGACGGCGCAGCGCGCTCTCGATCTCGCCAGGCTCGATGCGGAAGCCGCGAATCTTGACCTGGTGGTCGGCGCGACCGAGGAATTCGAGCGTGCCGTCGGCGTGCCGCCGCGCGCGATCGCCGGTGCGATAGAGCCGCGTGCCCGGCGATCCGAACGGATCGGCGATGAAGCGCTCCGCCGTCAGGCCGGGCCGGTTGAGATAGCCGCGCGCAACGCCTGCGCCCGCGACATACACCTCGCCCTCCACGCCGATCGCGACTTCGTTGAGCTGTGGATCGAGCAGATGGATGCGTGCATTGTCGATCGGTGCGCCCATCGGCGGCGGTGCGTCGCCCGATAGGGGGGCGCTGATCGTGGCGCAGACCGAGACCTCGGTCGGGCCGTAGGCGTTGAGCATGCGTCGGCCGGGTGACCACAGCGCGACGAGTTCGCCAGGACAGGCTTCGCCGGCGACGACGAGCACGCGGCATCCGGCAACATCGGCCGGCTCCATCACGCGCAGTGCGGTCGGCGGCAGCGTCGCATGGGTGACGCCGCATGATCTCACGAGCGCTGAGAGCGACGCGCCCGGCCGCAAAGTGTCGGCATCGCCGGTGACTATCGCCGCGCCCTTGGCGAGCGCCGTCGCGATCTCCGATACCGATGCGTCGAAGCTCGGCGAGGCAAATTGCAGCACACGGTCGCCGGCCTTGATGTCGAACGCGGCGGTCTGCGCGTGGACGAGATTGACGAGCCCGCGCTGCGGGATGGCGACGCCCTTGGGGCGGCCGGTCGAGCCCGAGGTGAAGATGACGTAGGCGAGATCGTCGGGCCGTGGACGCTGCTGCGGCAATTCGTGTGGCTGTTGCAGCAGCGCGGGATCGTCGATCCTGAGCTGCGTGAGATCGCCGGGCAATGCGGCGGTGCTGCCGTCGGTCAGCACCAGTTGCAGCCTCGCATCCTCCGCCATCACACGCAGCCGCTCGGCCGGATAGGCCGGATCGAGCGGCACATAGGCGTGGCCGGCCTTGAGCACGGCGAGGATCGCCACGATCAGCTCGGGCCCGCGGCCGAGCGCGATGCCGATCAGCGCGTTGGCTGACGTGATGCGCGCGGCGAGATGTCCGGCAAGGTGATCGGCGCGGCGATGCAGCTCGGTGTAGGAGATCTCGCCGCCGGCGTGGACGATCGCCGGCCGATGCGCATGGTCGCGCGCGGCCGCATCGAGCAGATCGAGAATGGTCTCGTCCGGCGCGCGCTGCGCCGACGTCGCATTCCAGGCCTGGAGCTGGCGTTGCTCCGCGGCGCCGAGCATCGAGAGGCTGCTGAGCCTTGCGGTGCCTTCGGCCTTTGCCATCGCGCCGAGCAAGGCGGCGACATGACCGGCCAGCCGCTGCATGCTCGCGTGGGCGAACATCTCGGCGTCGTATTCCAAAATGCCCTCGAGCCCGCCATCGCCGGTCGGCTGTAGCGACAGGGTCAGAGCGAACTTGGCGACACCCGGCTCCGGCGGATGCATCCGCGTGGTGAGGCCGGCGATCTCCGGCGCGCGGAACGCGGCGGCGTTCTGCAGGGCGAGCATCGCCTGGAACAGCGGGCTGACACCGAGCTGGCGGGCCGGCTGCAGCTCCTCGACCAGCTGCTCGAACGGCAGGGTCTGATGCGCGAAGGCGGCGAGATCGGTCTCGCGCACACGGGCTAGCAACTCGGCGAGCGTGGGATCGTCTGACAACCGCAGCCGCAGCACCAGCGTGTTGACGAAGAAGCCGATCAGCCCCTCGAACTCGCGGCGGGTGCGGTTGGCGATCGGCGTGCCGATGCTGATGTCGTCGCTGCCGCTCCAGCGGGCCAGCACAGTGACAAAGGCGGCATGCAGCACCATGAACAGGGTGGCGCCGTGGCGGCGGGCCAGCGCCTCCCAGGCTGCGACCTCGCTGGCGTCATGGCGCAGATGCACGAAGCCGGCGGGATGGCGTGGCGTGCTCGGGCGCGGCAGGTCGAGCGGCAGCTCCAGCCGCGCCGGTGCATCGGCGAGCGCCGTGCGCCAAAAAGCGAGCTCGCGCGGGATCGGTCCATTGGGATCGGCCAAAAGCTGCCGGTGCCACAGCGCGTAGTCGGCGTATTGCACCGACAGCTCCGGCAGCTGCGCAACCGCGCCGTTGCGCGCGGCCTCATAGAGCCGCGCCAGCTCGCCGAAGAACACGCCGGACGACCAGCCGTCGAAGGCGATGTGATGGATGACGACCGCGAGCACATGACGCTCGGCGGCCAGCCGGACCAGCACGGCATGCAGCGGCAGGTCGCGCGACAGGTCGAAGCGGTGCTGCACGAGGCCATCGAGCCGGGCAGCCAGCGCGGCGTCGCGATCGGCGGGGGCGAGATCGGAGAGATCATCGTGCAGCAGGCGGAAGGCGCTCGCCGGCCGGATGATCTGGATCGGCGCATCGGCCTTGAGCTCGACGGTGCTGCGCAGGCTCTCGTGACGGGCCACCAGCGCGGTCAGCGCGCGATCGAGCGCCTGGGCGTCGAGTGCGCCGTCGAGGTCGAGCGCGAAGGGAATGAGGTAGGCGGCCGAGCCGCCTTCGAGCTGATCGAGGAACCAGAGCCGGGTCTGCGCCGCCGACAGCGGCAGATCGGCCAGGCGCGGCAGCGCGACGAAGGCGGTGGCTTGATCATCGGTCTTGTCGTCGAGCGAGGCTGCGAGCCGGGCGATGGTCGGCTGCTCGAACAGCCGGCGCAGCGGCAGCTCGCGGCCGAACTGGGTGCGCAGGCGGGAGACGAGCCGGGTGGCGAGCAGCGAGTGGCCGCCGAGCTCGAAGAAGTTGTCGTCGATGCCGATCCGGGCATGGCCCAGCAGCTCAGCCCAGATCGCAGCCAGTGCCTGCTCGGTCGCCGAGCGCGGCGCGCGATAGCCGGCCTCCGAGGCGGCGGCGAGATCGGGCTCGGGCAGGGCGTTGCGGTCGAGCTTGCCATTGGGCGTGACCGGCAGCGCGTCCAGCGCGACGAACAGCGCCGGCACCATGTAGTCCGGCAGCAGGCTGCCGAGATGACCGCGCAGCTCGGCTGCCGATGGCGCCACGCCGTCGCGCCCGACCACATAGGCGACGAGACGGCGCCCTTGCGCATGCTCCTGCGGCACCACGGCCGCTGCGGCTATGGCCTCATGGCGGCGCAGCGCGCTCTCGATCTCGCCGGGCTCGATGCGGAAGCCGCGGATCTTCACCTGGTGGTCGGCGCGGCCGAGAAACTCGAGCGTGCCGTCGGCGCGCCAGCGCGCGCGGTCGCCGGTGCGGTAGAGCCGCGTTCCCGGCGGCCCGAACGGATCGGCGATGAAGCGCTCCGCCGTCAGTCCGGGACGGTTGATGTAGCCGCGCGCGAGGCCCGCGCCCGCCACATACACTTCGCCGACGACGCCGATGGGTACCAGCGCCAGCCGCTCGTCGAGCAGGTGCACTTGCATGTTGTGCACGGGGCGGCCGATGGTCGGCGGTGCGTCGTCGGGACCGTCTGAGAACCAGGCGGTGGAGTAGACGCTCGCTTCCGTCGGCCCGTACAGATTCCAGATCCGGCAGTCCGGCAGCACCTGGCGTGTCCGGTGCACCAGCTCCTCGGGCAGCGCCTCGCCGGCGAGGATCAGCGCGCGCGCATCGGTCGGCAGCGCCGTGGTGTCGAGCAGCGTGCGCAGCACCGACGGCACGCCGCTCAACAGCCGCATGCCCGAGCGGCCGCGATGAGCGATGGCGAGCAGGTCGGGCGCGACCTCGATGCAGCCGCCGCAGCTCAGCGGCGAGAACATCTCCAGCACCGACATGTCGAAATTGATCGAGGACGAGGCGAAGGTCGAAGCCAGCACATCGGTGCCGACAGCGGCAAAGCTCCAGCGCACGAGATTGACGAGCCCGCGCTGCGGGATGGCGACGCCCTTGGGGCGGCCGGTCGAGCCGGAGGTGAAGATGACGTAGGCGAGATCGTCGGGCCGCGGACGCCGCCGTGACACGGCGGGCGGCGGCTGCAGCAGCGCGGGATCGTCGAGCCGGAGCTGCGTGAGATCGGCGGGCAATGCGGCGGTGCTGCCGTCGGTCAGCACCAGTTGCAGCCTCGCATCCTCGGCCATGACGCGCAGCCGCTCGGCCGGGTAGGCCGGATCGAGCGGCACATAGGCGTGGCCGGCCTTGAGCACGGCCAGGATCGCCACGATCAGCTCCGGCCCGCGGCCGAGCGCGATGCCGATCAGCGCGTTGGCTGACGTGATGCGCGCGGCGAGATGTCCGGCGAGGTGATCGGCGCGGCGATGCAGCTCGGTGTAGGAGATCTTGCCGCCGGCGTGGACGATCGCCGGCCGATGCGCATGGTCGCGCGCGGCCGCATCGAGCAGATCGAGAATGGTCTCGTCCGGCGCGCGCTGCGCCGACGTCGCATTCCAGGCCTGGAGCTGTCGCCGCTCGGCGGCGCCGAGCATCGAGAGGCTGCTGAGCCTTGCGGTGCCTTCGGCCTTTGCCATCGCGCCAAGTAGGGTCGCGACATGCCCGGCCAGCCGCTCCATACTGGCTGGCGCGAACATCTCGGCGTCGTATTCCAAAATGCCCTCGAGCCCGCCGTCGCCGGTCGGCTGCAGCGACAGGGTCAGCGCGAATTTTGCGACACCCGGCTCCGGCGGGTGCATCCGCGTGGTGAGGCCGGCGATCTCCGGCGCGCGGAAGGCGGCGGCGTTCTGCAGGGCGAGCATCGCCTGGAACAGCGGGCTGACGCCGAGCTGGCGAGCCGGCTGCAGCTCCTCGACCAGCTGCTCGAACGGCAGGGTCTGATGCGCGAAGGCGGCGAGATCAGTCTCGCGCACACGGGCGAGCAACTCGGCGAGCGTGGGATCGTCCGCGAGTCGCAGCCGCAGCACCAGGGTGTTGACAAAGAAGCCGATCAGACCTTCGAATTCGCGGCGGGTGCGGTTGGCGATCGGCGTGCCGATGCTGATGTCGTCGCTGCCGCTCCAGCGGGCCAAGACGGTGGCGAAGGCCGCATGCAGCACCATGAACAGCGTGACGCCGTGGCGGCGGGCCAAGCCTTCCCAGGCCGCGACCTCGCTCGCGTCATGATGTAGATGGATAAAGCCGGCGGGATGGCGCGGTGTCGTCGGACGCGGCAGGTCGAGCGGCAGCTCCAGCCGCGCCGGCGCATCAGTGAGCGCCGTGCGCCAATAGGCGAGCTCGCGGGGGATCGGCCCGTTGGGATCAGCGAGCAGCTGCCGGTGCCACAGCGCGTAGTCGGCGTATTGTACCGACAGCTCCGGCAGCTGCGCAACCGCGCCGCTGCGCGCGGCCTCATACAGCCGCGCCAACTCGCCGAAGAACACGCCGGACGACCAGCCGTCGAAGGCGATGTGATGGATGACGACCGCGAGCACATGACGCTCGGGGCCGAGCCGCACCAGCACGGCATGCAGCGGCAGGTCGCGCGAAAGGTCGAAGCGGTTCTGCACGAGGCCATCGAGCCGCGTAGCCAGCGCGGCGTCGCGATCGGCAGGGGCGAGATCGGAGAGATCGTCGTGCAGCAGGCGGAAGGCGCTCGCCGGCCGGATGATCTGGATCGGCGCATCAGCCTTGAGTTCGACCGTGCTGCGCAGGCTCTCGTGACGGGCCATCAGCGTGGTCAGCGCGCCATCCAGGGCTGGCGCGTCGAGTGCGCCGTCGAGGTCGAGCGCGAACGGAATGAGATAGGCGGCCGAGCCGCCTTCGAGCTGATCGAGGAACCAGAGCCGGGTCTGCGCTGCCGACAGCGGCAGATCGGCCGGGCGCGGCAGCGCGACGAAGGCGGTGGCTTGATCATCGGTCTTGTCGTCGAGCGAGGCTGCGAGCCGGGCGATGGTCGGCTGCTCGAACAGCCGCCGCAACGGCAGCTCGCGGCCGAACTGGGTGCGCAGGCGGGAGACGAGCCGGGTGGCGAGCAGCGAGTGGCCGCCGAGCTCGAAGAAATTGTCGTCGATGCCGATGCGGGCATGGCCCAGCAGTTCGGCCCAGATCGCAGCCAGTGCCTGCTCGGTCGCGGAGCGCGGCGCGCGATAGCTCGCCTCGGAAGCAGCGGCGAGATCGGGCTCGGGCAGGGCCTTGCGGTCGAGCTTGCCGTTCGGCGTGACCGGCAGCGCCTCCAGCGCCACGAACAGCGCCGGCACCATGTAGTCCGGCAGCAGGCTGCCGAGATGACCGCGCAGCTCGGCCGCCGATGGCGCCGCGCCGTCGCGTCCGACGACATAGGCGACGAGACGCCGTCCTTGCGCATGCTCCTGCGGCACGACCGCCGTCGCCGCCACGGCCTCATGCCTCCGCAACGCGCTCTCGATCTCGCCGGGCTCGATGCGGAAGCCGCGGATCTTGACCTGGTGGTCGGCGCGGCCGTGAAACTCGAGCGTGCCGTCGGCGCGCCAGCGCGCGCGGTCGCCGGTGCGGTAGAGCCGCGTTCCCGTCGGCCCGAACGGATCGGCGATGAAGCGCTCCGCCGTCAGTCCGGGACGGTTGATGTAGCCGCGCGCCAGCCCGGCGCCTGCGACATAGACCTCGCCAACGACGCCGATGGGCAGCAGGTTCAGCGCATCGTCGAGAATGACGACCGCGCGATTGGCAACCGAGCGACCGAGCGGCAGCGGTGTCGTGATCGCGGCGACGTCCGGCAGCGGATGACGGGTGACGAAGGTCGTCGTCTCCGTCGGACCGTACATGTGGCCGACAACGGTGCGGCTGTGGTCGAGCACGCGGCGCACGACCTCGGGCGATACCGTCTCGCCGCCGGTCAGCACCTCATCGACTCCGTCGAAGCAGCCGGGCTGTTCCTCCGCGACTGCCGCAAACAGCTGATAGGTCAGGAACAGGCGCGTCACGCCGTGATGGCGGATCGCCGCCGCCAGCCGGCCCGCATCGAACGCGCCGGTCGGCCCGATGGCAACGCTGTGGCCGTGCAGCAGAGGTGCGAACAGCTCGAAGGTGCTGGCATCGAAGGCCGGGTTGGAATGCAGCAGGATCGTCTGCGCTTGGCCGCTGTGCCAGATCGGATCGTCTGCCAGTGAGATGATGTTGCGATGGGTGATGCCGACGCCCTTGGGGCGGCCGGTCGAACCCGAGGTGAACATGATGTAGGCGAGATCGTCGGCCGCGCCGGCAATCTCCGGAGCGCGATCGTCGACTGCATCGGGGCGCGGCAACAGAACGCTCACGCCGGCCTGACCGGCAAGCTCCGCCGCCAGCGCCGGCGCGGCCACCGCAAAGCGCGCGCCAGTGTCGAAGAGGATGAAGTCGCGCCGGTCGCGCGGCTGTCCCGGCTCCAGCGGCACGTAGGTCGCCCCGGCCTTGAGCGCGGCCAGGACCGCGATCACGAACTCCGGCGAGCAGGCGAACAGCAGGGCGACGCGATCCCGCGGCCGGACTCCGGCGGCCATCAGCTCGTGGGCGAGCGCATTGGCGCGTCGGTCGAGATCACGATAGGTGAGCGTCCGGTGACCGGCGCGGATGGCGATCACGTCGGGCGTTCGGTTGGCCTGTGCGGCGAAACGTCCGGCGAGGGTTTCCTGCGATGCGATCTCGGTCACGCAGGCGGGCGCGCCGGGCTGCTCGGCTTGCGCCAGATCCGAAGGCACCAGCGCCAGCCGGGCCGCCGGACCCACCGGATCCGCGGCGAAGGCGCGCAGCAGCGTCTCGAACGCCCGGGCCCAATGCCGAACCGTCGCCGGCGCGAACAGGTCAGGATTGAACTTGAAATTGCCGAACAGCGCCGCGTTGGCTTCGTACAGTTCGAGAACGAAATCGAACTGGCCGAGCTGCTGCGGAAACGGGTCGCTGCGCGCAGCCAGTCCGCCCCAAATGCTCCAGCCGTCATTCGGCAGCGGCGCGATCAATCCCTCGACCGCCTGCTGACCGCGGAGTTGCAGGAAGTTGAAGCACGCCTGATAGATCGGCGTTCGCGCCGGATCGCGCCGGGTCTGCAGCCGCTGCGCAAGCAGCGAGAACGGATAGTCCTGGTGTTCGGCTGCTTCCGCTGTGGCGCGCCGTGTGGCGTCGAGAAAGGCCGCGAGGCTCTGGCCGTCCGTCAGCCGCGTGCGATGCACGACGGTGTTGGCGAAATAGCCGACGGTCGCCTCGAAGGAGGCTTGCGTGCGGCCGGAGACCACCGAGCCGAGCAGGATGTCGTCCTGTCCGCTCAGCCGATGCAGCAGCAGGCTGTAGGCGGCAAGCAGCACGACGGACAGCGTGGTCTCGTGACGCCGTGCCAGCGCCTTGAGCTGGGACAACAGCTCCGGCGCGACGGTGAGGTCGATCTGTTCGCCGCGCTCCCGGCGCTGCGCCGGCCGCGGATGATCCAGCGGCAGGTCGAGCACCGGCAGCTCGCCGGACAGCAGCCAGTGCCAATACGACCAGAGCTGCTCGCCGCGCGCCCCGGCCAGCAACGCACGCTGCCAGCGGACGAAGTCCGTGTAGCTGCGTTCGACGGAAGGGAGCTCGGCGATGGTCCCCGCGGCCCTGGCCTGATAGCTCCGTCCGATCTCGTCGAGCAGGATGACGATCGACTGGCCGTCGATGACGATGTGATGGGCGAGCGGCAGCAAAACGTGGTCGTCGCTGCCGCGGCTGATCAGCACAGCCCGGAACAGTGGGCCGTGCTCGAAGTCGAACGGCTCGTCATAGGCGGCCTGCACCGTCTGGCGGAGCGCCGACTCGTCTGCGACCTGGACGTGGCGGAGCTCGACGGCCCGCGACGACACGGCCTGCATCGGTGTTCCCGCGCGCCAGGCGAATGTGGTGCGCAAAGCGGGGTGGCGGGCGGCGACGTCCTGCAACGCCAGCCGCAATGCCGCGACGTCGACCGGTCCGCGCAGCCGGACCGGAAATGCGACGTGATAGGCCGTGCTCGACGGATCGAGCTGGTGCAGAAACCACAGCGCCTGCTGGCCGAAGGACAAGGGATGATGGGCCGCCTCGGCGCCGCGCCGCCGCAACAGCTCGGCCGCGAGCTTGCGCTTGCGCTGGAGCTCGTCGGTATCGACGGCGACGGCAGACCCGATCGGGTTGTCCTCAGGGGGCAGGCGCTCCGATTCTGCGCGTGAGGGGTCCCATCGGTCGTTCACGATGCATCACGCTGCAGATGAGCCGGCGGCATCTCGCTGGCGGCGAAGACTGAGCGGTCTCATGTCGGTCCAGGCGCTCTCGATGAAGGCGAGGCAGTCCGCCTTGCTGCCAACGGGCCCGGTCTGCCGCCAGCCGGCCGGGATGTCCTTGAATTGAGGCCAGAGCGAATATTGCTCCTCATCGTTGACGAGCACGACGAAGATTGCGCTCTCGTCGTCGAATACATTCACCATGTCGGCACCAAGGACGTAAGACATCGTTCCCTGTACCGCGAGGTACAGGGTCACTCAGATCCGCAGCTACTAACGGCAGCGGGGCAGGTGAAGGTTAAGCGGTGGCGGCCGCCTCAGTGGTGGCGCTCTTGCGCGACAAGCCGCGCTTGACCTGATCCTTCATCGACTCGAGATCGACCGACAACAGATCGCCGCCCTTCTCGAAGTGATTGACGAAGACTCGGCCGATGGCCCAGGTCAGGGCCGAGGCGAATGCCGGCACGACGGCGAGCCCGAGCAGGGGGCCGACGAAGGGGACATAGCGAACGGCGCGGATCGCAGCTCCGGAGAGCGGGCTGACCGGTACGATGCCGCCGATCAAGGCCGCGACATAGGACTTCACGGCGTTCTCGTTGAACGGGATCTCGTAGTTCTCAGCGAGCTCGCTGATCATCTTGACCTGAATGCCCGTCAACGCAAAAACATCGAGCAATGGCAAGGGGATGAGCCCGGTGATGGCTCCGAACCCGGCATTGCGCTTGACGATCGCCAGCGCCTGCTTGTGGCGTTCGGGACTGACTGCAGGAGTGACGGGCGGGGAAACAGTTTGGTCGCTGGAAGCCAAATTCGTCATGATGATTGATTCCCAATTATTAGTTGTAAGGTACCATCGTTCCACCAGCCTTGGAAGGGCTGTCGACCTGCTTGTCGTGAACTATCACCAGATAATGAGTCGTTACTACGCCGGTAGCCGGCGGTGCGACTGGTGATGCGACACTGAGTGGTCGAGATGCGGCTGCCCGTCGACGTCTGGGCAATGCACAATAAGGTGCGGTTTGGTGTCCGTGGTGCCGATTGTCCTGTGAGCATCACGGGAACGAGGCGATCTGAGCTGAGCCGGCACGACGTTGTCATGATACTATGCCAATCATTCGATGTGGGTCGATCCATGCCTGATGACGTGCGGCATTCGTTTGCTGATGACTGGCTCCTGTGTTTCAAGCCGAGGGCGGCGGCCCGCCGGCGACTGGTCTGCTTCGGGCCCGCGGGGGGCGGTGCCTCGTTCTTTCGCCGGTGGCCGGATCTGGTGCCGCCGGACGTCGAGGTGCTCGCGGTGCAGCTCCCGGGCCGCGAGACGCGCTTGGCCGAGCCGCCGGAGCACGACATCGTCGGCCCGGCGTTGGCCGTCGGCCGATCGTTGATGACGCGCAAGACGCTGCCGACCGTGCTGTTCGGCCATAGCATGGGAGCGCTGCTGGCGCTGGAAACCGCCCGCGGGCTGCGGCAGGCGCACTTTGCGTGCGATCTCGGTCTGGTCGTGTCGGGGCGCGAGTCTCCCGATCTTGCCATGCAGGATAGCGGCTTCATGGCGCTCGACGATGATGCGTTCCTGGCCGCCATCGATCGCCGCTACGGCGGCATTCCGCCGGCGGTGATGCAGATCGCCGAACTGCGCGAGCTGATCGCGCCGGTGTTGCGCGCCGATTTCGCCGCCGTGATCGGCTACCGGGACCGAGCGGCCGACCCGCTCGACATCGAGGTCACGGTCATGCGCGGCCGCGACGATCCGCAGACGGCCGATGAGCGGATCGCGGGCTGGGGCAGGGTGTCCGTCCGGCCGGTGCGCCGCCGCGACTTTCCTGGCGGGCACTTCTATCTGTCCGATCGTCCCGAAGCGGTGCTGGCTGAAGTGCTGTCGGCGTCGTTCGTCGCCGAGCCATCCTGAGCCGATGCTGGCGGGATCGTCATCGGCCATGAGTTCGTTTGTTTATTTGCAAGCCTCCCGCAGTGTGCCCTTTGCCGTCAACGACCGTTGTGATCAAACACATTGCCGATGGATTCGATTGCGCCATGCGGTTCGAACGCGCCGGCATGCCGGCGCGGGGGCTCATTTTATGGGGAGCCGCGCCTCCGTCCTTGGCTGACGGCGCGGTCCTGGGGTGTTTCAGCGTGGACAGAAGGCGGTTTGAACCTTGGACCTGATACGCTTCGTCCTCGCCTCCGCGGGTCCGATCCGCTTCCGCCTCATCGCCGGCATGGTGCTGACCAGCTTCGCGATGGGCGCGCTGATGGTCGTGACCAACACCGCGACCGCGCCGGAGTCGAGCGACGGGCCGGCGCTGGAGATGGTGCTGCTGTTCGTCGTGCTGGCGGCGCTGGTGATCGGCTCGCATCGCTATTCGATGCGGATGGTGACGGCGCTCAGCGAAGCCATCCTGCGCCAGATCCGCGACAATTACGTGCTGCTGGTCCGCCGCATCGAGCTGGAGGCGCTGGAGCGCACCGGCGTCGACCGGATCTATGACGTCGTCGCACGCGAGACCATCCTGATCTCGGATGCCGCGCCGCAGATCGTCACCGGCATGATCTCGGCGCTGACCTTCGTGCTGCTCGGTGTCTACATCGCCTATCTCTCTTTATTTGCCATCGTGCTGCTGGTGTTCGCCTTCGTGGTGACCGTCTATTTCTACCGCTACAGCCAGCGCGGTTCCCGCGCGGCGCTGGTGGCGGCGAGCGCGCAGGAGACGCGCTTTCTCGACCTGATGGGCCATCTGCTGCACGGGTTCAAAGAGGTGCGTCAGAACGCCGCGCGCGGCCACGACCTGGAGCAGGACCATCTGCTGCCGGCATCGGAGGAGATCGACACCAAGAACACGGTTGCGATGGACCACATCGCCTCCGGCATGAGCATCTCCTATATCGGCTTCTACAGCCTGCTCGCCGCCGTCGTGTTCATCCTGCCCGGCTACATCAAGGAGCACCGCACGGTGCTCCAGGTGCTCTATACCGTCCTCTTCATGCTCTCATCCCTCGACAACGTGCTGCGCTCGGCGGCCGTGCTGGCGCGCGCCAACCTGTCGATGGAGCATCTCCTGGACATGGAGAAGAAGCTGCTGGCCGCCGCGCGCGAGCCCGAGCCGTCGCCGGATGCCTCGCATCAGGTGTTCACCCAGGTCGAGCTGCGGGCGATCACCTATTCGCACACCGGCCGCGACGGCAAGGCCAACTTCACCCTCGGTCCGTGCGACCTCGTCGTCGCGCCCGGGCAGATCACCTACCTGATCGGCGGCAATGGCAGCGGCAAGTCGACCCTGATGCGGCTGCTGACCGGCCTTTATGAGCCGGCCTCCGGCGTCATCCTGTGGGATGGTCAGCCGGTGGACCATGCTCGGCGCGGCAAATATCGTCAGCTGTTCTCCTGCGTGTTCGCCGATTTCCATCTGTTCGACCGCTTCTACGGCGCGCGCACGATCGATCCGGCCAAGGTCAACGCCATGGTGGCCGACTTCGGCCTCGCCGAGAAGACCACGTTCCGCGACGGCGGCTTCACCCAGCTCGACCTGTCGACCGGACAGCGCAAGCGGCTGGCGCTGATCGTCGCACTGCTTGAAGACCGGCCGATCTATCTGCTCGACGAGGTCGGCGCCGATCAGGATCCGTCCTTCCGTCACCGCTTCTACACCGAAATCCTTCCCGACTTGCGAGCTCGCGGCAAGGCCGTTATCGTCATCAGCCACGATGATCGCTACTTCTCGATGGGCGATCGCGTTCTCACGATGCGGGACGGCCGGCTCGAGCAAGCCGAGGCTTTGACATGAGCATCGCGACATGAGCGTGGCCTATCCCGATCGCAGCTCCCGCAACTCGCCGTCGCCGCTCAGGCCGACGCGCGGCCGGCTTCGCGACCGCATCGAGGCCTATGTGGTCGGCACCATCGCGCTGGCCGGCATCCTGGTATTGCTGCTGTGGCGGCTGGTGATCGTCGTCGTCCCCGCCGGCCATGTCGGCGTGCTCTACAGCCTGCTGGGAGGCGGCACCGTCATCGACGACGTCTTCCGCGAAGGCCTGGCGCTCAAGCTGCCCTGGAACAAGATGTATCTGTTCGAGACGCGCGTGCAGTCGCTGCCGCTCGACGTCGAGGCGCTCAGTCTCGAAGGTCTGCGCGTCGACGTGAAGGCCAATCTGATCTTCCACATCGACGGCAATGCGGCGCCACGGCTGCTGAAGGAAGTGGGCACCGACTACGTCAATCGGCTGATCATGCCGGTGACGCAAGGCGTGGTCCGCCGCGTCATCGGCAAGTTCGACAGCCACCGGCTCTACACCATCGACAGCGAGCTTCTGACCGGCCAGATGCTGGAGGCGCTGCGCGGCGAACCGAAGAGCTCGATCCTGATCTATGACGACATGGTCGTGACAAGGGTCATCCTGCCCGACGGCATGCGCAAGGCGATCGAGGACAAGCTGACCCAGGAGCAATACGCCGCGTCCTACGAGTTCATCCTGGCGCGCGCCCGCTCCGAGGCCGAGCGCCAGCGCATCGAGGCCATCGGCCTCGAGAACTACTACGCCACCGTGGCGCGGGCGCTGTCGAAGGACGTGCTGACCTGGACCGGCATCCAGGCGACGCTCGATCTCGCGCGTTCCAACAACAGCAAGGTCGTCGTGGTCGGCGGCGGCACCAATCAGATGCCGCTCATTCTGGGGTCCGAAGTCTCCTCCGGCAGCGCGACCGCGCCGAACCCGGGGATCATGGGGCTCGACAGCACCAAGCTGACCTTCCCGAAGGTCGAAAACCCCGCGCGCGATCCGCTCGAAAATCCGATCGGGCCCGGTCTGCCGGGGCGAGCCCGCATGACTCCGCTGGGCGTGCCGCCGGCGCCGACACGCCAGGGATCGCCAATTCCCGCCGCTCCGGTGCAGAATGCCCAGTAGCCGGTGGTCACCACGCATCGTCGTCAGCATGAGGAGCATGTCTTGATGTCCGCCTTCGTCATCATCTGCTACGTGCTGCTGTGCCTCCTCAGCGGCTATTTCGGCCGCGACTCGCGCATGGGCTTCTGGGGCTGCGTCTTCCTGTCGGCGATCTTCAGTCCGGTGCTGGTGCTGCCCGCGCTGTTCCTGCTCGGTGGTGGCCGGCGGCCGGCCTGAGGCCAGGCGCTCGGTCGTTTCAAAGGCCATCTCTGCAAAGGCGGTCGGCGGTAACGCCCGACGGGCAAAGACCGCATGGCTCGCATGTGCGGATTGCCCGTCGTGCCAGTTTGTCGCGGACACCTCGCTTGTGTCGTCGGGCAAATCAGCTTCACATTCTCGCGCATCCCGGCTCGCTGAAGAGGGACGTTTCGCGGTCGTCACGAGCGTCGAGCTGGAGATGCGGTGGGCGCGTCGGTCCGCAGCGTGACTTGTTTGCGCGGACGAACGGAACGATGCGACGGCGAAATGGTGTGGTCCTGGCGCCCCGATGCTGGCGTCAAGTCGGCGGCGATGATCCGTCGGCGACGGGGGCAAGACAGCCGGTCCCCGAGGAGAGCACCTATAACCCGCAAAACCATCGCGCAGGGAAGGCCGGGATGTCCCAGCCAAACCTGTGGTTCCTACCCCGTGCAATTTTCACTGCACGGGGGCCATGGGGGCGGCAGGCTCCCGGCCTTCCCTGCGCCTCTTCGTCTCCGAAGAGGACCAACGGATGCACGACTCGGGCGCAAGGCGCCGCGAGAACGCGACGTCGCGTTTGCTCTTGTCGACTGGCTGTTTGACTCGTGAAGCGGTTGACCTCCGGCCGGGCGCCGCAAATTCGTGCCGTGCCGTCGCGCCATGGTGTAGACTGACCGTCCGCCGATCCCGAGTGAAGAAGTAGCGTGCAGACCTGCCGATGAGGGCGATCGAAAATCTCTTTCAAAGCCCGGTCGTGGCGGTTGCGTCGTCTCTGTCGCTTGCCGATCACGGCCTCTTTCCCGAAGAGCGCGCGTATGTCGAGAACGCCGTCGCCAAGCGGCGGGCCGAGTTCGGAACAGCGCGCATCCTGGCGCGCAAGGCGCTGGCGGAGCTCGGGGCCGCGCCCGTGCCGTTGGTTCCCGGCCCGGATCGCGCGCCGGTCTGGCCGCAGGGCTACACGGGCAGCATGTCTCATTGTGCCGACTTCTGCGCCGTGGCGGTCGCGCGCAGCCGCGAGGTCCGATCGCTCGGGCTGGACGTCGAGGATCTGCGCCAGCTTGATCCCTCTCTGCTGGAGCTCGTGCTCACGCCCACCGAGCGGCGCTGGCTGCAGGCGCAGCCTGAAGACGTGCGGCCGATGCTGCCGATCACGCTCTTCAGCGCCAAGGAAGCCTACTACAAGTGCCAATATCCGATCACGCGCGGCTTTCTGGATTTTCAGGACGTCGAGCTCGCGATCGATCCGGGGGCAGGGACGTTTGAAGCGCGCGTCGTCAGGGCGGGATGGCCGGACGCCGTCGCGCGTCTCGGCGGACGTTTCGTCGTCGCGGATGGGCGGGTTCATTGCGGGTTGGAGTTGCCACAGGCTGGCGCCTAGCGCTGCAGCTCCAGGTTGGCTCGTCCCGATCGCGCGGCATGCGACGCCGCGTCTCAAGCCGTGCAGAACCGATGGTCCCTGAGCCACTTGCTGCAGTCGCTAAACAAATGGCGCTCGGATTTCGCTCGATTAGCGCTTGACATGTTTAGTCGAAGTAAATCTACTAAACAAAATACTTAACTCGGACGGTGATCCGAGGTGTCATGAGGAAACGCTTGCGGCTCCCGCTGTCGTTGTGACGGCGCATCTTGCTGCGGGCCACACATCGCCGGCATCCGTGCACAAGCGGGGCGGCGCCAACAGGGAGGGAGTGCCAGATGAAGTTGCTGCAGACATTTGCACTGACGGCGACCGTCGCCGCCGCGACAGTGCTCGGCGCATCCGCGCCGGCACGGGCCGAAGGAAAAACCATCACGCTGTGCTGGGCGGCGTGGGACCCGGCCAACGCGCTCGTCGAGTTGTCGAAGGACTTCACCGCCAAGACCGGCGTCAACATGAAGTTCGAATTCGTGCCGTGGCCGAACTTCGCCGACCGCATGCTCAACGAGCTCAATTCCAAGGGCAAGCTGTGCGACCTGATGATCGGCGACTCCCAGTGGATCGGCGGCGCCGCGGAGAACGGCCAATACGTCAAGCTCAACGAGTTCTTCGACAAGGAAGGCATCAAGATCTCCGACTTCATGCCGGCGACCGTCGCCGGCTACGCCGAATGGCCGAAGGGCACCCCGAACTACTGGGCGCTGCCGGCGATGGGCGACGCCAATGGCTGGACCTACCGCAAGGACTGGTTTGCACGGCCGGAGATCCGCGAGGAGTTCAAGAAGAAGTTCGGCCGCGAACTCGAGGTGCCGAAGACGCAAGCCGAGCTGAAGGACATCGCCGAGTTCTTCCAGAAGCGCGTGATCGACGGCAAGACCGTTTATGGCGCGGCGATCTTCACCGAGCGCGGCTCGGAAGGCATCACCATGGGCGTCACCAACGCGCTCTATCCGTTCGGCTTCAAGTACCAGAACCCGAAGAAGCCGTATGACATGCAGGGCTTCGTCAACTCCGACGACGCGGTGAAGGGCCTCGAATTCTACAAGGCGCTGTACAAGTGCTGCACGCCGCCGGGCTATTCCAACGGCTACATGCAGGAGGGCCTCGACGCCTTCAAGTCCGGCCAGGTCGCGCTGCAGATGAACTGGTTCGCGTTCTTCCCCGGCCTCTACAAGGATCCGAATGTCGGCGGCGACAGAATCGGCTTCTTCGTCAATCCGGCCCAGAAGGAAAAGGGCTCGCAGCTCGGCGGGCAGGGCATCTCGGTGGTGGCCTATTCGCCGAACCGCGCCGAGGCGCTGGCCTACATCAAATGGTTCGCCTCGCTGGACACCCAGAAGAAGTGGTGGGCGCTCGGCGGCTACAGCTGCCACAAGGGCGTGCTGAACGATCCCAACTTCAAGAACACCGCGCCATTTGCAGCCGACTTCCTGGTGGCGATGGACCAGGTGGTCGATTTCTGGGCCGAGCCGTCCTACGCGCAGCTCCTGCTCGCGATGCAGAAGCGCGTCCACGACTACGTCGTCGCCGACCAGGGCACGGCCAAGGGCGCGCTCGACGGGCTGATCGCGGACTGGACCAAGGTGTTCAAGGAGGACGGCAAGCTCTGACGATTGCGCTTCTCAGTACCGATCTCTCCACGTGTCGTTCCGGGGCGCGCGAAGCGCGAGCCCGGAACCCATACCCCCAGGAAGCCGCGTGAGGCACAGATGTCCGTTGGATCTCGCCCCAAAGAACGTCCTGTGGCTATGGATTCCGGGCTCGCGCTTCGCGCGACCCGGAATGACGAGAAGATGAAGCAGCTCCCCCAAACAGCCACCGTGAAGCAGTCCCTCGCATGACCGACCAAACCGGATTGAGCGGCCTCGTCGACCGCGCCGCCCTGGTGACGCCGCCCGTCGTGGCGCGTCGCGCGCGCGGTCTGTCCGAGCGCGCGATCGCCTGGCTGTTCATCACGCCGACGATGCTGCTGTTGCTGGCGATCAACATCTTTCCGCTGATCTGGACCATCCGGCTGTCCTTCACGAACTACCGCGCCAACCGGCCCAATGCGACGGTGCTCGATGTCGGGCTCGCCAACTACCAGTCGATCCTCACCGATCCGGATGTCTGGGCGGCGATGACGGTGACGGCCCGCTTCGTGTTCTGGAGCATCCTGATCCAGACCGTGCTCGGCTTCGCCCTGGCCTGGCTGATCGACAAGAAATTCCGCGGCCACGGCCTGTGGACCACCTTGATCCTGCTGCCGATGATGCTGTCGCCAGCGGTGGTCGGCAACTTCTGGACGTTCCTCTACCAGCCGCAGACCGGGCTCTTCAACTACGTCGTCTCGGCCGTCACCGGCACGCCGGCATCCTCGTTCCAGATGCTGGCGCAGGTGCCGCTGGCGCCATGGGCGATCGTCATCGTCGACACCTGGATGTGGACGCCTTACGTGATGCTGATCTGCCTCGCCGGCCTGCGCTCGATCCCGGACTACATCTACGAGGCGGCCGAGGTCGACCGCGCCTCGCCGTGGCGGCAGTTCTGGTCGATCACGCTGCCGATGGCGCTGCCCTTCATCATGCTCGCGGTGCTGTTCCGCGGCATCGAGAACTTCAAGATGTTCGACATGGTCAACCTCTTGACCGGCGGCGGACCCGGATCGACGACGGAGGTCGCCTCGATCACGTTGAAACGCGAGGCGTTCGAGAAGTGGCGCACCGGCTATTCCTCGGCCTTCGCCATCATTCTCTTCGTCACCGTGTTCGGCCTCGCCAACATCTACGTCAAGGCGCTCAACCGGGTGAAAAGCCGATGACCGGTCTCGTCTCAGCCCATTCCGTGGTCGATCCGTCGCCGTTGACCAAGCGGATCGCGGCGGCCGTGGTGATCGCCTATGCCGTCGTCACGCTGGTGCCATTGCTGTGGATCGTGATGACCGGCTTCAAGTCGCCGTCGGACGCGATCGCCTATCCGCCGAAGATCATCGCCGAGCCGACGCTCGAGGGCTACTGCAACCTGTTCACGACGCGGACGCGGCAGGCGCCGGAGTATATGGCCAAGCTGCCGCCGGCCACCGGCCTATGCGACCGCATCTCGCGCGAACGTAACATGGTGATCGCGGGACCGTCGAACTACATTCCGCGCTACGTGAACTCATTGGTGATCGCGTTCGGCTCCACGGCCCTGTCGGTCGTGCTCGGAACGCTCGCGGCCTACGCGTTCTCACGCTTCAAGGTGCCGCTGAAGGACGATCTGCTGTTCTTCATCCTGTCGACCCGTATGATGCCGCCGATCGCGGTCGCGATCCCGATTTACCTGATGTATCGCGAGCTCGGACTGTCCGACACCAAGCTCGGCATGATCCTGCTCTATACGTCGGTCAACATCTCGCTCGCGGTCTGGCTGCTCAAGGGCTTCATGGACGAGATCCCGCGGGAGTATGAAGAGGCCGCGATGGTCGACGGCTACACGCGGCTGCAGGCCTTCTTCAAGGTGGTGCTGCCGCAGGCCACCACCGGCATCGTCGCCACCGCGATCTTCTGCCTGATCTTCGCCTGGAACGAATACGCCTTCGCCGTGCTTCTGACCTCCGGCACGGCGCAGACCGCGCCGCCCTTCATCCCGATCATCATCGGCGAAGGCGGCCAGGACTGGCCGGCGGTCGCGGCAGGCACGACGCTGTTCCTGATCCCGATTGTCGTGTTCACGGTGGTGCTGCGAAAGCATCTGTTGCGCGGCATCACCTTCGGAGCGGTGCGCAAATGAGCGAAGCCACGCAGAACCTTCCTGCCGAAACCGGCGCTCCGCGTTGGCCACGCGCGCTGCGCCGCGGACCGATGGAGACGGTGGCGACGATCCTGATCGCGGCCGGCGTGCTGATGCTGCTGCAGCCGTTCGCGCTGGTGCTCTACACCTATTCCTTTGTGACGACGCTCGCGGGCGTCGTGATGTTCACCATCGTCTCCAAGTTTCCGGATTGACGCCATGGCCGAGATTCGTATCGAAAACCTCGAGAAGCATTTCGGCGGCTTCGCGGCCGTGCGCGGTACCAGCTTCACCATCGCCGATGGCGAGTTCTTCTGCCTGCTCGGTCCCTCCGGCTGCGGCAAGACCACGACCTTGCGGATGATCGCGGGCCTGGAATTGCCGACGTCCGGCACGATCAGCCTCGGCGGCGAGGACGTCACCTTCCGCCGCGCCAGGGAGCGCGACATCGCGATGGTGTTCCAGCTGTTCGCGCTGTACCCCCACATGAACGTTCGCAAGAACATCGCCTTTCCGCTGCTGTCGATGGGCGTGCCCCGGGCCGAGATCAAGCGCAGGGTCGAGGAGGCGGCGCGCATTCTGCGGATCGATCACCTGATCGATCGTCCGGTCAGCGGATTGTCCAGCGGCGACCGCCAGCGCGTCGCGCTCGGCCGCGCCATCGTGCGTGAGCCCAAGGCGTTCCTGATGGACGAGCCGCTCGGTGCGCTCGACGCCGAGTTCCGGCACATCATGTGCGGCGAGCTGCGCGCGCTGCATGATCGCCTCAAGGCGACCACTGTGTTCGTGACCCACGACCAGCTCGAGGCGATGTCGATGGCCGACAAGATCGCGGTGATGAACCGCGGCGTGGTCGAGCAGTTGGGCACGCCGCAGGAGATCTATGACCGGCCGGCCTCGATGTTCGTCGCCGACTTCATCGGCTCGCCCGCCATGAACTTCATCCGCTTCGACGCAAAGCTTGCCGCGGGCACCGAGACAGTCCGGATCGATGGTGCTGACATCAGCGTGCCCGTGCTGCGCGAGGATGCCGACGGCAGCGCGCTGGTGCTCGGCGTCCGTCCGGAGCAGGTGACTCTGACGACCGAGGGCGGCCTGCGCGGCGAGGTGTTTGGCGCCGAATATCTTGGCACCACCCAGATCGTCACCATCACCACCGCGCGCGGCATCGTGAAGGCGCGCATCCCGGCTGCGGTTCGAGTCGAGCGCGCGGAGCCGGTCGGACTGAGTTTCCGGGCTGACCGTCTCTCGCTGTTCAATGCCGCGACCGGCCGCGCGATCCGCACGGCGCTGTATGAGCAGCCGGCAAGGGGAGGCCGTCATGGCTGAGACGCGCCTCAACGCTGTCAGCAAATCCTTCGGCACCAAGCCTGCGGTGCGTGATCTGTCGTTGACCATCCGCGACGGCGAGCTCGTCGTGCTGCTCGGGCCGACCGGCGCCGGCAAGACGACCACGCTGCGCCTGGTCGCCGGGCTCGAGACGCCGGACCGTGGCTCGGTGATCATCGGCGGTGTCGACCAGACCAGCGCGACGCCGGCGGCGCGCGACGTGACCTTCGTGTTCCAGCAATATTCGCTGTATCCGCATCTGTCGGTGTACGACAACCTCGCCTTTCCGCTGCGTTCGCCGGTGCGCAAGACGCCGGAATCCGAGATCAAGCGTATCGTCGGCGACGTCGCTGCGATGCTGCGGATCGAGGACAAGCTCGGCAACCGTGCCACGCAATTGTCGGGCGGCCAGATGCAGCGGGTCGCGATCGGGCGCGCGCTGGTGCGCCGGCCGGCGATCGCGCTGCTCGACGAGCCGCTGTCCTCGCTCGATGCCAAGCTGCGCGCCGATCTGCGCATCGAGCTCAAGCGCATCCAGCAGGATCTCGGCGCCACCATGCTCTATGTCACCCACGACCAGATCGAGGCGATGACGCTGGCCAACCGCATCGGCGTCATCGACCAGGGCCGGCTGGTGCAGGTGGGAACCCCGCGCGAGGTCTACGAGGATCCGGCCAATACCTATGTCGCGACCCGGCTCGGCAGCCCCGGCATCAATCTGTTGCCGCGCGGGCTGTTTCCGGACCTCGCGGTTCCCGGCGACGTCGCGACCATCGGCGCGCGGACCGAGCACATGACCGTGCGTCGCGCAAACGGAGGCGCGTCGGCGCGGGTGAAATGGATCGAGCATCTCGGCGACCAGAACCACCTGCACATCACGCTGAACGATCAGACAATCGTCAGCCTGGTCGAGCCGGACACGGAATTGAAAGTCGGCGACTCCGTCGCTATCGAGTTTACCCGGCCGCTGCTGTTCGACCGGGCGGGTCAGCGGGTGAGATAGAGATGGACCAGGCATTCAAGCGCAGACTGATCGTGGCGATGGCCGATGCCATCATTGCGCATGCCGAGGAGCTGACGGCGCTCGATTCCGCGATCGGCGACGGCGATCATGGCCTCAACATGAAGCGCGGCTTCGAGGCGGTGCTCGCCGACGCGGACAACATCACGGCCAAGCCATTGCCCGATGCGCTGAAGGCCGTCGGCATGGCCCTGGTGATGAAGGTCGGCGGCGCCTCCGGTCCGCTGTATGGCACGCTGGCGATGGGGTTGGGCAAGGCGCTGCCGTCGGAACCATCTGCGGCCGATGCCGCGGCCGCGCTCGGCCGGGCCATCGAAGACGTGAAAGCGCGGGGCAAATCCGAGGCCGGGCAGAAGACGATGCTCGATGTCTTGATTCCCGTGCAGGCGGCCTTTGCCGCCGGCGGCGACGATCTCGCGACGCGGCTGCCCGCGATAGCCGCCGAGGCCGCTGACGCGACGGTGCCGATGAAGGCGATCCGCGGCCGTGCGTCCTTTCTCGGCGAGCGCTCGATCGGGCACATGGATCCCGGCGCGCGCTCGTCCAGCCTGCTGGTGCAGGCGATCTGCAGTGTATTCAACGAGGCCTGAACATGGGTGAGCAGAAGAACGTCGGCATCGTCATCGTGTCGCATTCCGCCAAGGTGGCGGAGGGCGCGGCCGACATGGTCAGGCAGATGGTCGGCGACAGCGTGCCGCTCGCCGCCGTCGGCGGCAATGCCGATGGCGGACTCGGCACTGATGTGGGCGCCATCATGGGCGCGATCGACAAGGCGTGGTCGGAGTCCGGCGTTGCCATCCTGGTCGATCTCGGCGGCGCCGAGACCAACAGCGAGATGGCCGTCGAGATGATGCCGGAGGAACGGCGCGAGCGCATCGTGATCTGCAATGCGCCGCTGGTCGAAGGCGCCGTCATGGCGGCGACGGAGGCCTCCGGCGGCTCCTCGCTCGATGCGGTCCGCGCCACCGCCGAAGAGCTGATGGCTGGATGAGTGGGAATGATGATGGCTGACGGTGGAGAGATCGGCATGCAGGACGTCAGGGCGCATGCGCTGTTGACCAACGAGGTCGGGCTGCACGCGCGCCCCTCGGTCAAGCTCACGCAGCTCGCCAAGCGCTTCGCTGCGACGGTCGAGATCGCAGTCGCGGCCGATGGTCCGTGGACCGACGCCAAGAGCCCGGTGAAGATCATGCGCGTCAAGGCGGCCAAGGGCGAGACATTGTACATGCGCGCGAACGGCTCTGATGCCGAGGAGGCGGTGCGCGCGCTGGCGGATCTCGTCCATCGCAAGTTCGACGAGGAGTAGATGGTGGAACGCTGCATCCGAGGTCGCGCAGCGTCGGAAGGCCTGGCCGTGGGGCCGGCGGTGGTCCTGCGCGCGCTCGAAGGCGCCAGCCGGGTCAAGGGCTCGATCGCCGAGGAGCACGCCGCGCTGGCGGCGGCGGTGGCGGGCGCGCGACTGGCGGTGGCCGATCTCATCACGCGCCTCGATGGCGACGCCGCCGAGCTGATCGGTTTTCAGCTCGCGCTGCTCGAAGACGATGCGCTGACCGAAGCCGCCTATGCCGGGATCGAGACCGGCATCGCGGCTGACGATGCCTGGCGCGCGGCGATGGCCGCGGAGATCGCGGGCTATGAAGCCGCCGATGACGAATATTTTCGCGCCCGCGCCAGCGATCTCGCCGACATCAGGGATCGCGTGCTCCGCCATCTGCTCGGCCTCGAGGACAACGGCGCGATGCCGAACGGGGCGATCATCGTCGCCCGCGATCTCGCACCGTCGGCCTTTCTCGGGATCGACTGGTCGAAGGGCGGCGGCATCGCGCTTGGCGAGGGCAGCCCGACGAGTCATGTCGCCATGCTCGCGCGCGGCCGTGGTGTTCCGATGGTCGTGGGGCTCGGCCACGTGTGGGAGAGCCTCTCCGGCTCGCTGCTCGTCGATGGTGGCGCTGGCCTTGTCGAGGTCGATCCGAGCGTTGAGCGGGTCGAGCGGGCGCGCTCGCTCGGCGCGGCTCTCCTGCAGCGGCGCGCCGATGCGACGGCACATCAGCTCGAGCCCGCTGTGACGCGTGACGGCACGGCGATCTCGGTGCTCGTCAACATCTCCGGTCCATCCGACATGACGGCGCTGCCCGCGGCGGCCTGCGATGGCGTGGGATTGGCGCGCACGGAATTTCTGACGGGCAATCTGCTGCGAGACGAAGAGGCGCAATATCGGGCCTATGCCGAGCTTATGCGCTGGGCCGACGGCCGTCCCGTGACGATCCGCACGCTCGATGCCGGCGGCGACAAGCCGATCCCGGGCTATACGGTCGATGGCGAGAGCAATCCGTTCCTGGGTCTGCGCGGCATCCGCCTGTCGCTGCGCCATCCTGATATCTTCCGCGTTCAGCTGCGGGCGCTGGCGCGCGCGGCCGCGCTGGGGCCGCTGAAGGTGATGCTGCCGATGGTGACGAATGCGGCCGAGCTTGAGACGGCGCGCGCGCATCTGCGTGCGGTGCTGGCCGAACTCGGCGACAGCAACATCGCTTTCGCTGAGCCGGCTTTCGGGATCATGGTGGAAGTGCCCGCTGCAGCCCTCGCCGCACAGCACTTCACGGCCGACTTCTTCTCGATTGGCACCAATGATCTGACGCAATATGCGACAGCGGCGTCGCGGGACGGCACCGAGGTTGCCGACTATGCCGACGTGCTGCATCCCGGTGTGCTCGCAATGATCGCGCATGTCGTGCGCGCCGGCCGGGTCAGTGGCATCGATGTCTCGATCTGCGGCGATGCCGCCGGTGACGTCAGGACGATTCCGGCGTTGCTGGAGGCGGGTGTGCGCGCGCTCTCCGTGTCCCCCGGATTGTTGCCGCAGGTGAAAGCCGCGATCCGCGAGCTCGATCTGGCCACGCTTGCGGAGAGCGCATGAGCGAGCAGGATTCATCGGGAGCGTCCAGCCCGCTCGCCGACTACAAGGCCATCCTGCGCGCGGTGGTCGAGAGCCGCCCGTCCGGCACGCGACAGCGGCTGGCGGAGGCGATCGGCAAGAACCGCAGCTTCATCTCGCAGATCATCAATCCGGCCTATCCGACGCCGATCCCGCTGCAGCATCTCGAAACCATCTTCCACATCTGCCATTTCTCGCCGCATGAGCAGCAGGCGTTCCTCACTGCCTACCGCGCCGCGCATCCGGGCCGGCTGGAAGAGGCCGAGACACAGCGGCCGATGCGGCGCCTCGTCGTGGAGTTGCCGGATTTCGGTGACGACGCGCTGAACGCCCATGCCGACCGCATCATCAGCGGCGTCGCGCGCGGCATCACCGCGCTGATCTCGGCCAATGAAAACAAGGACGAAACTGATCCGGGAGGGAAGCCATGAAGAAGCTGATCAACGCCGTGGACGACGTGCTGACCGAGAGCCTGCACGGTTTCGCTGCCGTGCATGGCGACATCGTCGCGCTCGGCGAGGACAACAAGTTCGTCCGCCGCAAGACCCTGAAGCCGGGGAAGGTCGCGCTGATCTCCGGCGGCGGTTCCGGCCATGAGCCGCTGCACGCCGGCTTCGTCGGCCAGGGCATGCTGGATGCCGCCTGTCCCGGCCAGGTGTTCACCTCGCCGACGCCCGACCAGATGCTGGCGGCCGCGCAGGCGGTGGAGACGGGCGGCGGCTCGCTGTTCATCGTCAAGAACTACGAAGGCGACGTGATGAATTTTGCGATGGCCGCGGAGATGATGGAGACCAAGGTCGCCACCGTCATCACCGATGATGACGTTGCAGTGGAGACGTCGACCTATTCGACCGGACGCCGCGGCGTCGCCGGCACGCTGGTCGTGGAGAAGATGCTCGGCGCGGCGGCCGAGCAGGGGCGCGATCTGGATGCGCTCAAGGCGCTGGGTGACGAGGTCAACAAACGGACGCGTTCGATGGGCGTGGCGCTGACCTCGTGCACGGTGCCGGCGGCGGGCAAGCCGACCTTTACGCTGGATGAGGACGAAATGGAGATGGGCGTCGGCATCCATGGCGAGCCCGGCCGGCGCCGCGTCAAGCTCGCCTCCGCCGATGCGATCGCCGAGGAGATGATGGGCGCGATCCTCGCCGATCTCGCGCCCAAGCCCGGGACGCCCTGCCTGCTGCTGGTCAACGGCTTCGGCGGCACGCCTGCGATGGAGCTCTATGTGATGGCCAATGCCGCGCGCCGCATTCTGGAAGCACGCGGTCTTGCGATTGCGCGCGGATTGGTCGGCTCCTACGTCACCTCGCTCGACATGGCCGGCTGCTCGCTGACCGTCACCGCGCTCGACGATACGACGCTGGCGCTGTGGGACGCGCCGGTACACACCGCGGCATTGCGCTGGGGCTGCTGAGCGCGAGTTCAGCGGATCTCGTTCGAATAATAGTGATGCGCCGTCGTGGCGCGGTGCTGGCTGAGGATCGCCAGCGCGCCGGTCTGGTCGTAGGCCTCTTCGTCGATGACCAGCACGGCGCTCGGAGAGGGCAGGCCCAGCAGTTTGCGATCTTCCTTGGTGGCGACCTCGGCCGTCACCTTCTCGCGCACCGCCGCGACTCGGATGCCATAGGCCTCGAGCAGGTGCCGATAGATCAAAGCGGGGACATTCTTAGGCTCGCGCGGAAAGTCCGGCATTCGGCTCGCGACCATCGCGATACGAGAGTACAGCACCGGCGCGCCCGCCACCCGACGGATGCGCTGCAGGTGCAGCAGCGGTTCGCCGTCGTCGACCGCAAACAGCGCGGCCTCGTCCGGTCCGGCAGGTCGGGTCGTCACCGACAGTACCTCGGCATCCGAGTGCAGCAGGCTGCCGTCCTCGCCGAGCAGCCGGAAATACTGAAAGAAGAAGCTGAGGCCGTGTCGTGACGCCCGGCCGGTCACCACCGTCCCCGTCTTCCGCCGCCGCATCAGCATGCCGCCGGCCGTCAGATCAGCCAGGGCACGCCTGATCGTGCCGACGGCGACGCCATATTGATTGGCGAGCGCGACCTCGCCGGGCAGCACCGTGCCCGGCGCGAGATCACCGATCAGGATCGCATCCGCGATCTGCCGCTTCACATGCTCGTACAGCGGCACGGGCAGGGCTCCGGGACCCGCGCCCACGCTCTCTGCCGCTTTGCTGGCCACGCCTGCCTTTTTCATGGAATTGACAAGTGCCACATTGTGATTTTTATTTCTATATAGAATATAGGATTAAGCGCGCGACATGAAGCCTCAGGAGATCCCGGATCAGAGCGCGGCCAATTTGGCCGGTGCCTTCGCTGCGATCGAGCGGCTGTCGGACACGGCGGTCGATGATCTCCGTCGCATGGTGGCGGTGGATACGAGTTTTCCGCCCGGCGCCGGCTATGAGCAGTTCGCCGATCTGATGGAGCAATTCGCGGCACCGTTGGCGCTGGATTGCGAACGCGTCGTCGTGCCCGAGGAACTCTGGCGGGCTCCCGGCGCCTATGGACCGCGCACCAACGTGATTGCGCGGCGAAGCTCGGGCAGGCCGGTGCTCGGGCTGTATTTCCATGTCGACACGGTGCCCGCTGCGCCGGGCTGGATCAGTGATCCGCTGCAGCTCGCTCGCGAAGGCGATCGCCTCATCGGCCTCGGCGCCGCGGACATGAAGGGTTCGATCGCAGCCACGCTGCTCGCGCTGCGCGCCGCGCGGCAGACCGGCCTCGTGCTCGCCTATGATCCGATGCTGCTGTTGTGCACCGACGAGGAGGCGGGGCTCTATCCAGGCGTCCGCTATCTGGCAG
Source organism: Bradyrhizobium sp. HKCCYLRH3099 (assembly GCF_051167855.1). Classification (NCBI taxonomy): domain Bacteria; kingdom Pseudomonadati; phylum Pseudomonadota; class Alphaproteobacteria; order Hyphomicrobiales; family Nitrobacteraceae; genus Bradyrhizobium; species Bradyrhizobium sp. HKCCYLRH3099. The sequence goes on from NZ_JBNPTW010000006.1 coordinate 155,321, forward strand.
AGCAGGGACGCCTCGAAGGGCACATTCTGAACTTCAACGGCAGCGCCATGCCCCGAATCTGGGCCGGCTGCTTCGGCCTGTTCACGCTGACGGTGCGCGTGCGCGGCAAAGCGGCCCATGCGGGTGAACAGCGCAGCGCTGGCGCCAACGCGATCGAGGCGTCGTTGCCGATCCTCAACGCGATTGCTGGCTTGAAGCCGATCATCGCGCAGCGGACGTCGCGCCTGCCGCCACCACCGCAGGCGACCGGACCGCTGGCCGCAAGCCTCGACATCTCAGCCGTTCATGGCGGGCAATGTGGCGGCCAAATTCCGTCGCAGCTCGAGATCCTGTTGTGCCGCCGCTATGCCCCCGAAGAGGACTTTGCCGCCGCGCGCAGCGAAATCGAGATCGCGATCAGACAGGCCGCAGCTGGCCTCGACCTCGATATCATCTTGACCGGTCATTTGATGCCGACCGCCGATCCTGGCGGTCCGCATTGGCCGCGCTGGCAACGCGCGCTTTCGGCCGGGTTTGGCTACGCACCTGAGGACTTCGCGCGCTGGGGCGCGTCCGGCTGCTCCGATTTTGGCTGGGTCCAGCAGGCCACCGGCATGCAGGAGGTCCTTCTCACCGGTCTTGGCAAGCCCGACAGCCGCATTCATGCGCCCGGCGAGGCGACCACGCTGACCGATATCGTCGCATTGGCGAAATCGGTCCTCGCGTATCTTTCAGCCGAGTTCTGTCCCGAACTCTCTCCCGAACACACGACGCCCTAAGAGGATTCCGCCTAGATGTCGTCCGTCACCCGCCGCCATTTCCTTGCTGGTACCGCGCTCGCGCTGGGCGCTCTGCCGCAGATCTCTCTCGCTACAGAGGCGCCGAAGCGCGGAGGCGTGCTGCGCATTTCCGTCGATCAGGGCGCTGCGGTGATCCATCCGCTATTGGCGCGCGTCAATCCGGAATATCTCGTCACTGAGCTACTCTATTCCAACCTGACCCGGCTGAAGCCGAACATGGCGGTCGAGCCGGATCTGGCCCTGTCCTGGGAGCATGCGGCAGGCTTGACCGAATGGACGTTCAAGCTGCGGCCCAACCTCAGCTTCCACGATGGATCGCCACTCACGGCCGATGACGTCGTCGCGACCTTCAAGGCGATCCTCGATCCGAAGACCGCCTCTCCCGCGCGCACCAATGTCGGACCTATCCAGGACGTGGTTGCGATCGACGCCGCCACTGTCAAGTTCATGTTGTCCGTCTCCTTCGCCGACTTCCCCGTCGCGCTCGCCTACAACAATGCGCGCATCATCCCGGCGAAAGTTGTCGCCGCGGATCTCGCCAGCCTCGCGACCAAGCCGAATGGTTCAGGACCCTTCAAGCTCGTGTCCTATGAGCCGGACCGCAAGATCGTGGTCGAGCGCAACCCGGCCTACTACGATCCGGCGCGGCCCGCACTCGATCGCATCGAGATCCTCGTCTATCCCGACCGCACGGCCGAGGCGTCGGCCCTGATCTCGGGCGACATCGATCTGATGCTCTCGACCACGCCCGGCGAGTATGAGCGGCTCGGCAAGGCCTCCGGCATCAAGGCGTTGCGGATTCCCTCGGGACAGTTTCTCAACGTCAACATGGGCTGCGACCAGAAGCCGTTCAACGACGTTCGCGTGCGCCAGGCGCTTGCGCTGACGATCGATCGCGAAGCGATGGCTGGCTTCGTGGCTGGCGGCTATGGCACCCCCGGCAACGACACGCCGCTGAGCCCCGCCTATCGCTTTTACAAGGAAAGCAAGCTGAAGACGCCTGATATCGCCAAGGCCAAGCGGCTGCTCACCGAGGCCGGCTACCCCTCCGGCATCGACTTGACGATGGTCGCCTCCGACAAGCCGGACACGCGCACGCAGCTCGGTGTTGCGATCCGCGAGATGGCGGCGCCGGCCGGTTTCCGCATCAGCGTTCAGACCATGCCGCACGCGACCTATCTCGACCAGGTCTGGAAGAAGGGAAATTTCTACGTCGGCTTCTACAACATGCAGTCGACCGCGGATGCCATCTTCAAGCTGCTCTATACGTCGGACGCGGCCTGGAACGAAACGCGCTGGAACAATGCGCGCTTCGATGAGATCGTCAATGCCGCGCGGAGCGAGACCGATGACGCCAATCGCGCGGCGCTCTATGGGCGGGCCCAGACGATGATGAGCGAAGAGGTACCGTCGGTGATTCCGGTCTTCTTCGATATTCTCGCAGCGCAGCGGTCTTACGTCGAAGGCTATCAGTTGCATCCGCGCGGATCGGTGTTCCGGTTCGATCTGGTCTCGCTCGGCGCCGGTGCGCCGAAGCGCGCCTGAGGACGAGGTCCACCGGTGTCGCTTGCCTGGCTGCTGCGGCGGCTGCTGCTCATGATCTATACGGTCGCCGTCGTCTGTGTGCTGGTGTTCGCCATCACACAGGCGCTGCCGGCCGATGCCGCGCAGACGTTGCTGGGCGAGAACGCGTCGCCGGAGGCGCTCGCGGCGGTCCGCGCACGGCTGGGGCTCAATGATCCTGTCTGGCTGCAATTCGTCCATTGGGTAGAGCACGCGGTCAGCGGCAATTTCGGCGTCTCCATGCGGACAGGTCTGCCGGTGGCGCCGGAGATGCTGACCGCGCTGTCGCGGTCGCTGTTGCTTGCCGCCGGCTCGCTTGCGCTCACACTTCTGATCGCGGTGCCGCTCGGGATGTTCGCCGCGCTCCGCCAGGGCCGGATGGCCGACACCGCAGCCAGTGTGATTGCCTATCTCGGCGTTTCCCTGCCGGAATTCGTGACTGCGACTGTCCTCGCTCTGCTGCTGACGGACATCCTGCCGTGGTTGCCGGCGACCGGCTACGTGTCGCCGCTCGAGAACCCTTCGCTGGCGCTGCGTCATCTGGCACTGCCGGTCCTGACCGTGTCGGTGATCCTCGTCGCGCATGTCATGCGCATGATGCGTTCTGAAACTCTCGACGTGCTGCAATCCGACTATGTTCGGGCCGCCCGATTGAAGGGCTTGCCGGAGCGCACGGTGCTGGTCCGCCATGTCATGCGCAACGCGCTGCTGCCGGTCATCACCATCGTTGCGCTCGACGTCGGCTATCTGCTCGGCGGCATCATCGTGATCGAGGAGATCTTTGCCATCCCCGGGATCGGCCGTGCCCTGATGATCGCCATCACCACGCGCGATCTGCCGTCGATCCAGGCCGGGGCGATGATCATGGCGGTGACCTACGCGATCACCAACACGCTGGCGGACATGGTCTATGCTCTGCTCGACCGGCGGATCCGCTATGACTGAGCTGCTCCGACGGATGATCCGCAAGCCGCAGGGCGCGATCGGCATCGTCCTGCTGGCCGTGCTCGTCGCGGTCTGCCTCCTTGGTCCGTGGCTTGCGCCGTCCGGTCCGGAGAAGATGGATTTTCTCGGCCGCTTCCGGGCGCCGGGCTGGCAGAACCTGTTCGGCGCCGACCAGTTCGGCCGCGACGTGCTGAGCCGCCTGCTGTCTGGCGCGCGCGCGACCGTTCCGATGGCACTCGCGGCGACCTTGGCCGGCACCGCGATCGGCGCGGTCATCGGTATCGCCTCGGCATATCTTGGCGGCAAGGCCGATGAGTTCATCATGCGTACCAATGACGCGGTGATGGCGATCCCTGGCCTGCTGATGGCGCTGCTGCTGGTCAGCACGCTCGGCAATGGTGCCGGCAATGCCGTAACTGCGATCGCGATCGCCTTTGCGCCGGGCATGGCCCGGGTGACGCGCTCGGTGGCGCTCGCTGTGCGCAACCAGGACTTTGTCAAGGCCGCGGTCGCGCGCGGCGAGGGCGCCCCGCACGTCATCTTCCGCGAGATGCTGCCCAATGTGATGGGGCCCATCATCATCGAGGCGACCATCCGGGTGTCGTTTGCGGTGATGTTGTTCGCGACGCTCAGCTTCCTCGGCCTGGGTGCGCAGCCGCCGGCGTCGGAATGGGGCCTGATGGTTGCCGATGCACGGCAGTACATGCACCGCGCGCCGTGGATCCTGATCGCGCCGTCGGCGGCGATCGCGCTGTCGGCGATTGCTTTCAATCTCGTCGGCGACGCGCTGCGCGATGCGCTCAACCCGCGAGACGATCGATGACAGCAGCGCTCTCGATCACCGACTACGGCCTCGACTACGAGACGCCCTTGGGCGCGATCCCCGTGTTGCGCGACGTTACGCTGGCCATCGCGCCCGGCGAGGTGCTCGGCCTCGTCGGTGAATCCGGCTCCGGCAAGAGTTCGCTCGCCTGGGCTATGATGCGGCATCTGCCGGCCAATGCGCGCGAGGTCTCGGGCTCGCTTCGGCTCGGCGACATCGATTTGCAGGCGCTAGGACCAAGACAGTTGACGGAGGTGCGCGGACGCCGGATCGGCATGGTGTTCCAGGATCCCTCCACGGCGCTCAACCCGACGCTGACCATCGGCCGTCAGGTGACCGAGGCGCTGATGCGTCATCGGGCTCTGGACGGGCGGGACGCCAGAAATCTCGCAATCGAGCTGCTCGGCCATGTCGAGCTGCGTGATCCCTCTGCCATGCTGCGCCGCTACCCGCACGAGATCTCCGGTGGCGAGAAGCAGCGCGTGATCATTGCCACCGCGTTCGGTTGCCGGCCCGACGTGATCGTGTTCGACGAGCCGACCACGGCGCTGGATGTCATCACCGGTGCGCGCATCATCGACCTGTTCGGCCGGCTGCGCGCCGAGACCGGCGTTGCCGCGCTGTACATCTCGCATGACCTGGCGATGATGACCCGCGTCGCCGATCGCGTCGCGGTCATCCGGCATGGCCGGGTGGTCGAGCAGGCGAAGGCGTCCGAGATCTTCCGCAAGCCGCAGCACGACTACACCAAATCGCTGATCGCGGCGGTACCGCGTCCGGAACGGCGGCTGGTGCACGATACGCCGGGTTCGGCCGTGCTGCTCGAGGCCAGGGCCATCGAGGTTCACTATGGCAGGCGCGGCCTGTTCCGTGCGGCGCCGCCGCCCGCGACCCAGGCCGTCAATGTCGACATCCGCGTTGGCGAAATCGTCGGTCTTGTCGGTGAATCCGGTTCTGGCAAATCGTCGATGGCGCGGGCGCTGACCGGGCTCGCGCGATTCTCCGGCGCGATCAGCTTCGATGGCCGGACGCTGCATGGAGCCGGCGACATGAAGCGAGGCTATCGCCGCGATGTCCAGATCGTCTTCCAGCATCCGGATTCCTCGCTCAACCCACGCCACCGTGTCGGCGAGATCCTGTCGCGGCCGCTGAAGCTCTATGGTGGCGATCTGTCGTCGGTGCGGCGGCTTCTCGAGCAGGTACGGCTCCCGGCATCCTATGCGGAACGCTGGCCGCATCAGCTTTCGGGCGGCGAGAAGCAGCGCGTCGCGATCGCCCGCGCCTTCGCGGCGCGCCCGCGACTGGTGATCTGCGACGAGATCACCGCGCCGCTCGACGTCTCCGTGCAGGCCCAGATCATCGAGCTTTTGCTGGCACTCCGTGCCGAAACCGGCACGGCCTATCTGTTCATCACCCACGATCTGAATCTCATCCGGCAGATCGCCCATCGCATCGTCGTGATGCGTCACGGTCAGCTTGTCGACAACCGCGCCGTCGATGCCTTCGGCGCCGAGGATGTTCACCCCTATACACGCGAGCTGATGGCGGCTTCGCCCGTCCCGGTCGGCTGACCGCAAGGAATACATCACATGGACCGCAACGATCTGCTCGCCCGTATCGATGTCCCGGCTGCGCTCGCGCTGCTGTCGCGCATGGTGCAGCACAAGAGCTATTCGAAGACCGAGGGCGAGAAGCAGCTCGCCACTTTCATGGCCGATCAGATGCGCAAGATCGGTCTCGACGCCGCCGTTGCGCCGTTCGGCAACGAGGGACGTGTCAACGCCGTCGGGCGCTGGAAAGGAACCGGTGGCGGCAAGAGCCTGCTGTTCAACGGTCACGTCGACACCAACCCGGTGACCGAGGGCTGGACGGTCGATCCATGGGAAGGAAAGGTCGACGACAAGTTCATCTACGGCATCGGCGTCTCCAACATGAAGGCCGGCGACGCGGCCTACTTCTGTGCCGTCAAGACGTTGATCGACGCTGGTGTCAAGCTAAGAGGCGACGTGATTCTGACCTATGTGGTCGGCGAGCTGCAGGGCGGCGTCGGTACCTATTCGCTGATCGAGCAGGGGCTGCGCGCGGACTACTTCATCAACTCGGAGCCGACCGATCTCAAGGCGATGACGATGCACGCGGCCGCGTTCATGTTCATCATCGAGCTCGTCGGCAACACGCGCCATCTGTCGAAACGCGAGGAGGCGGTCGATACGATCAGCGCCGCCTGCGACCTCATTCCGCGCCTCAACGCGATGACGTTCTCCGGCGCCCGCTCGCCGGCGCATGCGGCGATCAATCGCGTCCATGTCGGCGTGGTCCATGGCGCACTCGGCCGCGAGTTGCACGAGTGGCGGACGCCGCAGGTGGCGGACTTCGTCCGCATCAAGGGCTCCGGCCGCTACGCGCCGGGCCAGACAGAGCAGGGCGCGCTGGCGGACATGCGGCGCGAGCTCGATGCATTGGAGGCGCGGTTTCCCGGCCTCAAGGCGCATCTGATGTCGGAGGACCGTGCCGGCGTCCCGACGATGCCGCCCTTCGAGGTCGCCCCGGACAGTCCGATCGTCCGCGCCATCAACGACGCCTACCGCGCCGTGCGCGGCGAGGCACAGCCGACCGGGCCGGTCGCGCCGAGCTGCTTCTATGGCACCGATGCCGGCCATCTCTATGCCTCAGGCGGCATGGAGGGAATCGTCTGCGGGCCCGGTGGCCGGTACAACACGATGCCGGACGAGCGCGTCGACATTCCCGACTATCTCGACATGATCCGCATCTACATGCTCGCCATTCTCGACATCTGCGGCTGAGTACGGCTCAAGCGGCGGCCGCCTGCTGCTGGAACTGCTCGAACGCCGCGATCGCGTCGGCGGCGTACATCAGCGACGGGCCGCCGCCCATGTAGATCGCCATGCCGAGCGTCTCCTCGACCTCCTGCTTGGTCGCGCCGAGGCGGACCAGGGCCTCGGCATGGAAGCCGATGCAGCCGTCGCAGCGGACGGCGACGCCGATCGCCAGCGCAATCAGCTCCTTGGTCTTCTTGTCGAGCGCGCCGTCAGCGCCGGCCGCCCGCGCCATCGCCGAGAAGCCCTGCATGACGTCGGGGATGTCCTTGCGCAGCGTCCGCAGATTGCCGGAAATGCTCTTGCAGAGGTCGGGGAAGTTCTTGTCCATGATCGTCTCCTAGGACATCTTCGTGGTGGGTTTGCCAGGCTCGCGCAGCGCGATGTAGATCGCGGGGATGACGAGCACGGTGAGCAGGGTGGACGACGCCAGGCCGAACAGCAGCGAGATCGCCAAGCCCTGGAAGATCGGATCGAGCAGGATCGTCGCCGCGCCGATCATCGCCGCGAGCGCCGTCAGCAGGATCGGCTTGAAGCGCACGGTGCCGGCCTCGAGCACGACGTCACGCAAGGTCTTGCCCTCGCCGCCGCTGTGCCGGATGAAGTCGACCAGCAGGATGGAGTTGCGCACGATGATGCCGGCAAGCGCGATGAAGCCGATCATCGACGTCGCCGTGAACGGCGCGCCGAGCAGCCAATGGCCGAGCAGGATGCCGATCAGGGTCAGCGGGATCGGCGTCAGGATGACCAGCGGCAGCCGGAAGCTCCTGAACTGCGCGACCACCAGCACGTAGATGCCGAGAATGGCGGCACCGAAGGCCGCGCCCATGTCGCGGAAGGTGACATAGGTGATCTCCCACTCGCCATCCCACAACAAGGTCGAGTGTGACTCGTCCTCGGGCTGGCCATGAAAGCCGATCACCGGCTTCGGCAGCTTGCCCCAGTCATGCGCGTCGATGCGGTCCGCTACCGCGAGCATGCCGTAGAGCGGCGCCTCGAAACGGCCGGCGAGTTCGGCCATCACCATGTCGGCAAAGCGGCCGTCGCGGCGGAAGATCATCGGCGATCCCTCTTCCATCGTCGCCTTCACGACCTGGCCGAGCTCGACCACGGTCTTGCTGCCGGGCACGGTGTTGGCCGGCACCGGCGTGGACGCCAAGGCTTGGCTCCAGCTCTTGGCGCGCTTGGGCAGCTTCACCGCGATCTCGATCGGGTTGCGGTCCTCGCCACGATGCGAGTAGCCGACCGAGATGCCGCCGAACAGCGTCTGGATGGTGTCGTAGACGTCGCGCTGCTCGACGCCGAAGAATTCGAGACTGTCCTGATCGATCGACAGCCGCAGCCGCGGTCGCCGCTGACCGATGGAGTCGTCGATGTCGACGATGAACGGGACATCGGCAAACACCTTCTTAAGCTCGGTCGTGACGGCCCTCCGGGTCGCGGCATCCGGGCCGTAGATCTCGGCCAGCAAGGTCGCCAGCACCGGCGGGCCGGGCGGCACCTCGACGACCTTGATGCTGGTGCCGGAGGGCACCGAGACCGCCTTCAGCCGCTGCCGCAGATCGAGCGCGATGTCGTGGCTCGAGCGTTTGCGGTCGCCACGCGCGGCGAGATTGACCTGGAGCTCGCCGAGCTCAGGCCGTTCGCGCAGGTAGTAGTGCCGGACGAGGCCGTTGAAGTTGAACGGCGCCGCCGTGCCGGCATAGCTCTGCACGTTCGTGATCTCCGGCAGCTGATGTGCGATATCGGCGGCCGCGAACAGCGTCCGCTCCGTATCCTCGAGGCTCGCGCCTTCGGGCAGATCGACCATTACGGCGATCTCCGACTTGTTGTCGAACGGCAGCAGCTTGACGGTCACGGACTTGGTCGCGAACAGCGTCATCGACAGCAAGGTGGCGATGCCCACGCCGAGCAGGAAGATCCAGGCGGAGCGCTTGCTGGCGACGATCGGTCGCGCGACGCTGCGATAGATCCGGCCGAGCCGGCCCTCGCCATGTGCGTCGTGATGCGCTCCGGCCCCCGCGGCGGGGGTCTGCTTCGGCGCGAGCCGCAGCATCAGCCAGGGCGCCACGACCATGGCGACGACAAACGAGAACAGCATCGCGGCTGACGCGTTTGCCGGGATCGGCGCCATGTACGGGCCCATCAGGCCCGACACGAACAGCATCGGGAGCAGGGCGGCGACCACGGTCAGGGTGGCGACGATCGTCGGGTTGCCGACCTCGGCCACCGCCTCGACGGTTGCCTGCAGGCGCGGACGGCCGTCGCGCATGCCCCAATGGCGGGCGATGTTCTCGACCACGACGATGGCGTCGTCGACCAGGATGCCGATCGAGAAGATCAGCGCGAACAGGCTGACGCGGTTGATGGTGTAGCCCATCAAATTCGCGGCGAACATCGTCAGCAGGATCGTGGTCGGAATGACGACGAAGGTGACGAGCGCCTCGCGCCAGCCGATCGCGATCGCGATCAGGACGACGATGGAGATCGTGGCGAGGCCGAGATGGAACAGCAACTCGTTGGCCTTCTCATTGGCGGTCTCGCCATAGTCGCGCGTCACCGTGACCGCGACGTCGCTTGGAATGAGGCTGGTCTTGAGCCCTTCGAGGCGCTGCGCGATGTCGTGCGACACCACGACCGCATTGGCGCCGGCGCGCTTGGCGAGCGCAAGGCTCACCGCGGGCACGCGGTGCCACTCGCCCTTGTCGTTACGGGCGTCGTCCCAGACGCGGTGCTCGGCGAGATTGGGGCCGATGACGACATTCGCGACATCGCGCACATAGACCGGGCGGCCGTCGCGCGTCGAGATCAGCAGCAGGCCGATATCGGGAATGCCCGTCAGGGTCTGGCCCGCCGTGACGTTGCGGACGATGCCGCCGTCGCGAACGTCGCCGGCGAGGAAGGAGCGGTTGGCATCCTTCACCTTGGCGACGAGCTGCTGCAAGGTCACGCCGAACAGCGACAGTTTTTCGGGGCTGGGCTCGACGCGGATCTGCTGCGCGCCGCCGCCGGAGATGTAGGTGAGCCCGATATTGTCGACCTTGGTCAGCTCGGCACGCAGCTTGTCGGCGAGCTCATACAGATCTTTGTCCGTCCAGCGCTCCGCGGCCTCCGGCTTTGGCGACAGGGTGAGCACGGTGACAGCGACGTCGTTGATCCCGCGGCCGACGATCAGCGGCTCGGGAATGCCGACCGGGATTCGATCGAGATTGGCGCGGATCTTCTCATGGACGCGCAGGATCGCGTCTTCGAACTTGGTGCCGACCAGGAAGCGCGCGGTGACCATGACGCGGTCATCCTCGGTCTGGCTGTAGACGTGCTCGACGCCGTCGATCGCCTTGACGATCGTCTCCAGTGGCTTGGTCACGAGCTCGACGCCGTCGGGCGCGCGCAGGCCGTCGGCGTTGACGCGGATGTCGACCATGGGCACGCTGATCTGCGGCTCCTCCTCGCGCGGGATCATCACGACGGCGATAAGGCCGACCACGAGCGAGGCGAGCAGGAACAGCGGCGTGAGCGGCGAGGCGATGGTCGCCTGGGTCAGCTTGCCTGAGAGTCCGAGTTTCACGGCTGCACCAACTGGTCGCCAGCGCGCAGGCCGGACAGGATTTCAAGTCCATCGGGAAGGTCGGCGCTCGGCAGCGCGCGGCCGCGCTGCACGGGGATGCTGACCTGTTGCGCACCCTGCTGCAGTCGGACGTAGTCGATGCCGAAGCGGGTGCTGACATAGCGGGCAGGGATCACATAGGCATCGCGGTGGCCGCCGGAGATCCAGACCCGCAGCCGGTCGCCGACGAAGTACTGGCCGAGGCCGGGAACGATCGCGTCGGCGACGACGCGGCCTTCCTCGATCTGCGGATAGACGAGGTCGATCACGCCCCATTTGTCGCCGCTGTCACCGAACTCGGCGCCATCGATGCGGATCTTGTCTCCGGCCTTCAGGAACAGCGCATGGCGCTCGGGCACGCGCAGCCGCAGCTTGAAGTTCTGCTGCGCCACGGTGACGACGGGGTCGCCGGGCAGCACCACGGATCCGACGACCACGAGCCTCTTCAGCACGCGGCCATCATCGGGTGCCAGCACCTGGCCTTCGCTCATCTGCTGATTGACCACGGCGCGCTCGGCGGTCTTCGCCCGCAGCCCATTCTCGGCGACGTTCAGCGCGGTGCGGGTCTCGTCGAGCTTGACCCGGGGCAGGGTGCCGCGCTCGACGAGGCCCTCGGTGCGGGTGAAGTCGATCTGCGCCTGGTTGGCCTGCGCCTGCAGCGCCTCGATCTGGGCGTCGAGCGATTTGAGTTGCAGCGCGAGCTTCTCGTCGCCGATCAGGGCGATCGGCTGGCCGCGCTTGACCGGGTCGCCCTCGCGGACGGAGAGCTGAGCAACCGTGCCCCCGATGCGGCCGCGCGCCGGGACGACGCTGACGCTTTCCACGGTCGCGAACACCGCCTTCTCGTCGGCCACCTGGCGCGGGGCCACCGTGAGCGTCTCGGCCTTGGCGGGGACCATCTGCCAGCTCATGACGGCGATCAAGCTCAGGAGCGATAATCTGCGCATTGGCTTCATCCTGTTTTCATTTGAATCAAATGGGGCGGCCGAGCCAAACGGGCGGTCCAGACATCTCACCGGACTGCGGGTTCCCACTTGATGCTGCTCAACTTGCTTGCGGTGAATGGTCATAGTCTCGATCCGGATTTCGGCGGCGGCGCCGCGCAATAGACCTGATAAAGCGTCTTCAGGACCTCGCGGGCCGGCTCGCTGCTGATCGAATAGTAGATCGTCTGTCCGTCCCGCCGTGCGATGACCAGGCCATCCTTGCGCAGCAGCGCAAGATGCTGCGAGACGGTCGAGTCGCGCAGGCCGAGAGACGCAGCCAACTCGCCGACCGAGCGCTCAACGTCGACCAACTGGCAGATGATCAGGAGCCGATGGCGGTTCGACAGCGCCTTCAGGAGGTCGCTGGCCTGGTCGGCCGCCGCTTCCATGGTGTCAGCATCAAATTTCATGGTTGCGTATATACGAAGATGCGAATATATAGTCAAGGCCGGCCTGGGAGATTGAGGTTGAGCAGAACAAAAACGAAGGAAGGCGAGGAGGACCCAATGGCGGACGTTGTCGTGATCGGAGCGGGGCTGAGCGGCTCCTTGATGGCTTATGAATTGCTGCCCCAGATGCGAAAGGAGGATCGCGTGACCGTCATCTCGCAAGGGTCCTCGTATCATTTCGTACCCTCCAACCCGTGGGTGGCGGTGGGCTGGCGCAAGCGCGACGACATCGAGATCGATCTCGTCGACGTCATGCAACGCAAGGGCATCCGTCTGCTGACCCAGGGTGCCAAGCGGGTGCACCCGGACGACAACCAGATCGAGCTGACCGACGGCGCCATGGTCGCCTACGACTATCTCGTCGTCGCGACCGGCCCCGAGCTCGCCTTCGACGAGATCCCGGGGCTCGGCCCCGATGGCTATACCCAGTCGGTGTGCCATGTCGACCATGCCGCGCATGCCAAGGTGGCGTTCGACAAACTGGCCGAGAAGCCGGGGCCGGTCATCGTCGGTGCGGTGCAGGGCGCGTCGTGCTTCGGGCCGGCCTACGAATTCCTCTTCATTCTGGAGACCGAGCTGCGCCGCCGCAAAATGCGTGACCAGGTGCCGATGACCTTCGTGACCTCCGAGCCCTATATCGGCCATCTCGGCCTCGACGGCGTCGGGGATACCAAGGGGCTGCTCGAAAGCGAGATGCGCGAGAAGCACATCAAGTGGATCACGAGCGCGCGCGTCACCAAGGTCGAGGACAGCCGGATGGTCGTGGAGGAGATGGCCGACGACGGCTCGGTGCGCAAGACCCATGAGCTGCCGTTCGCCTATTCGATGATGCTGCCGGCGTTTCGAGGCGTCGGCGCCGTCAGGGGCATCGATAAGCTGACCAATCCGCGCGGCTTCGTCATCGTCGACAAGCATCAGCGCAACCCGGCCTATCCCAACGTGTTCGCGATCGGCGTCTGCGTCGCGATCCCGCCGATCGGGCCGACGCCGGTGCCGGTCGGCGTGCCCAAGACCGGCTTCATGATCGAGTCGATGGTCACCGCGACCGCGCTGAACATCGGCGCGCTGCTGCGCGGGCAAGAGCCGAAGACGCAGCCGACCTGGAATGCGATCTGCCTTGCCGATTTCGGCGATTCCGGCGTCGCCTTCCTGGCGCAGCCGCAGATCCCGCCGCGCAACGTCAACTGGTCGTCGAAGGGGGAGTGGGTGCATTACGCCAAGGTCGCCTTCGAGAAGTATTTCCTGCGCAAGATGAAGCGCGGCACGCCCGAGCCGTTCTACGAGAAGTTCCTGCTCGACCGGCTCAACATCGCAAAGATCAAGGAAGTCAGGACGGGCACATGAGCGAGACCTTTCAACTGGTGTGCGGCCATTGCGGGCAGATCAACCGTCTGCCGGCGGGCCGTGCGGCCACCCAAGGCAAATGCGGCAAGTGTCACGCGCCGCTGTTCTCCGGTCATCCGATCGAGGTCGACCAGGCTGCCTTCGCGCGCCACCTTGCGAACAGCGACCTGCCTTTGCTGGTCGATGTCTGGGCGCCCTGGTGCGGGCCGTGCCGGGCGATGGCGCCGATGTTTGCGCGCGCCGCGCAAGAGCTCGAGCCGCGCGTGCGGCTCCTGAAGCTGAATTCCGACGAGGCCCCGGAGGTCTCGGCCAAGTTCGGCATCTCCGGGATTCCGACCCTGCTGCTGCTGCACAAGGGCCGGGAGCTCCAGCGGATTTCGGGTGCGATGGATTCGCAACGAATCGTCGCCTGGACGATGTCCGGCCTGCGGCCGTGAGGCCACGGCACGGGCTTGATTACGCTCAAATGCAACCATGGAGGACCATGTCATGAACGTCGATAAAGCAGTTCTCACCTTCGCCGGGTTCGTCGTCCTGCTCAGCCTCGCGCTCGGCTGGTACGTGAATCCATACTGGTTCCTGCTCACCGCCTTTGCCGGCGTGAATATGATCCAGGCCTCGTTCACCGGCTTCTGTCCGGCGGCGATCGTGTTCAAGAAGCTGGGCTTGAAGAGCGGCAACGCATTCTCCTGAGCCGGCGGGAAGGTGGGGCGAGATGAGAATGAAGCGAGGACATCATGGCTGACTCGGACGAAACCTATATTGTCGGGCCGCTCTACAAGGCGCGCGACAAGGTCTATCCGGCTGCCGTGCACGGCCGCTTCCGGCGTATCAAATGGACGATCCTGTGCATCACGCTCGGCATCTATTATCTGCTGCCGTTCGTGCGCTGGGACCGCGGACCCGGAATGCCGAACCAGGCGGTGCTGGTCGATTTCCCGCATCGCCGCTTCTACTTCTTCTTCATCGAGCTGTGGCCGCAGGAGGTCTATTACTTCACCGGGCTGCTGATCATTGCGGCTGTCACCCTGTTCCTGATGAATGCGGTGGCCGGCCGGCTGTGGTGCGGCTATCTCTGTCCACAGACGGTGTGGACCGACCTGTTCTATGCGGTCGAGCGCTGGGTCGAGGGTGACCGGCGCGAGCGCATGATGAGCGACAAGAAGGGGTGGACCTTCAGCCATATCCGCAAGGTCGCGACCAAGCATGTCCTCTGGATCATGATCGGCTGGTGGACCGGCGGCGCCTGGGTGCTCTACTTTGACGATGCGCCGACCCTGGTGAAGGACCTCGCCACCTTTCAGGCGCCGTTCACGGCCTATCTGTGGATTGGCATCCTGACGGCGACGACCTACATGTTTGCCGGCCATGCCCGCGAGCAGACCTGCATCTACATGTGCCCGTGGCCGCGCATCCAGGCAGCGCTGACCGACGAATGGGCGCTCAACGTCACCTACAAGGGCGACCGCGGCGAGCCGCGCATGTCGGTGAAGAAGGCGGAGGCGGCGCGGCTGCAGGGCGCGCCGGCCGGCGACTGCGTCGACTGCCATCAATGCGTCAATGTCTGCCCGACCGGCGTCGACATCCGCAACGGCATCCAGCTCGGCTGCATCCAGTGCAGCCTGTGCATCGACGCCTGCGACAGCGTGATGACCCAGATCGGGCGGCCGACCGGCCTGATCGGCTACGACACCGACATCAACGTGGCCAGGCGCAAGGAAGGCAAGCCGGAGATCTATCGCATCATCCGGCCGCGCACGATCATCTATGCGAGTTTCATCGCCATCGTCGGCGGCATCATGCTGTACACCTTGGCGACGCGCGGCACGATGGGCATCAACGTGCTGCACGAGCGCAACCCGCTGTTCGTCCAACTGTCCGACGGCGGCGTGCGCAACGACTACACGGTGCGCCTGCTCAATAAGCGCGGCGCGCGCGACTTTGTGCTCGACGTCGTCGGCCTGCCGAACGCCAAGGTCACTGTCGCCGGCGAGACCCGTGAGGCTGACGGGCGGATGGTGATCGATGTCGGCCAGGACCAGACCCGGGAGATCCGCGTCTCGATCGAGGCCAAGGGCGCCGATCTGCCGGCCACACCCGTCGACATCGAGATCAGGATCACCGATCCGGCGACGGGCACCTCGGTCAGCGCGCGCGATCACTTCGTGCCGGCGACGCGATAGCGGGGCAATGGCCGAGTCGCCGAGTGCGGGGCCTCATGGTTCGAGACGCGCCGCGGACCACGATCTAACCTCGCATTCGCGCTCTCGGCGCGGCGCTCCTCACCATGAGGGGCGAGCGTCGAGGGCGATGCCGCACACCGGGCCATGAACAAGCCAAGAGCGTGTGCACGGTCCGGGTTCAGCTCCGCAGGCCCAATTGCACGTTGACGATGAGCGGACGACTTCCTCTCCTCACCCTGAGGAGGCCGCCCTCGGCGGCCGTCTCGAAGGGCGAGGCCCAGCTGTTGCCCCACAACTCACAGCTCGACGAGTGCCAAGCCTGATGGGGACGTTCACGAAATCAAACAGCGCATTCAAGAGCGATCGTCCGAACCAGACATCGTCAAGCGCTCCCGCGACGCGATGCGCCCGAGTGGCTCCAGTTCGTTCCGCCCTTTCGATAGAGAGGGCGCAGGGAATGCCGGGCGCTGGCCGCACCCATGGCCCGCCTGCAACACAAAAAGCAGGCGGCAGTCACCACAGGTTCAGCCGAGATCACCCGGCATTCCCCGCGCGATGGTTTTCACGCTTACTACGCGATCTCCCCGGTGTCCGGCTTGTTAGCCACCGTCGTCAGCGGGATCATCGCCCGCGACTTGACGCCAGCATCGGGGCGCCAGGACCACGCGTCTTCACGTCCGCAGCCAGCCGTTCGTCGGCGCACTGAAAGCACGCTGCGACATGGCCGCGGCCACCGCATCCCACCCCGCGTGTCGTGACGATCGCGATGCGCCCCTCTCATGGGGCGGGACGGCGACATATAATCATGAATTCGGAAAAATGGCAATATAAATATAATTTGCCGAAGCGCGGGCCGCTCCATCTCGCCAAGCCACATCCGCCGCGGCGTATGGGTCCCGGGTCAGCGTCCGCCAACGCTTCGCGTTGTTGGCCTTGCCCGGGACGACGGGGAGAGTGTGGCGCGCGTGTGTGCCATGGGCGATGACGTGCCTGATGAGCTGGCGCCTTCATCGGCCAACCCCCCCCCGCTGTCGTCCCGGACAAGCGCGCTCAGGCAACGCGCAAGCGTTGTGCTGAGCGCGCGCCGATCCGGGACCCATACTCCCAGGGAGATGTGTGAGGCACGATGGCCACGCCATCTCGCCAAGCCACGTCCGCCGCGGCGTATGGGTCCCGGGTCAGCGTCCGCCAACGCTTCGCGTTGTCGGCCTTGCCCGGGACGACAGCGAGAGTGTGGCGCGCATGTCCGTCACTCGCAGCTCAGATGCGAGCTGTTGCGTCAATGTCCGGCTCAATCCGGCGCGGGCAATTGCGGCACGCGGGCGAGGCCGACGCCTGCCGTGCGGTGCTGGAACATGCGTGCGATCAGGTCCGCGGCCTGGCGCGCGGCGTCGGCCGGCGCGAGCCCGCCCTGGCGGACGTTGGAGATGCAGTTGCGCTCGGAATCGACGCGGCCGCGGCGCGGCATCCAGGTCAGATAGAGGCCGAGCGAGTCGGCGGCGGTGAGGCCGGGGCGCTCGCCGATCAGGATGAGCGAGGCGGACGCGCCGAACATTTCGCCGATGTGGTCAGCGAGCGCGACGCGGCCTTGCGACGCGACGATCACCGGCGACAGGCTGCGGCCGGTGGCGGCGAGCAGGGGCATCAAGGCGTCGAGCACGGGCAGGGCGTTGACCTGCACGGCGCGGCTGCTCAATCCGTCCGCGACCACCACGACGATGTCGGCTGGCGCGCGCGCCTCCGACAGCATCGCCTCGGACTCCGGCGACAGCAGGCGGCCGGCGTCGGGGCGTTGCAGGTAGACGCTGCGGTCGGTGGCACGGCTGTGGACGGCGAGCGCCGGCCAGCCATGGGCGCTCAACTCGGCCGCGAAGCTCTCGGCCTCGAACGGCTTCAGGACGGCATCGCGGGCTTCGGCATGCGCGGCCTGGAAGGCGAGATGCGCCGAGGTCGGCACGCCCGGACCGCATCGTCCGAGCGCGATGCGCGCCTCGGTGTAGCGCGACAGCGAGGTCCAGTCGTCGGGAGAGGACGTCGCAGGCGCCTTGATGTCATCCGAGCCGCTCATCACTCGGCCTCCAGCAGCGGCAGTGCGGGCATCAGCCGCGCCGGCTCGAAGCTTAGCTCACCTTTGGGATCGCTGATGCCGGTGGCCGCAAGCCAGGCCTCGAATTCCGGCGCCGCGCGCTTGCCGAGCACCTTGCGCACATACAGCGCATCATGGAACGACGTGCTCTGATAGTTCAGCATGATGTCGTCGGCGCCGGGGACGCCCATGATGTAGGTGCAGCCGGCGACGCCGAGCAGTGTGAGCAGGGCATCCATGTCGTCCTGGTCGGCCTCGGCATGGTTGGTGTAGCAGACGTCGCAGCCCATCGGCAGGCCCATCAGCTTGCCGCAGAAATGATCCTCCAGCCCGGCGCGCATGATCTGCTTGCCGTCGTAGAGATATTCCGGACCGATGAAGCCGACGACGGTGTTGACCAGCAGCGGCCGGTAGCGCCGCGCCACGGCGTAGCAGCGCGCCTCCAGCGTCTGCTGATCGACGCCGCAATGTCCTGCCGAGGACAATTCGCTGCCTTGCCCGGTTTCGAAATACATCACATTGCCGCCGTCAGGGCAGCGCTGCAGGCTTTGCGCGGCGGCGTAGGCCTCGTCGAGCAGCGCCAGCGTGATGCCGAAGCCGCGATTGGCCTCCTCGGTGCCGGCCAGCGACTGGAACACGAGGTCGACCGGCGCGCGGCGCTCGATCGCCTTCAGCGCGGTCGTCACATGCGCGAGCACGCAGGACTGGATCGGCGCGTTCGCGGCCAGGCGCAGCGTCTCGATCATGTCGAGCAGCCGGATCATGGTCTCGACATCGTCGCTCGCCGGATTGATGCCGATGGTGGCGTCGCCGACGCCATACATCAGCCCGTCGAGAATCGAGGCTGCGACGCCCTTGGGATCGTCGAGCGGATGATTGGGCTGCAGCCGTGTCGCCATCGTTCCGGGCAGGCCGATGGTGCAGCGGAAGCGCGTGACCACCTCGCATTTCGCCGCGACCGTGACGAGATCCTGCAGCCGCATGATCTTGCTGACGGCCGCGACCATTTCGGGAGTCAAGCCCGGCGAGACGGCGGAGAGCATCGTCGCGTCGGTGGCATCCGACAGCAGCCATTCGCGCAAGCCGCCGACAGTGAGGCTTGCGACCGGAGCGAATGCGCTGCCGTCGTGCTGGTCGACGATCAGCCGCGTGATCTCGTCGCTCTCATAGGGAATGACGGCCTCGGTGAGGAAGTGCCGCAGCGGAAGATCGGCAAGCGCCATCCGCGCGGCGACGCGCTCGGCCGCGTCCTGCGCGGCGAGCCCGGCGAGCACGTCGCCGGAGCGCAATGGGGTCGCCTTCGCGAGCAGCGTTCTCAAATCGTCGAAGCGGTAGGTCGTGCCGCCCAGCGTGTGTGAAAAACCCATGGCGGCTCTCCTCACAAATTGGGCTGGAGTGACCCGGACGGCCGGAGCGATTCATTGCATGGCCGGGCCCGGAAAACGGAACGGGAGATCATGTCAGGGCCTCCTGGATGTCATGCAACGCATCATGCCACTTATCATGCACGATATATGCCCGCATCCGATGACCAATTTGCTGCAGGGTCGTCTCTGGTCTGCCGGGTTGCGCCGGCTGCGCACATGGCTAAGGTCGCGCGCCGAACAACGCAACCCGAGGGAACTCCGCCATGGCGCGTATCCGCTGTATCACCGAGATGGGTATGGGCGTCGACGTCCATGGCCGCGACGCCACCAAGGCCGCCAGGCGCGCGGTATCGGATGCGATCCGGCATTCCAGCCTCGGCTTCTTCCGCATGGTCGGCAAGACGCCGCAGGACATGCTGGTGGACGTCACCATCGGCGTGCCGAACCCGGAGGCGGTCGATACGGCGGCTGTCGCCAAGGAATTGCCTTACGGCACCGTGACGGTGACCGCGGTCAAGGGCGGGCTCGAGATCCCGGCCGAGGCGGGCAGCGACGCCATCATCATCGCCAACGCCGCGGTGCTGGTGCATCTCGACGACGGCAAGTGAGCGGGACCCAGCAGTCCCTGTCTTTGGTGCCAGCATTGATTGACGAAGCACATGGTCAGCCGCGCCGAAATCGAGAGACAGAACCAGTATCTGTTGCGTCAGCAGCACGACTTTCGGCGGGCCGCGGATATCGTGACCGACGCGCTGGCCGCGGCCGAGGGCCGAGCACGGCCAATCATCAAGTCGAGGTCTTCCTGATCGAGCCCGCGACGGATCGGTATCTCGGACGCCTCTGTAACTATAACACCTGCCCCAAGGGCAAGCCGAAATGCGACGTGCCGGGATGCGGCAAGATTCCCTTCAACAAGGTCGTCGACGGCTTCGAACCGTTCCCGGACCTGTTGGCGGCTGCGAGCTATGCGACCCTGTATCGGCGTGGTCAGGGCCGTCTCCGCTCCGCCCTCGATCTGCCTCAGCCGATCGAGGGCGAGTGAAGCGCAGACGCACGGCCGCTCACGGCGCGTGATGGTCGGCGACGGCCGCTTCGAGCCGCGGCTTCATGGTGCGGAAGCGCGCGTCGATCTCCTCGGGATGGTCGCGGTTGAGGGTGATCA
Source organism: Bradyrhizobium sp. HKCCYLRH3099 (assembly GCF_051167855.1). NCBI lineage: Bacteria > Pseudomonadati > Pseudomonadota > Alphaproteobacteria > Hyphomicrobiales > Nitrobacteraceae > Bradyrhizobium > Bradyrhizobium sp. HKCCYLRH3099. The sequence continues at coordinate 175,452 of NZ_JBNPTW010000006.1, forward strand.
TGGCGCGGCGGGTCTCGTTGGCGCGGATCACCTCGCGGGCGCAGGACGCGAGGCCGTCGACCAGCGCGTCGGCGACCATCTCGGGTGTCTCGCGCGCGAAGCCGAGCTCGGGACCGGCCTTGTTGCTCGCCATCATCGGCGTCTCGGTGGCGCCCGGGTAGACCGTCAGGACGCGCACGCCTTCGTCGAGCAGCTCGCGATGCAGGGCTTCGCCGAACCGGGCGAGGCCGGCTTTTGCCGCCGCATAGGTCGCGTAGAACGGCGCGCCGACCAGGGCTATGCCGGAGGATACGTTGACGATTGCGCCGTCGCCGCTGGCGCGCAACAGCGGCAGCGCCGCGCGGGTCCACAGGATCGGGGCGAGCAGGTCGACCTCGATCATGGCGCGGATATCGGCGATCTCGGTTGCTTCGAGGCGCCCGGCGTGGACGTTGCCGGCATTGTTGACGAGGATGTCGAGCCGGCCGAAGCGGTCGCGCGCCAGGGCGAGCGCCGCAGCACAGGCCGTCTCGTCGGCGACGTCGCCGGTGAGCGTCTCGATTCTGACGCCGTGGCTCGCCGCGAGGGAGGCGGTCTCCGCGAGCTTGGCCGCGGTGCGGCCGAACAGCACGAGGTGAACGCCGCAGGCGGCGAGGGCGAGCGCGGTGGCGCGGCCGATGCCGCTGCCGGCGCCGGTGATGAGCGCGATCTTGCCATCGAGGGTCATCGCATCAACTCCTTGTTCAAACGGCAGCGGGCAGGGCGAGCGCGGCGAGCGCCGCGTCCGGCTCGAGCCGGGTGCGATAGTCCGGGCTGACATGGGCACGCAGGATGCGGCCGCCCTTGGCGATGACGTAGGTCGCGGGCATCGGCAGCGACCAGCGGCCGTCGCCATTGTGCACGGGCAGGTCGTGGCCGAATTTCTGGTACAGCGCCTTGATCGGCGCTGACAGTTCGTAGCGGATGCCGAGCGCGTCGGCGAGCCGGCCCTCGGTATCGGACAGGACGTCGAAGGCGAGCGCGTTCTTCTCCGCGGTCGTCAGCGTGTTGTCGGGCGTTTCCGGCGAGACCGCGACCAGCCGTGCGCCGCGCGCGGTGATCTCCGCGAGCCGAGCCTGATAGGCGCGGAGTTCGAGATTGCAGTAGGGACACCAGCCGCCGCGATAGAATGTCACGATGAGGGCGCTGTCGGCCATCAGCGCCGCGAGGTCGGTGATCCCGCCTTTGTGGTTGGGCATCCGGAGGGCAGGGAAGGGGGCGCCCTGCTTGACGGCGCGCGCCGCGAGGTCTTCGAGCGTGGCGTTGTCGGATTCGACGAGCTGGGCGATGTCGTCGCCGACACGCGAGGTCCAGGCCGTCTTGAAGGCATCGAGTTCGGTTTGCAGGGACATGATGGTGATCCTTTGGAGAGAATTCGGCGAGCGGCTTGCTCGGTCTGCACCTCTCCCCGCTTGCGGGGAGAGGTCGGATCGCATCGCCAGATGCGATCCGGGTGAGGGGGGTACAGGTCTCGCCGCGGAGACTTCCCGTGCGGGTGCCCCTCACCCCGACCCTCTCCCCGTGAAGGACGGGGAGAGGGGGCGCAGCGTCGCTGGGGCAAGGGATTGGCTCACATCGAGCGGACTAACTACGCAGGGGCTGGGAGTTCTCCGACTTTCTCAGCGTTGCCCGGCCGTCATCTGCTGCATTAGGGCGTTGGCGCTGGCGCCTTCGAGGGCGAGGCCGTAGCCGACTTCGCGGACGATGCGCTCCTTGAGCGGTTGGACGAAATGGATGCGGCTGTTGCGGCGGGTGACTTCGGGCTGGCGCAGATAGAGCGCGGCGAGCTCGCGGGCGAAGGCGACCGTGTTGCCGTCGTCGGTGATGTGGTTGACGACGCCCCAGCTCAGCGCCTCCTGCGCCGACAGCGGCTGCGGGTTGAGCAGGAACGCCTGCGCGCGGCCGGCGCCGGCGCGATACGACCAGGTGGTGAAGATGCCGTCGCCGGGCACGATGCCGCCGGCGAAATGCGGCAGATCGTTGAAGGTGGCGCTGCGGCCGGCGATGATGACGTCGGCGAACAGCGCGTATTCGGTGTGGATGTGGGCGCGGCCCTCGATCGCGGCGATCAGCGGCACGCGGATGTTGGCGATGTTCTCCAGGATCTGCGTGCCCTCGTCATGGACGCGCGACCAGACATTGGCGTCGCCGACATTGCCGAAGCTGGCGAAGTCGATCTCCGCCATGTAGTCGCCGATACCCGTCAGGATGACGATCTTGTTGTCGCGGTCGCGGCCGATCTCATAGAAGGCGTCGGTGAACTCGGTATGGTCGCGCGCATCGAAGCGGATCGGTCCGCCATCGCTGTGCATCTCGACCAGCAGGACTCCCTCCGCGTCGCGGCTCAGGCGCAGATGGGCGAAGCGGGTGAAGTAGGACGGGGTCATGGCTCTCTCCGTGGCGATGGGCGGCGACGTGCCGGCCGTTGCTGTCGGAAGGACAATCGCGCATTCGGCACGCTTGGATAATTGGCGGCGGTCAGATATCATTCATACGATTTTCGTATGGATGGTTGTCATGGATCTCCTGGGACCGATGCGGACCTTCGTGCGGGTGGTGGAGGCCGGCAGCTTCACCGCCGTCGCCACCGAGCTGAACACGACGCAGCCGACCATCAGCCGCCAGATCGGCGCGCTGGAGGATCACCTGCGGACGCGGCTGTTCACCCGCACGACGCGGGCGCTCACGCTGACCGACGACGGCCGGGTGTTCTACGAGCACGCGCTGCGCGCGCTGGAGGCGGTGTCGGAGGCCGAGGGCGCGGTTGGGCGCCGGCGGCAGAAGCCGTCCGGGCTGTTGCGGCTGGCCGCGCCGGTCGTGTTCGGCCGGCTGCATGTAGTGCCGCGGCTGCCGGCGTTCCTGAAGCGCTATCCGGACGTGTCGATCGATCTGATCATGAGCGACGGCTTTGCCGACCTGGTGGAGCAGGGCATCGACGCCGCCATCCGCGTCGGCGAGATCACCGATCCCGGGCTGATCGCACGGCGCATCGGCACGGTGCAGCGCGTGACCGTGGCGTCGCCGGCCTATCTCAAGGCCCACCGTGCGCCCAAGGTGCCGGCCGATCTCGCCGAGCACCAATGCATCGTCTACACAAGGCTCGCCACCGGAAACCGCTGGCTTTTCGAGGGCGCTGACGGACCGGTCGCCGTCGAGGTGAGCGGACGCTATCGCGCCGACAATTCGGAGGCCGTGCGCGACGGCGTGCTCGGCGGGCTCGGCATCGCCGTGATTCCAACATTTGCCTTTTCGCAGGAGATCGAGAGCGGGGCGGTCAAGGTGCTGTTGCAGGATTTTGCGCCGCGGCCGCTGCCGATGCACGCGGTCTATGCCTCGCGGCGGTTCGTGCCGCTCAAGGTACGCGCGATCATCGATCATCTCGCCCACGAATTCTCGCTCGACGCGCGGCTGTCATCCTACACGGCGTGATGCCGCTGGGGCGGTGCTGGAACAGCATCCGCCGCCCATGCGTTCGAACCGGCAGATAAGCCGACAACGATCGGCGACACGCCAGGAGATTTTTCATGGAACGCACGATCATCGGCCATTTCGCCACCCGCCGCGCCGCCGAGCTCGCCGTCGAGCATCTGGTGCAGGACCACGGCATCGCCCGCACCGACGTGTCCGTGCGCGCCGCAGGCGAAGCCAACAGCGCCGGCTCGAAGGCCGCCGGCGCCGACGTCGAGAGCGGCCATCCCGGTGTCGACAAGCAGGGGGCGCCGGAGCTCGAAGGCGAGATCGAGGTGTCGGTCGGCGGCCGCGCTGCCGGCTCGGCAGACGTGGAGGGCATCATGAGGGAGGCGGGAGCGCGGAGCGTCAGCGCGCACTGACGGCATCGGATGCGCCTCGCGCCGATCTCAAACGCAAAAAGGCCCGGGCGCGTGTTTGACGCGTCCGGGCCGGTTGTTGTCAGTGCAGCGTGCTCCCGCGAGAGCTTTCCTCCTGCGCCGCGATCCAGGCGATCACGGCCTCGGAGAAGCCGTTGACCCGCGTCCAGGGTCCGTATCCGACCCCGTGCTGGTACGACGCCACGTTGACCATGGTCCCGCGCGCCTTGGGCTGCGGCACCGCATCGTGGCTCTGCTCGTCCGTGAAGACGATCAGGCGGTCGCCCTTGCGGTCGACCTCGCCCACCGCACGTCCGAGATAGGTCCCGGAATGCGGCTGCGATCCGAGGATCGCATCGCGCAGCGCGAAGCCACGCCGCGGCGGCACCTTCACGACCTTGTCGCTGAACGTGAAGATCTCCACCTCGTCGCAGACCTCGCGGGCGAGGATCGCAAGCCCGCACGCGGCCTCCGCGCGCGTCATCTCCGACTGCGCGGACAGCCTTGCGAACATCGAGCCGGACACGTCGATCAGGAGCCGCGTGCGGCCTCGCAGCCGTGCATAACCCTTGATCGACTTCAGCATCGCCTGCTCGAGCTCCGGCTCGACATCAGGCGCGTGCCGCGCCGCCGTGATGAACCGATACGGCAGGACACGGTCCGTCCGCATCGTCTCGATCGCGGCCGCGATGGCCTCGCGCGACACCCCGGCCTGACGCATCAGGCGCAGGTTGCGCAGCAGCGCCAGCGCTCCGAGCCGCCTCTCGGCGAGCAGCCGCTCGAAGCTCTCCCGCTTGTCCGCGCCAGTCGAGAGCGCGACCTCCCAGGTGTCGGGCGAGGGCAGCTCGCCATCGACGAGCTGCTTCCACACCGCCTCCTGGGCCACGTCCTTGGGCCTGGCGTGCACCAGGAACAGGACGTCGCGCAGTCGCACCGGGCCCTCGCGGTCATATTTCGCGAGCTGATAGGCGTCGAACTTCGCGAACGCCTTCGCCAGCCCCTTCTTGACCTGCGCCGACACCGGCTGCCGCTTGCGCTGCTGCTGCGGCCCGAGGGAGTCTGCCCAGTAGATCGCGAGTAGCTCGGTCATCTCGTCCGGCCGCTGGATGATGCGCGCAAGCGTCTCGGCGACCAGCGCACGGTGCTGGGGCAGCCGCGCCATCTCGCGGGCGACGAGCAGCGGCGCGTGCCGCAGCTTCATCTCCTCGCGCGCGCGGACCGCAAGCCCGGCGACCTCGCGCGGCTCGACCTGCGCTACGAGCGACGTGATCCGATCGGCGATCGCGACCCCGTCCTCGTAGAACTGGTCCTCCCACAACAGGCAGCTCATCAGCGTGCGCTGCAGCGCCTGGACGGGCGCGAGCTGCCGGGACGGCGCACCCTCATGGGTGAAGGCGCGCAGGGACTTGTTGAGCCTGACCATGATGGCCTCCTCTTGGCTTGGGTTGATGATGGATGGAGTCGCCGGAGTACCGGCCAGTGCGCATGATGTCGGTTGAGATCGCATGCGATAGGAACCACGCGCCGGGAACGGGCGAATGCTGAGGTCCGCTCCACTCGCGTGGAGCGGCTAGTGCTCTGCCGCTGAGCTACCGGCGCATGGAACGCCGGGTGGGAGTCGAACCCACGACCTCTCGATTAGCAATCGAAGTATCAGCACTCTTCACCACGGCACGTGGAGAACGGGACGCAGAGGATATCTGCGCCGTCTCTGAGATGACCGCCTTTCGTCGACGATCGGTGACATGGATCACGAGCCGGGAACGGGCGACGACTGTACCCGGTCCACTCGCGTGGACCGGACAGTGCTCTACCCCTGAGCTACCGGCATTTGCGCCGGGCGGGACTCGAACCCGCGACACCTGGCGTGGCAAGCGAAGTAACAGTCGTCTTCACCACGGCTCGTGAAACTGGTCGGCGGGGAACGGGTGATGCTGTTGCTGCCCCAAGGGGGCGCTCGGTTTCAACGAAGTAACAGACATCCTCACCACCGCCTGGCCGCCCGGCGGTCGCTGGACGGCGTTGTTGGCTTGCTGGGGAACGGGCGATCACGGCAATACGACGATCGAAACGCAGGCTCGACATCAGCCTCACCGTAGCCCGCGACTCACCCATCTCGCTTGACGGATTCCACGGTACGATCGATCGAAGGCGGCTCATCGCCGCGTTGACGCGAAGGATCCGCGATCTTCACCACCAGCAGCTCCCGGCCGCGAACGGCCGGGAAGTCAAATAGCTTGTCTGCGGCGCTCATTGGCGCCGCGTGTTGCGAGCTCCTTGGAGCTCGCTCTGTCATCGGTGTCCGGCGTCACGCCTCGTTCCCTCCGACAGGCCCCGCGCTCTTGGGCACGCGCGTCACCTGCGCGAGCCCCGGGATCCGGGTCTCCCGTTCCGGCTGGTCGCCGGGACAATTTGTAGTTCGCCGTGCAGCCGGCTCGCGAAGGGCAACAAAAAACCCTCCGGAGCGGCTGGCTCGGGAGGGTCCGTGTGAACAGGACAATGGATCTTGCGTCAGGCAAGATCGCTCCTCCGAGCATGGCGTGCGTCATCCGACGGCCCAAAGCCGCTGGACGTGCAAATCATGTGTTCGTCACCGAAGGACATCGTCGTTCTCATTGTTAGTCGCGGACGCAATCGCTCGCGAGGTCGCGGGGCATACGCTCGTTTGTTGTTGCTGTCAACAGTGCGTTGCGGACTTTCTCGCTCACTTCTGGCGATGTTGATTTGAAACAAGACAGGACGGCGTTGCGCGCCTATCATTGTTGTCATGAATTCGGCGGGCATGTGGTGATGAACCGACGGCAGATCCTGTTAGGAGCGAGCAGCGCGCTGACAGCGGCTGCGCTCGGCGCGGGCGCCTGGCGCTCGGCCACCGGGGCGATGTCCGCGTACGAGAGCTACAGCGCGCGGCTGCGTGCGCCTCTGTCGGGCGAGATCGCCGACGTGATCCGCTACGCGACCTTGGCGGCCAACGGCCATAATACCCAGCCGTGGCGCTTCGCCGTTTCGGCCGATGCGATCACGATCGCGCCCGATCTGTCGCGACGCACGGCGGTGGTCGATCCCGACGATCATCATCTGTATGTCAGCCTCGGCTGCGCGGCGACCAACCTTGCGATCGCGGCCGCCGCCAGCGGCCGTCCGGGCGAGGTGATCATCGATGGTCCGCTGGTGCGCTACGTCTTCACCGGCGGCCGGCGCGATGACGTCGATCCGCTATTGGCCGCCATCAGCCGCAGGCAGTCGACGCGCGCCGACTATGACGGACGCGAGGTGCCGCCGCGCGATCTGTCGTCGCTGCAGGTCGCCTCGGCGGTGGCCGGCGTCGATCTCGCCATCGTCACGGCGCCGACTGATATCGCCGCCATCCGCGACCTCGTGATCGCCGGCAACAGCGCGCAGATGCGCGACGCCGCGTTCATGCGCGAGCTGAAGGAGTGGATCCGGTTCAATCCGCGCAGCGCGATGGCGAGCGGCGACGGCTTGTTTGCTGCAGCGAGCGGCAATCCGTCCTTGCCGACGACGCTGGGCAGCCTTGCCTTCGATCTCCTGTTCGATGCTGCGGCCGAGAACGACAAATATGCGCGACAGATCGCATCCTCGTCAGGCATTGCAGTGTTCGCCGCCGAGCAGGCCGATCCCTCGCACTGGATCAGGGCGGGGCAGGCGTGCCAGCGCTTCGCGCTCGAAGCGACGCGCCTCGGGCTCAAGCTCGCCTTCATCAATCAGCCGGTCGAAGTGGCCGCGTTGCGGCCCGAGCTGGCGCGACTGATCGGGACGACGCGGCGGCCGGACCTCGTGCTGCGTTTCGGCTACGGCCCCACGCTGCCATTCTCGCCGCGCCGGCCTGTCGATGCGGTGGTGGGTTCATGAGTCGTTCCTGTCAATCTTGACGGATTCGCGACTCGGTGCATTGCTTCATGACATGTTCGAGAACACCCGATTGGCACGCATGAGCGACGGGCATTATTGCCTGGTGCGCGACCTTGGCCTGGTCAAGGGCGGCAAGGGCATGCGTCATCATGAGGTGGTGGTGGACTTCAGCTATCGCGGCCTCAAGGTGTTTGCCAAGCAGGGCGCATCGACCCTGATGCGCCGCGTCGCGGCGAAGCTGGCGCAGTACGAGGCGACGGCGAAGCTGCCGGCGCTGCTGCGCGTGCGTCTGCGCGAGCCGCAGTAGACGTCACCGCCTGGGCTTGCGCTTCGGATCGTACGGACTGTCCGGGTTGACGTCGAGATCGACATCGGCGACGCAATATTGCGGCTGGCTGTGGCTGCGTCCCGAATGCCAGCGGCCCTCGCGCAGCTCGACCTCGCTCATCCCGGCAACATCGAAGCACTTCCATTGACCGCCCGGCGGCAGGCCGCTGCTCGCGCCGCCCGCGAACTGGAAGGCGAGCACGCGCTCGCGGCCCGCGGTGTGACCGAGGATGATCGGACAGATCGCGCGGGCGTGGCCGTGATACAGGCACAGCACCTGCCGGCGCTTCATCATCGCCTGCATGATCAGGTCATAGGTCGAACTCGGCATGCGCCATCTCTGCACATCGGCTGCACGACAAGACGATCCTGTAGCAACAGTTCCCGGCTCATGTCTTGCGGCGCGAGCGCATGGGCTTAGATTGAGACCTCAACGCAACAGGCGAGCCCGACCATCATGTCCGACCTTTCCAGCTTTCCGATCACCAAGCGCTGGCCGGCGCTGCATCCCGACCGCATCCAGCTCTATTCGCTGCCGACGCCGAACGGCGTGAAAGTCTCGATCATGCTGGAGGAGACGGGGTTGGCTTACGAGCCGCACGCGATCGATTTCGGCAAGGACGATCAGAAGACGGCGGAATTCCTATCGCTCAATCCGAACGGCAAGATCCCGGCGATCATCGATCCCGCTGGTCCCGGCGGCCAGCCGCTCGGCCTGTTCGAGTCCGGCGCGATTCTGCAGTATCTCGCCGAGAAGACCGGCAAGTTCCTGCCCGCCGATCCGGCGCGGCGCTGGCAGACCATCCAGTGGCTGCACTTCCAGATGGGCGGCGTCGGGCCGATGTTCGGCCAGCTCGGCTTTTTCCACAAATTCGCCGGCCGTGAGTACGAGGACAAGCGGCCGCTGCAGCGCTACGTCGCCGAGAGCAAGCGGCTGCTCGGCGTGCTCGAAGCCAGGCTCGACGGGCGCGCGTGGATCATGGACGGCGACTACACCATCGCCGACATCGCCACGCTTGGCTGGGTGCGCAACCTGATCGGCTTCTACGGCGCGCGAGAGATCACGGACTTTGACGCGCTGAAGCACGTGCCGGCCTGGCTGGAGCGCGGGCTGGCGCGGCCGGCGGTGCAGCGCGGGCTGGAGATCCCGAAGCGGCCGTGATCGTCAGCGAAGCCGATTTCGAGCGTTGCCTGGATGAGGTGCTGTCGGCGCCTGCGGTCGCGGGCGACGGCGTGCTCGGTCCCGACAGCGTGATGTGGCGGGTGCATCGCGAGGCCGCGCTGTTTCTCGGCGCCGGCCGCGCACTGCTGCTGCAGCTCGCCCATCCCTGGGTCTCGGCCGGCATCGCCGAGCAGTCGAAGGTGTTCGCCGATCCGCTCGGCCGCTTCCACCGCACCTTCAGCATCGTCTACACGATGGTGTTCGGCACGCGTGACCAGGCGGCCGCCGTGGCGCGCCGGCTGTACCGGCGGCATGCGGCTGTCGATGGCGCGATGACGGAGACGGCCGGGCCGTTCGCGGCCGGCTCGCGCTATCGCGCCAACGATATCGACGCGCTGCGCTGGGTGCATGCGACGCTGGTCGAGACGGCGATGATGTCCTACGGTCTGCTGTGTCCGCCGCTGACCGATGCCGAGCGCGAGCAGTATTGGCGCGACGCGATGCGCTTCGCGGGCCTGTTCGGGATTCCCCGCGAGGTGCTGCCGCCGGACTGGTCGTCCTTCAAGCTCTACACGGCCGAGATGATGGACTCGGAGACGCTGACGGTCAGCGCGGCCGCGCGCGAGATCGCCCAGCGCATCTTCTCCGGCGAGGCGACATGGATCGGGCTGCCGCGCTGGTTCACGGCGCTGACGGCCGAGATGCTGCCGGAGCGGCTGCGGCTGGCGTTCGAACTGCCGTATGCTGAGCGCGAGCATCGCAGCGCCGCGCGGGCGCGGATCTGGCTGCCGCGGCTCTACGCGGCGTTGCCGCCGAGATTGCGCACCGTCGGTCCGTATCAGGAGGCCATGGCGCGCCTCCGCGGCGAGCCTTGCCCGTCCTTCACGCGGCTGCTCAACCGCGGCTGGATCGGGCAACCGCTCATGCCGGCTGCGAACGCCGGTGGCATGCGGGGCACATCCGCGCAGAGTTGAGCTCGCGTTGCGCGGTCGCGGCCCAGAGGCGCGCCGCGCCGCGGAGATATCCCCAGGCCGCAGGTCCGCGCCCATTTTTCGGCGCTGATCGTGGTACATGGGTGCTGCGCAGTCACGTTGGCGTGCGTCAGGTTCACCATTATGCCGCTTCCTTTCAAAAAGCCCGGGGCCATCCGTCCGCTCTTCAGCCAAGCCGCCTTTCAGAAGGCGGAGGTCGTGCAGCGCAGCGGCGGCGTGCTCGATCTCGAGATCAGCGAGGACGGCCTCGAGCTGGCGGCCTCGGTGCAGGGTTCTCAATCCTGGCCATATGAGGTCGAGATCAGGCTGAAGCCGGACAAGCACGGGCGCGTGGGCGTCATCGGGACGTGTACGTGCCCGATGCAATTCAACTGCAAGCATGTCGCGGCAGTGCTGCTCGAAGCGACCGAGCCGCCGGAGGATGACGACGACGACCTGAAGACACGCGCGAAGCCGGAGAAGGCGAGCCGGGTGGTGCTGCCGCCGGAGATTAGTGCGTGGCTCAACAAGATCGGCGCGGTCAGCCGTGGCGATAGCTATCCTCCCGCGGTGAGGCAGAGACTGATCTATGGCGTGCAACCCCATTCCGAATCCGGAGGTGCACCTTTTCCCGTCGTGCGGCTGTGGTCGGTCCGGCTGGGCAAGGACGACAGCTTTGCCTCTGCGTTCGCGAAGGTCGATCAACTCAGGACGAGTGCCGCGAATGCGCCGGCGTTCTATCGCGACATCGACATCGCGATCGCGGCGCGGCTTGGATTTCAATTCTATCTCGACGGACAATGGGCGTTCCGGATCGGCTCTGCCGCGCTGCTGAAGCGCATCGTCGAGACCGGCCGGGCGTATTGGCGCGATCATACCGGGCCGCTGCTGCGATGGGGCGACAAGCGCGATGGCCGCATCGAATGGCAGCCGGTCGGTCTGCGAGCCATCGGGGCGAGGCTCGTGGTCGATGGCCTGACGGCGTTGCATGCCGAGCCGCCCATCTATGCCGACGAGAGCAACGGCATCGTGGGCGAGGTCGATCCCGGGATTGATCCGCAAATGGCGCAGCACCTGCTGAGTGCGCCGACGCTGCCGAAGGCGGTGATCGGCGAGGTCTCGCGGCATCTCAGCGAGCGGCTGCCCGCGCTCGATCCCGCTCTGCTGCCGTCGCCGCCGAGCGAGGTCGTCCGGATCGAGGCCAAGCCGGTGCCGATCCTGCACCTGCGACGCGGACCTTATCCGGGCTATGGCTTCCAGGGCGTCCACACCAGCGGGCTTCCGCTCGGCGTGGTCCGCCAGGTCTACCGTTATGGTCCGATCGAGATCGAAGCCGACCAGGGCGGCAACGAGACCGAGCTTTTTCACGACGGCCGCGTGCACCTCGTGACGCGCGCCAAGGCGGACGAGCGCAAGACGTCGAAGAGGCTGAGCGACCTCGGGCTCGTTCCGCTCAGGAAAGTCCAGACCTACAGCTTCGGCGGATTCGGCGGTGATCTCACTTTTGCCGACGAAGGCCGCTGGCTGCAGTTCATGCATCTCGACCTCGACCCGTTGCGGGCGGAGGGCTTCGAGATCCGCATCGATGACACCTTCCCGTTCCGGATGGCCGACTCTTCCGGCATCGTCGACATGGAAATCGAAGGCAGCGGGATCGACTGGTTCGAGTTCGGCTTCAAGATCGACATCGACGGCAAGCCGCATGATCTCGCCGAGCTGCTGGCGCGGCTGCTCGCGGAGCCTGGGATCGTCGACGCGCTGGCGGAGGCCGACTCCACCGCGAAGCACATGTATGTACCGCTGCCCGACGGCCGGCACCTGGCGCTCGCGGCCGGTCGTTTCCTGCCGGTCCTGCTGGCGCTGCAGACGATGGGGCTGAGTGGCGGCAGCTTCGATGCCTCCGGCAAGCTCCGGCTCTCGCGTGCGCAATTGGTGCCGCTGCTGGCGCATGACGCGGAGGCGTTCAAGGGACCTGACGATCTGCGGCGGCTGGCCGATCTGCTGCGGCAGCGTCAGCCTGACGACATCGAGCTGCCTGCCGGCTTCAAGGCCAAGCTGCGGCCGTATCAGCAGCACGGCGTCGCCTGGCTCGATCTCTTGCGGCAGGCCAATCTCGGCGGCGTGCTCGCCGACGACATGGGCCTCGGCAAGACGGTGCAGGTGCTGGCGCTGCTCGCGCTGGAAAAGGCGCGCGGCGCGATCACGGCGCCGGTGCTCATCGTCGCCCCGACCAGCCTGATGACGAACTGGTTCAACGAGGCTGCCAAGTTCGTGCCTGATCTGAAGGTCCTGGTGTTCCACGGCGCCGCGCGCAAGGAGCTGGTCGATCAGATCCCGCAGCACGACGTGGTGCTCACGACCTATCCGCTGATCGCGCGCGACCATGAGCTGATCCTCGGCCGCGACTGGCACATGGCCATTCTCGACGAGGCGCAGACGATCAAGAACCCGAATGCCGCGACGACGCGCTGGCTCAGCGCGATCAAGGCCAGTCATCGCTTCTGCCTCACGGGCACGCCGATGGAGAACCATCTCGGCGAGCTCTGGTCGATCATGAGCTTCGTCAACCCCGGCTATCTCGGCGACAAGACCGCGTTCACCCGCAACTGGCGTTCGCCGATCGAGAAGGAGGGCGACCAGGTGCGGGCCGCGGCGCTGACGCGCCGGGTCAAGCCGTTCCTGTTGCGACGGACCAAGGAGGAGGTGGCCTCCGAGCTGCCGGCCAAGGTCGACATCGTGGAAACGGTGGCGATCGAGGGCAAGCAGCGCGACCTCTATGATTCGATCCGCGCGGCGATGGCCAAGAAGGTGCGCAAGGCGCTCGACGAGCGCGGCCTCGCCCGCAGCCACATCATCGTGCTCGAGGCGCTGCTGCGGCTGCGCCAGGTCTGCTGCGATCCGCGGCTGTTGAAGCTCGACGACAAGACCGAGCGGCCCTCGGCGAAGCTCGACCGCCTCATGGAGATGGTCGAGGAGTTGCTGAGCGAGGGACGCAAGATCATCATCTTCTCGCAGTTCACCTCGATGCTGGCGCTGATCGAGCAGCGCTTCAAGGAGCTGGAGATCGGCTACGGACTTCTCACGGGCGATACGCGTGATCGCAAGCGCGCGATCGAAGGGTTCCAGAAAGGGAAGAGCCCGGTCTTCCTGATCAGCCTGAAGGCCGGCGGCGTCGGGCTGAACCTGACGGCCGCGGACACGGTGATCATCTACGATCCCTGGTGGAATCCCGCCGTCGAGGCCCAGGCGATCGACCGCGCCCACCGCATCGGCCAGGACAAGAAGGTCTTCGTCTATCGATTGGTCACCGCCGGGACGATCGAGGAGAAGATCGGCGAGCTGAAGCAGCGCAAGCAGGCGATCGCCGATCGGCTGTTCGACAACGAAGGCAATATCGGCAAGGCGCTGACCGAGGACGATATTGCCGCGCTGCTGTCTTGAGGCAGTGGCACGCGATCGGCCGTGTTCCGATCACGCCAGCGCAATGTCCTCGCGGTCCCTGGTCTCCTCGACCCAGGCATGGGCGGCGAACCATTCATGATAGGTCCGGCAGTGCGGGCAGTAGGCGCGCGAGAAGAACACGGGCATGCGCTGAAAACGCGCGGCATCCATTTCCATTCCCGTCTCGATGCTGCGGCCGGTCTGCGGACAACGCACCATGATCTTGCCCATTCGCGGTCTCCTGTTCGCGCGCCAGATACGCCGGGGATGCGAAGAAAATGTAATGCTGAGCCGACACTTTCATGGCAAAGCTCGGAGTGAATTCCGACTGTGGAACGAACGGCGTTCGCGCATCAAAAGCGGGTGAATCGCACTGCAAAATGCGGGGCCGATTGTCGCAACATGAGACATTCTTCGGCATCGCACACGAAGGGTTGAGGACGAGTGGCATGAGCATCACGATCTACGGAATCAAGAACTGCGACACGATGAAGAAGGCGCGCGCCTGGCTTGACGAGCACGGCGTGGCTTACGACTTCCACGACTACAAGACCGCCGGAATCGACAAGGCGACGTTGAAGGCGTGGAGCGACGAAGTGGGCTGGGAGGTTTTGCTCAATCGCGCCGGGACGACGTTCAAGAAACTGCCGGATGCGGAGAAGGAGGGGCTGACCGAGAGCAAGGCGATCGCGCTGATGCTGGCGCAGCCCTCGATGATTAAGCGCCCGGTGCTCGATCTCGGAACCAAGCGCGTGGTCGGCTTCAAGCCGGACCTCTACGCGAAGGACGTGAAGGCTGCCAAATAATAGCTGGCTGCCACCACCTTCGCGCTCGCGAGATTCGGGGGCGCGAGCACATGTGACAGAACGGCGGTGGTCCGTTACTCTATGTCCGCGGGTAGGACACAGCAGAATCAACGCGAGGTTCAGAAGGCGCCCCGCGACCGCGTTGCCCAGCTTTCCGCCTTGCTTAACTCCCTCGATTGACGGCATATTCCGGCCCGAAGCGGTCGCGGAGGACGGCGCGGAATCGTTCAAGCCCTCCGGTAGAGCCGCCGTACAGGAAGAAGCGAGGGCCGGGCGCTATCCGCGCCGGCTCGGGGGGAATCTGTTTGGCTGACGAGTTCATTCTCGAAACCCACGGATTGACGAAAGAATTCGCGGGTTTTTTTGCCGTTCGCGATGTTTCGCTCAAGATCCGCCGGGGCACCATTCACGCGCTGATCGGCCCCAACGGGGCCGGCAAGACGACGTGCTTCAATCTCCTGACCAAGTTTCTGCGGCCTTCGGCCGGCAAGATCCTCTATAAGGGGCAGGATATTACGGCTGTGGCGCCGGCCGACGTGGCGCGTCTCGGGCTGGTCCGCTCGTTCCAGATCTCGGCGGTGTTTCCGCATCTGACCGCGCTGGAGAACGTCCGCGTCGCCCTGCAGCGCCAGCATGGCTCGTCGTTCGACTTCTGGCGCTCCAAGAGCGTGCTGAACCGCTTCAACGGCCGCGCGCTGGAGCTGCTCAATGATGTGGGCCTCAGCGAATTCGCCAATATTCCGGCCGTCGAAATGCCCTATGGACGCAAGCGCGCGCTGGAGATCGCGACCACACTCGCGCTCGATCCCGAGATGATGCTGCTGGACGAACCGATGGCCGGCATGGGCCACGAGGACATCGACAAGATCGCAGCCCTGATCAAGCGCATCTCGGCCAAGTACACGATCCTCATGGTGGAGCATAATCTGAGCGTCGTCGCCAATCTCTCCGACACCATCACCGTGCTGACGCGCGGGCAGGTGCTGACCGAGGGACCTTACTCCGAGCTCTCCAAGGATGAGCGCGTCAAGGAAGCCTATCTGGGAGCCGGACATGCCTGAGGTGATGACGGCGACGAAAACAGGGCAGGCGGCTGCCACCAGCACCATTCTCGACGTCAAGAATCTCGAGAGCTGGTACGGCGAGTCCCACATTCTCCACGGCATGAATTTCAACGTGAATGCCGGCGAGGTCGTCACCTTGCTCGGGCGCAACGGCGCCGGCAAGACCACGACCCTGAAGTCGATCATGGGGATCATCGGCAAGCGCACCGGCTCGGTCGCCTTCAACGGTCAGCAACTGATCCGCATGACCTCGGACAGGATCGCGCGGCTCGGCATCGCGCTGTGCCCGGAAGAGCGCGGCATCTTCGCCAGCCTCGACGTGCGCGAGAATTTGCTGCTGCCGCCGGTGGTCCGGCCGGGTGGGCTGACGCTTGACCAGATCTTCGAGCTGTTTCCGAACCTGAAGGAGCGGCTGAAGAGCCAGGGCACCAAGCTCTCCGGCGGTGAACAGCAGATGCTGGCGATCGCGCGCATCCTGCGCACCGGCGCGAGCTTCCTGATGCTGGACGAGCCGACCGAGGGCCTCGCGCCGGTCATCATCCAGCAGATCGGCCACACCATCGCGCGGCTGAAGAAGGAGGGGTTTACGATCCTCCTCGTCGAGCAGAACTTCCGTTTCGCCTCGACGGTGGCCGACCGCTACTACGTCGTCGAGCACGGCAAGGTCATCGACGGATTCGCCAATGCCGATCTGTCCGCCAACATGGACAAGCTGCATACTTATCTCGGCGTCTAACCGGCGCCGGGACTGTTTCTTGGAATTTGGAAAGTTGGAAATGAACAGCAAATTCATCGCGTCATTGCTGCTGGGAACGGCGCTCACTCTGGTCAGCGGCAGCCTTGCCTCGGCCGGCGACAAGGTCGTCAAGATCGGCGCACTGTCCGATCAGTCCGGTCTCTATTCCGACCTCGGCGGCCCCGGCTCGACGCTCGCGACGCAGATGGCGATCGAGGATTCCGGCCTCACCGCGAAGGGCTGGAAGATCGACGTGATCTCCGGCGATCACCAGAACAAGCCCGACATCGGCACCTCGATCGCGCGGCAGTGGTTCGACGTCGACAAGGTCGACATCATCGTCGACGTGCCGAACTCCGGCGTGGCGCTGGCGGTGAACAACGTCGTCAAGGAGAAGAACGGCGTCTACATCAATTCGGGCGCGGCAACCTCCGACCTCACCAATGCGCAGTGCTCGCCGAACACCGTGCATTGGACCTACGACACCTACATGCTGGCCCACACCACCGGTCAGGCGCTGGTCAAGGCCGGCGGCACCAGCTGGTACTTCCTGACCGCGGACTACGCCTTCGGCGCGGCGCTGGAGCGCGACACCACGGCGGTGGTCACCGCCAATGGCGGCAAGGTGGTCGGCACCGTCAAGCATCCGCTCAACACCTCCGACTTCTCGTCCTTCCTGCTGCAGGCGCAGTCGTCGGGCGCCAAGGTGATCGGGTTGGCCAACGCCGGCGGCGACACCACCAACTCGATCAAGCAGGCGGCCGAGTTCGGTTTGACGAAGGGCGGCCAGAAGCTCGCTGCGCTGCTGCTGTTCCTGACCGACGTGAAGTCGATCGGGCTCGACATCGCGCAGGGCCTGAACTTCACCGAGACCTTCTACTGGGACATGAACGACCAGACCCGTGCGTTCTCGGCGCGCTTCTCCAAGCGGATGAAGAACGGCGCGCCGCCGACCATGGTGCAGGCGGGCGTCTATGCAGGCCTCTTGCATTACTTCAAGGCGCTGGAGGCACTGGGCGAGAATCCGCATGACGGCGTGAAGATCGTCGACAAGATGAAGTCGATTCCGACCGAGGATGCGCTGTTCGGCAAGGGCGAGATCCAGCCCAACGGCCGCACCATCCACACCGCCTATCTGTTCGAGGTCAAGAAGCCGTCGGACTCGAAGGGCCCGTGGGATCTATACAAGATGGTCGGCTCGGTGCCGGGCGACCAGGCCTTCACGCCGCTCGACAAGAGCGCGTGCGCGCTGTTGAAGAAGTAAGCCGCTGCGGTCCCGGCGGTTCGCCGCCGGGGCTGTCGTTTGACCCTTGGGAAACGCCGAGAAAAATAGAACAAGACGATGCAGGCTCTCTACGCACAGCTCCTGGTCGGACTGATCAACGGCTCGTTCTACGCGCTGCTCAGTCTCGGGCTTGCCGTCATCTTCGGCATGCTCAACATCATCAATTTCGCCCACGGCGCGCTCTACATGATGGGCGCGTTCTGCGCCTATTTCCTGCTGAACCTCGGCGGCATCGGCTATTGGTGGGCGCTGCTGCTGGCACCGATCATCGTCGGCATCTTCGGCATGGTCCTGGAGCGCACGCTGCTGCAGTGGCTCGCCGGGCTCGACCATCTCTATG
This sequence comes from Bradyrhizobium sp. HKCCYLRH3099, assembly GCF_051167855.1. Lineage (NCBI taxonomy): Bacteria > Pseudomonadati > Pseudomonadota > Alphaproteobacteria > Hyphomicrobiales > Nitrobacteraceae > Bradyrhizobium > Bradyrhizobium sp. HKCCYLRH3099. The sequence continues at coordinate 193,302 of NZ_JBNPTW010000006.1, forward strand.
GCCTGCTGCTCACCTTCGGCATCGCGCTGATCGTGCAGGGCCTGTTCCAGAACTATTTCGGCTCCTCGGGCCTGCCTTACGCGATCCCCGACTATCCGCAGATCGGCGGCTTCCGCGGCCTTCAGGGCGGCATGAACCTCGGCTTCATGTTCCTGCCGATCTATCGCGGCTGGGTGGTGATCTTCTCCCTCGTGGTCTGCCTGGCCACCTGGTTCCTGATCGAGCGCACCCGGCTCGGCGCAAATCTGCGCGCCGCCACCGAAAATCCCACGCTGGTCCGCGCCTTCGGCATCAACGTGCCGCGCATGATCACGCTGACCTACGGCCTCGGCGTCGGCCTCGCGGCGCTCGCCGGCGTGCTGTCGGCGCCGATCAACCAGGTGCGGCCGTTGATGGGCGCCGACCTGATCATCGTCGTGTTCGCGGTGGTCGTGATCGGCGGCATGGGCTCGATCATGGGCTCGATCATCACCGGCTTCGCGCTCGGCGTGATCGAGGGACTGACCAAGTATTTTTATCCCGAGGCTTCCAACACCGTGGTCTTCGTTCTGATGGTCCTGGTGCTGCTGGTGAAGCCGACGGGTCTGACCGGACGGGCGGCCTGACATGACATCGATCACCGACGAGACCCTGCCGATCACCCCGCGCGCGATGCGCGACGAGATGATCGTGTTCGTCATCATGGCGGCGCTGCTCGCCATCGTGCCGTTCACCGGGCTGTATCCGTTCTTCGTGATGCAGGCGCTGTGCTTCGCGCTCTTGGCCTGCGCCTTCAACCTGCTGATCGGCTATGGCGGCCTGCTGTCGTTCGGCCACGCGATGTTCCTGGGGACCGCCGGCTATTGCAGCGCGCATGCGCTGAAGGTCTGGGGCTTCCCGCCGGAGCTCGGCATCCTCACCGGCGTCGCCGGCGCCTTCGTGCTGTCGATCATCACGGGCTACATCTCGATCCGCCGCCAGGGCATCTACTTCTCGATGATCACCTTGGCGCTGTCGCAGCTGTTGTACTTCGTCTATCTGCAGACGCCGTTCACCCATGGCGAGGACGGCATCCAGGGCATTCCCCAGGGCAAGCTGTTCGGCTTCATCGACCTGTCGAAGCCGGTCACGCTGTACTACGTCGTGCTGGTCGGCTTCCTCGCCGGCTTCCTGCTGATCTTCCGCACCATCAACTCGCCGTTCGGCGAGGTGCTGAAGTCGATCCGCGAGAACGAGCAGCGCGCGATCTCGCTCGGCTATAAAACCGACCAGTACAAGCTCTTGGCCTTCATCCTGTCCGGCACCATCGCGGGGTTCGCCGGATCGCTGAAGGTGTTCGTGGCCCAGAACGCCTCGCTGACCGACGTGCACTGGTCGATGTCCGGCGAAATCGTGCTGATGACGCTGGTCGGCGGTCTTGGAACGGTATTTGGGCCCGTCGTCGGGGCGTTCGTGATCATCGCCATGCAGCAATATCTGGCCGGGTTCGGGCAGTGGGTCACCGTCATCCAGGGCGTCATCTTCGTCGCCTGCGTGCTCACCTTCCGCCGCGGCGTGGTCGGGGAAATCGCCCATTTGTTCAAGCGATCCCTGTAAACCATTGATCTAAAATAAGATTGTTCGCAGGGCAGAAAGTGGTGGATCATCCGTCCACCGCTTCTGCTGCGGCGTGATCCGGAGTATGACACTTCCGTGACAGGCCAGCCCTGGCCCGTTCCGGAATGGATGGATTTCGTCCCATGCTGAACTGGTTTCGCGCCGTCCTCCCCAAGGAGGAGCGGTTTTTCGATTTGTTCGCCCGCCACAACAAGGTGGTCATCCAGGGCGCGCATGCGCTGCAGGACATGCTCAAGGGCGGCGACGACGTGCTGACCCATTGCCAGCGCGTCAGCCAGTTCGAGAACGAGGCCGACAACATCACCCGGGAGGTGCTGACCGCCGTCCGCCGCACCTTCATCACCCCGTTCGACCGCGGCGACATCAAGAACCTGATCACCTCGATGGACGACGCCATCGACCAGATGCAGCAGACCGCCAAGGCGGTGGTGCTGTTCGAGGTCAAGGAGTTCGAGCCGACGATGCGCGAGATGGGCACGCTGCTGGTGGATTGCGCCAATCTCATCGGCCGCGCGCTGCCGCTGTTGCAGGCCATCGGCCAGAACGTGCCGATGATCACCGCGATCACCGAGGAGATGACCAAGCTCGAGGGCCGCGTCGACGATCTCCACGACATCGGGCTGAAGGAGCTGTTCCTCAAGCACCGCAACGCCAACACCATGGACTTCATCGTCGGCGCCGAGATCTACGATCATCTGGAGAAGGTCGCCGATCGCTTCGACGACGTCGCCAACGAGATCAATTCGATCATGATCGAACAGGTCTAGGGTAGGGACGCGCCGTGGACGCTCATCTCGGCCTTCCCATCCTGGTCGGCCTCATCGCCGTCGCGCTTGCCTTCGACTTCCTGAACGGCCTGCACGATGCCGCCAATTCGATCGCGACCATCGTCTCGACCCGCGTGCTGCGGCCGCAATACGCGGTGTTCTGGGCGGCGTTCTTCAATTTCATCGCCTTCGGCGTATTCGGCCTGCACGTCGCCCAGACCATCGGCACCGGGATCATCGATCCCGCCATCGTCGATGCGCAAGTGATCTTCGCCGCCCTCATCGGCGCGATCGTCTGGAACCTCGTGACCTGGGCGGCCGGCATTCCCTCGTCGAGCTCGCACGCACTGATCGGCGGCCTGGTCGGGGCGGGGATCGCCAAGGCCGGCATTTCGGCCGCGGTGTGGAGCGGCCTGTCCAAGACGGTGCTGGCGATCGTGCTGTCGCCGCTGGTCGGGCTGATCCTGGCGATGATCCTGGTCGCGATCGTGTCCTGGGCCTCGGTGCGCTCGACGCCCTTCGCCGTGGACCGCGCCTTCCGCATCCTGCAATTCGCATCGGCGTCGCTGTATTCGCTCGGTCATGGCGGCAACGACGCGCAGAAGACGATGGGCATCATCGCCGTGCTGCTGTACTCGCAGGGCCATCTCGGCGAGCACTTCACGGTGCCGTTCTGGGTCGTGCTGTCGTGCCAGGCGGCGATGGCCTTGGGCACCCTGATGGGCGGCTGGCGCATCGTCCGCACCATGGGCCTGCGCATCACCAAGCTGAACCCGATGCAGGGCTTCTGCGCCGAGACCGGCGGCGCCATCACGCTGTTCCTGGCGACCTTCCTCGGCGTGCCCGTCTCGACCACCCACACCATCACCGGCGCCATCGTCGGCGTCGGCGCCGCCCGCCGGGCCTCTGCCGTGCGCTGGAACGTGGCCGGATCCATCGTCTACGCCTGGATCTTCACGATCCCGGCGTCGGCCATCGTTTCGGCGCTGAGCTTCTGGCTGGTCTCGGTGCTCCGGCACTGACACCCGGAGCGAGGCTAGGTTGCCGAACGTTTGGGGCCTCATGGTTCGAGACGCGCCGCAAGGGCGGCGCTCCTCACCATGAGGGTTGGAATTTTGGCGAGTCTGGGGATTTCGCTGCACATTCGGACCTCGTCCTGAGGAGCGCGCCGTTTGGCGCGCGTCTCGAAGGACGGCCACGGCCTCGGTGCCAGTCCCGACTGGCCTACGTTCCGCCCGGTTAACTCCCCGGTTGGAGTTGCGGTGCAAAACGCCTATATGGAGGGCGCGCGGCGGCTGTGAGCCCGCGCGTTTTCCCACGACATCGCCGCTCTCTGGCCCCGAACCGACGTCCGCCGCCTCATGTCCGATACCGCCGTCACCACCGAACAGCCGTCCCGTTCGCCGCTCTCCGACGAGGTGGCGCGCCGGCGCACCTTCGCCATCATCTCGCATCCGGACGCTGGCAAGACCACCTTGACGGAAAAGCTGCTGCTGTTCGGCGGCGCCATCAACCTCGCCGGCCAGGTGAAGGCTAAGGGTGAGCGGCGCAACACCCGCTCCGACTGGATGAAGATCGAGCGCGACCGCGGCATTTCGGTCGTCACCTCGGTGATGACCTTCGAGTTCGAGGGACTGGTCTATAATCTCCTGGACACGCCGGGCCACGAAGACTTCTCCGAGGACACCTATCGCACGCTGACCGCGGTCGACTCCGCCGTGATGGTCATCGACGCCGCCAAGGGCATCGAGGCGCGGACGCGAAAGCTGTTCGAGGTCTGCCGCCTGCGCGACATCCCGATCATCACCTTCATCAACAAGATGGATCGCGAGAGCCGGGATACGTTCGACCTTCTGGATGAGATCGAGAAGACGCTGGCGCTCGACACCACGCCGATGACCTGGCCTGTGGGGCGCGGCCGCGACTTCATCGGCACCTACGACGTCAGGGATGGCGGCGTGCGCCTGCTCGAAGGCGGTGGCGCCAAGACCGGCGCGGCACAGCAGATCGAAATCTCGGAGCTCGGCAAGCTCAACGCCAATCTCGACATGGGCCAGATCACCGACGAGCTCGAACTGGTCAAGGAAGCCTGCAAGCCGTTCGAGCTCGACGCCTTCCGCGAGGGCCATCTGACGCCGGTCTATTTCGGCAGCGCGCTGCGCAATTTCGGCGTCGGCGATCTCCTGGAAGGTCTCGGCCGCTACGCGCCGTCGCCGCGCGCGCAGGAGTCCAATTTGCGCAAGGTCGACGCCGCCGAGCCGCGCATGAGCGCCTTCGTGTTCAAGATCCAGGCGAACATGGACCCGAACCACCGCGACCGCATCGCATTCGCGCGTCTCTGCTCGGGCAAGCTCAACCGCGGCATGAAGGCGAAGCTGGTGCGCACCGGCAAGACCATGCCGCTGTCGAGCCCGCAATTCTTCTTCGCCCAGGACCGCTCAGTCGCGGACGAAGCCTTCGCCGGCGACGTCGTCGGCATTCCCAATCACGGCTCTTTGCGCATCGGCGACACGCTGACCGAAGGCGAGGATCTGACCTTCGTCGGCGTGCCGAGCTTCGCGCCGGAAATCGTCCGCCGCGTTCGCCTCACCGATGCGATGAAGGCGAAGAAGCTGAAGGAAGCCCTGCAGCAGATGTCGGAGGAGGGCGTCGTGCAGGTGTTCCGCCCGCGCGACGGTGCGCCCGCGCTGGTCGGTGTCGTCGGCCCGCTGCAGCTCGACGTGCTGAAGGCGCGGCTCGATGCGGAGTACTCGCTGCCGGTCGAGTTCGAGATCTCCGAGTTCTCGCTGGCGCGCTGGATCTCCTGCGACGACAAGAAGAAGCTGGAAGCCTTCATCGCCTCCAACAATTCCGGCGTCGCCGACGACGTCGACGGCGATCCGGTGTTCCTGGCCAAGAACGAGTTCTATCTCGGCTACACCAAGGAGCGCGCCGAGGGCATCGTGTTCTCCAACGTCAAGGACGTGAAGAAGAAGGCCTGAGCCCGCGTCCTCGTCGTCGCGGCTACCGGTTGCGGCCAAAGACCTCGAGCACTTGCAGCAGCTGCCGGTGTCCGTCGGCACCGACCTTGTCGATCAGCCGCTGCTCATGCTCCTGCACCAGGCGGTCGGCCCGCGCCAGCAGGGCGGAGCCGGCTGCGGTGAGATGCAAAGCATTGGTCCGCCGGTCCGACGTCGGCAGGCGCTCGAGCAGGCCCCGCGACTGAAGTTCGTCGAGCGGCGGGATGATTCCGGAGCGGCTGATGCCCAACACCTCCGACAGCGCCATTTGCGACAGCCCGGGATTGTCGCGGACGATCACCAGGATCGAATACTGGGCGGGACGCATGTCGAGCGGCGCGAGCGTCGCGTTGAAGTCCTCGAAGACCCACAGCTGCGCCTGCCGGATCAGATAACCCGCAAGCCCCGTCAGGCCGACCACGCTGATCTCGGGCCGGTCCTTGCCAGCCTCAGGGCCGAGAGAACGCCGTTTCGAACGCGCGAGTGCGCCCCCCACGGCGAGTTGAGTCCGATCCGCCAAGTGACCCCTCATGTCTGATGCATCGAGGCCACACACTGCCTCAACGCGCTGTCGATTTAAACTGAATGTGTAATTGTTCTTGACGTGAACAGATCATCCAATGAACATTATGTGCACAAGAGCGACCATATGACGCGCTGACGTCGGGATGACGATACCCCTGAGCAAGGCCGGGGGCTCACCCCTTCGGAAGCATGTCCACAACGCGATCAACGCGACGGCGCTCATCAGGGGAGAGTCAAATGCGCAATGTCGTGGGGCGACGCGGGTCCAAGACCGCCAGCAGCAAGCACATCGATCGCCAGGGCCGGAGCAGAGCGGGGCGCGCATCATCGCGCAGCCGCTGGGCCATGGCTGCGGCGGTTGCGGCTGTGGGGATGATCGGCAGTTCGACCGGCTCATCAGCTCAGACCTATACGCCGATCGCCGTCGTTCCGACCCCGGATGCCTATGCCTACATCCAGCAAAATCCGTCCGTTCAAGGGCTGTTCGGCCCGACAGTCACGGGCCAGTTCACACGACTGACGGTGTTCGGCGACAGCTACGCCGACTGGGGAAATGCGCTGCGGGCCGGGTCGGCGGTCCCGCCGAGCGGCCGCTACAGCGCGGGACTGTCGATGGCCGACGCGCTCCAGCTTCACTACGGGCTTCCCACTTCGGCCGTCGCCAACTACGCGACCGGCGGCGCGATGAGCGGCGACACCAATGTTGGAAACCTGTTGGGGCCGCCCGTTCCGGTGCTGCCGGGCACCGGCACGGAAATCAGCACGTTTGTTGCGGCGGGCGGGCGTTTCGGCCCGCAAGATCTCGTCAGCATCATCACGGCGGGCGGCAATGACGGTGTGCCGATCCTGTTCAACCCGGCCATCACGCAACCCCAGATGAACGCGGCCGCTGCGCAGACCACGGCCAACATCATGTCGGGCGTTCAGAAACTGGTTCAGGTCGGCGCACGCAACCTCGCGATCATGTCAGTGGGTGATCTGTCTTATCTGCCGATCGCCCCCGGCAATCAAAACATCCACTACTTCCAATCCACGTTGACGCAGATGGAGCAGGCCAACCTGGCGCCGCTGGCGCGCTCCGGCGTTCGCATCTTCTTCTTCGATCTTGCCACCCTGACGCGGAACGTCGTCGCAAACCCCGCCCTCTATGGGTTCACCAACGTCACCCAGGCCTGCACGGCCGTTCCGTCCTGCGTCGGTGGCAGTGTCGCGGCGCAGAACCAGTTTCTGTCCTATGACGGCCTGCATTTCACGACTGCAGGCTTCGCCCTGATCGGGCGCTATCAGACCAACCAGATCGATGCGCCGTTGACGGTGGCGCCGCAGGGCGACGTGGCGATGTCGATCGCCAACGGCTTTGCCGGCTCGGTGTTCGGCCATATCGACGCCTATCGCAACGTCGCCGGCACCGCCAATGCCATGAACGCGATGGCGGCGGACATGCCGGTCAAGGCGATCCGCGCGGCCTCAGCCGGCGTGCAGAACCCCTGGTCCGTCTACGGCGACGTCGCCTATGCCGGAGGCAGCCGCGACTCCCAGCAGTTCCTGTCGAGCTACACCTATCAATCACTCGGCGGACGGATCGGGCTCGACTATCAATTGTCGCCGGACCTGATGGTGGGCGGGCTGTTCAGCTACGCCCAGCCGAACGTGAACCTGTCCGTGCAGAACGCCCATCAGAAGATCGATGCCTATCAGATCGGCGGCTACGCGGCCTATAGCCGCGCCAACTGGTTTGCCGATGCGTTGCTCGCCTATGGCCGCCAGGCGATCGCCACCGATCGTCAGGGCGTCATCGATACGATCCGCGGCTCGACCCATGCGGATACGTTCGCGGTCGCCGCCCGCGGCGGCTATCTCTGGGATCTCGGCGCCTTGCGGATGGGGCCGATCGGCGGCCTGTCCTACACCAATGCGCAGATCGCGGGCTATACGGAGACTGGCGACATCCTGCTCACCAACGTGATCAACCGCCAGAGCCTGGAGAGCCTCACCGGCAGTGCGGGCGTCCAGTTTCGCGCGCCGTTCACGACCGCCGGAGCGTTCTACAATCCCTATCTGAACCTGACCGTTGAGCACGATTTCATCGGTTCCGCACGGACGCTGATCACGACCCAGGTGACGACGCCCTTGTTGCCGGTACTGACGCCGATCGATGGACGCAAGGCGACCTACGGGAAGGCCGCGGCCGGCCTGGCTGCGGCGATCACCGACAAGATCAGCATCAATCTCGGCGTGATCAGCACGTTCGCCAGGTCCGACCGCAACGACTATGGCGTGAACGGCGGAATCAAGATCGCGTTCTGAGCGCCGGGCCGGACGCGCTCGGACGTCCGGCCGATATTGCTGGCGTTGAAGCCAGGCGCGGCGCGTGCCCCGCCTGGCTTTCGCGTTGCGGAACGCAAGCTCCGGCGCGGATTTCCTCGGGTCTTTCCGCTTCGCGCTTCTCGGTAAATCATCCCTGGGTTACGCTCGGCATGGTCGTCAGCAAAGGGGAGGGCGAGCGATGTCAGTCCGCCGACAGATCGCCACGCTGTTCGCTGTCGTGAGCTGTTTTGCGGCTGCGACGGTCGGAGCGACGGAGGCCGCCGAGGTCGTCGCGCTCGGCGCCAGCAACACCTATGGCAAAGGCGTCAATCGCGGCGAGGATTTTCCGGCGCAGCTCGAGGCCATGCTGCGCGCCAAGGGCGTACAGGCGAGCGTTGCCAACGCCGGCATCAATGGGGACACCACCGCCGGCATGCTCTCCCGTTTCGACAGCGCGGTCGACGGTTCAACCCGCGTCCTCGTGCTGCAGCCCGGCGGCAACGATGCCCGCAAAGGCGCAGGCGATCAGCGCGCGGGCAACATCGGCGCCATCATGGCCAAGGCCTCGCAGCGCCGGATCAAGGTGGTGATGGTCGAGAACGGCATGTTCCGCGGCCTGCCGCACCAGGTCGACGGCGTGCATCTGACGCCCGAGGGATATCGCATGCTGGCCGCGTCTTTGCTGCCGCGCGTCAGGGGCGGCCTGCGCAAGTAGTTCGTCGTCCAATCGCGAAACGCGGCGCGCTCCGGCAATCTCAGAGCTCGATGATCCCGCGCCTTGCCGCGTGCGCCACCGCATCGGTGCGGCCGGTGGCGTCGAGCTTGTCGAGTAGCGAGCCGACGTGGAACTTTGCCGTGTGCACGGAAATGCCGAGGCTGCGCGCGATCTCCTTGTTGGAACAGCCCTCCGCCATCAGCGCCAGCACGTCGCGCTCGCGCGCGGTGAGCTGGAAGGCGTCGCTCGCGTCGCTGCGATGCTCGCCGTTGTCACGCGTAGCGCTGGGAGGCGCGACGACCGCGACATCGGCACTCTCGCCCGCCGCCACGAGCCGCAGGCCGGCGACGCCGCCGAGCAGCGCCGCCAGCCGGTCGGCCAGTTCGGCATCATCGATCGCGATGGCGATCGTGATCGGCGCGTTGTCGTCCGCGCTCACGCGGGGCGCTCGCCGATGGTCAGGGCCAGCTGCAACGGCTCGCCGCCGCGCAGCGCCGCGATCTCGACCACGGCGCCGACGCTGTCCGGACCGAGCTCGCGCATCAAGGCGCGCATGCCTCGGAACGGCTCCTTGTTGAGCGCGGTGATGACGTCGCCCTGGCGCAGGCCGGCGGCAGCGGCGGGGCCATGTTTGTCGATGCTCATCACCATCGCGCCGAGGCCGTCATCGAGCCGGACCGGCTGCAGCCCCGCGCCGAGATAGCCGCGCGCGATGCGGCCATGGCTCTCGAGCTTGCTTGCGACGCGCGTGATCGTGGCGGCGGGAATGACGAGCGTGCGGCGCGGTCCGCGCACGGCCATGCCGATCGCGCGCCCAGTCGCGTCGAGCACGAGCCCGCCTTCGGAGCTGTGCCGCAGCCGTGTGTCCAGCTCGATCCGCGCGTCGATGTCGCCGCCGCGCAGGCTGCGCCAGGGCCCACCTGATTTCGACACCAGCGCGAGCGCCGCGACCGGCGTGCCCTGGTCGGCGGCGACGATGACGGCGAGCGCGCCGAGTGGCGGGACATCGATGGCGAGCGGCGCGGCAGGCGCGTCCTTGCCGTCGAAGCGGAGCAGGGCGATGTCGGTGGTATGATCGCGGCCGGCGATGGTTGCGGCGCGCGCGGTGCCGTCGGAAAAGGTCAGCGAAATCTCGCCTTCGTCCGCGAGCGCCTCGTCGGCGGTGACGACCAACCCGGACTTCCAGACAAAGCCGGAGGCACGCGAGCGGTGCGAATGAACGGACACGAGCGACGGCGCGGCAGCGGCGACGGTTGCAGAAAGTGCTGACGACAGCGCGGAGAGGGCAGAGAGGTCGGACATCGAAGGCTCCATGGTTGAAACCAATGTGGAGCCTCGGCCGGCGTTTCGGAACTCCCCGGGTGGGCAGGATGAAGCGCTCTAGCCCGGATGAGCGCAGCGACATCCGGGTTCTCTTCCGACGTCTGCGATGAACCCGGATGTCGCTTGCGCTCATCCGGGCTGCGTCATCTCAAATCGTCGTGCGCGCCTTGGGCAGCGGAAACGCGAGATCGCCATGCTTCGACGTCTTCAAGCCCAGCCCGACCAGCGCCTCGGCGAAGCGCACCGCGGCGGCGACGCCGTCGATCACGGGGATGCCGAGCTCGGTCGAGAGATCATGGGCGAGATCGGCCATGCCGGCGCAGCCGAGCACGATGGCGCCGATGCCGTCCTCGCGCAGCGCCGCGCGGCATTCGCCGAGCAGGGTGCTGCGCACGTTGGACTCCGGCTTGTCGAGATCGAGCACGGCGACGTCGACCGCGCGCACCTTGCGGCAGTGATGCTCCATGCCGTAGTTGCGCACGAGATGCTCGGCGATCACCTTGGTGCGCGACAGTGTGGTGACGACGCTGAAATGCGTCGCGACGAAGCTCGCCGCATGCATCGCGGCCTCGGCAATGCCGAGCACCGGCACGGCCGAGATTTCGCGCGCGGCCAGCAGGCCGGGATCGCCGAAGCAGGCGATCACATGCGCGTGGGCGCCTTCGTCGTCACCGGCCTCGACCTCCTTGAGCATGCCGACGGCCGCGATCGCCTCATCGTAGTGCCCCTCGATCGAGGCGGCGCCAAACCGGGCGGTGCGGCCGACGATCCGTGTGCCCGGGCTGGCGCTGGCCTGCGCGGCCTTCGCGATCAGATCGGTCATGGTCGCCGTCATGTTGGGGTTGATGACGTTGATCACGGTCTCGCTGGCGCGGCTCATCGTTGCATCCGTCTGCTGTCGGGTCCTGCCGTGTTCTAGCCGAGTTCCGCAGGCACGGTCGAGAGCCGTCCGCGATGCGGGAACGCACGGATGTGAACGGGATTGAGCTTGCTTATCCCCTGGCCAGAACCAGCTCTCAATCATCCATCTCGAGTCAGCCATGCTGCGTGCCGTCATCCTTCTCCTGTTGCTGCTGGCAGCCCCGGTCAGCGCTGACGCGCGCCGGCGTCAGATCAACCCGGTGCCGTTCGCGCATACGCCGTGCAGCGTGCTCGACGAGCAGCCGTGCACGCCGTCATTCTGCAGCGTCTACGGGCCGTGGCCGTGCATTCCGGAAATGAACTATCCCTATGGCCAGAACCTGCAGCTGACGATCGAAAGCCGGCCGCCCAAGGACCAAGCCGGCAAATATCAGAAGCCGGATCACGATCTCGACACCATCGGTGATCTGTTTGCCGCGCTGCGCTCCTGCTGGACGCCCCCGCCCGAGGGGGACGCCCGTGCCGGCATGCAGATGACGGTGCGCTTCAGCTTCAAGCGAACCGGCGACATGGTCGCGCCGCCGCGCGTGACCTTCGCGACCTCGGGCGCGTCGTCCGACACCCGCGCGACCTATCTGAAGGCGATCAATGCCTCGCTCGACTCCTGCCTGCCGCTGAAGTTCACGAAGGGCCTCGGCGGCGCGCTCGCCGGCCGTCCGATCGCGATCCGTTACGTCGACAACCGCGAGCTGAACAAGACGTCGCAGCAGCAATAGCCAGGCACTCCATCTTCCCACTGCGGGGGTCTCTCCCCAACCACCGTCATTCCGGGGCGACGCGTCAGCGTCGAACCCGGAATCCCGAGATGATTGGCAAAGAACGCAAGCCAAGCTCGGGATTCCGGGTTCGGCTCTGCGAGCCGCCCCGGAATGACGTCATCTCGGTGAGCGGGCCCCGTGTTGACGTCTTCGTCACGTTGCGAGGCCGCCCCCGAAAATGATACCCAGTTCCTCCATCGTTTGCGTGCATCAGAGGGGGACGTCGTGGGACTTGTGGTGATGGTGGTGGGACTGGTGCTGTTTCTCGGCGCCCATGTGTTCACGACGCGGCGCGAGGCGCGGGCGCAGGTCATCGCGAGACTGGGTGAGGCGCCCTACAAGCTGGTCTACACGGTCGTTGCGCTCGCCGGCCTCGCGCTGATCGTCTGGGGCTTCGCCGAGTATCGCAATGGCGGCGGCTGGATCCAGGTCTGGACGCCGCCGAAGGCGCTCAAGCACGTCAACCTCGCCCTGATGCTGCCAGCCATCATCATGATCGTCGCTTCCTATATTCGCGGCCGCATCTACACCACGCTGAAGCATCCGATGCTGGCCGGCGTGAAGCTGTGGGCGTTCGGCCATCTGCTCGCCAATGGCGATCTCGGCGGCATCATCCTGTTCGGCTCGATCCTGGCCTGGGCCGTGTTCGACCGCATTTCCCTGAAGCGCCGCGCGGATGCCGGCGGGCCGCCGATTCCGGTCGGAGGCGTCGGCAACGACGTCATCGCCGTCGTGGTCGGCATCATCGTCTATGCGGCGCTCGCCTTTGCGTTCCATCCCGTCGTGCTCGGCATCCCCGTCATCGGCAATTAGCGGTTCTCGGCGGACGCGTTCTGCCGCACAATTGCGCGCCGCCCCAAGCGGGCGGCGCATGACCGGCGCGAGCCGGCAACAACAAGAAACAACTCAGGGGAGGCGATCCGATGCAGTGGTCGCAACATGCCGCCATCCCGCCGATGCGCAGCGAGCAGCGCTTCGGCGACCGTGTGGTGCCGCTCTTCGCGGAGCGTCCGGCCAGCATCTGGGCGATGGTGCAGGACGCCGCCGCGCGCCATGGCGACGGCGAGGCGCTGGTCTGTGGGGCCCGGAGGCTGTCGTGGCGCGAGACCGCCGCGGCCGCGACACGGATCGCCGGCGGACTGCGGGCGAGGGGGCTTCAGAAAGGCGACCGGCTGGCACTCCTGCTCGGCAATCGCATCGAGTTCGTGCTCACGCTGTTCGCGGCCGCCAAGCTCGGCCTGATCACGGTGCTGCTGTCGACCCGGCAGCAGACGCCTGAAATCGCCTATGTGCTCAACGATTGCGGCGCGCGGCTGCTGTTGCACGAGGCGGCGCTCACCGATCGGCTGCCGCTCGCGGCTGACACGCCCCAGCTCGCCGGTCGTATCGCAGTCGATGACGATCCGGCGCGCACCGGCTTCGCCGCGCTCGCCGATCACGCGCCTGAGGCCGATGGGGTCGCGGTGGCCGAAGAGGACATCGCGATGATCCTCTACACCTCCGGCACCACCGGCCGGCCGAAAGGTGCGATGCTCGCCCACTGCAACATCGTCCACTCCTCGATGATCTACGAGGTGTGCCTCGGGCTGACGCCGGCGGATCGCTCCATCGCCGCGGTGCCTCTGGGCCACGTCACCGGCGTCGTCGCCAACGTCACCAGCATGGCGCGCTGCGCCGGCACCTTGATCATCATGCCGGAGTTCAAGGCCGGCGAGTATCTCAAGCTCGCGGCGCGCGAGCGCGTGACCTACACGGTCATGGTGCCCGCGATGTATAATCTCTGCCTGCTGCAGAGCGACTTCGACAGCCATGATCTGTCGTCCTGGCGCATCGGCGGCTTTGGCGGCGCGCCTATGCCGGTGGCGACCATCGAGAAGCTGGCGGCGAAGATCCCGGGGCTGCGGCTGGTCAACGCCTACGGCTCGACCGAGACCACCTCGCCATCGACGTTGATGCCGCCTGACCTGACCGCCCGCCACATCGACAGCGTCGGGCTGCCGTGTCCGGGCGCCAGCATCCTGGTGATGGATGCGCAGGGGCGGGAGCTGCCGCGCGGCGAGATCGGCGAGATCTGGATCGGCGGCGGCCAGGTCATCAAGGGCTACTGGAACCGACCGGAGGCGACCGCGGAGAGCTTCACCGCCGGCTACTGGCATTCCGGCGACCTCGGCTCGATCGATGCCGACCATTTCGTGCGGGTGTTCGATCGCCAGAAGGACATGATCAATCGCGGCGGGCTGAAGATCTATTCGGCCGAGGTCGAATCGGTCCTGGCGGGCCACCCGGCCGTGGTCGAGAGCGCCATCCTGGCCAAGCCTTGCCCCGTCCTTGGCGAGCGGGTGCATGCCGTGGTCGTCACGCGCGGCCCGGTCAGTGCCGAGGCGCTGCGCAGCTGGTGCCGCGAACGGCTCTCCGATTACAAGGTGCCGGAAACATTGATCGTCACGCCGGACCCTTTGCCGCGCAATGCGAACGGCAAGGTGATGAAACGGCAGTTGCGCGAGTCCTTGACGGCGTGATAGCCGCCTTGCGACGCCGTGGCCAAACCGGGGAGTAACGCCTTGATTCGGCTGGACTCGCCTTGCCACCGCCATACCGATGCGGTATCCGCGCCGGCGCGTGGGCAATCGGCGGCCCGCGCGGCACCTCACGACCACTGGCGCTCGTTCCTAGCGAACCTGACGGGATGTTCATAAGTGTCTGAATTTATTGATGAAGTAGACGAGGAGGTCCGCCGGGAACAGCTCAAGAAGCTGTGGGACCGCTACTCCATCTACATCATTGCGGTCGCCGTGCTGATCATTGCCGGCGTCGGTGGCTGGCGTGGATACCAGTATGTCGAGGGCCAGAAGGCCGCCGAGGCGGGGTCTGCCTTCAACAAGGCGATCGAGCTGTCCGAGCAGAACAAGCACGCCGAGGCCGAAAAGGCCTTTGCCGACGTGGCGGCCACCGCCCCGTCCGGCTACCGCATGCTCGCCCGATTCCATCAGGCGGCCGAGGCTGCGGTGCGCGACAAGGCGGCTGCGGTCAAACTCTATGATGACCTTGCCGCCGATCGCAGCATCGGCGCGGAGCAGCAGTCGATGGCGCGGCTGCGCGCGGCTGGCCTGCTGGTCGATACCGCGCCCTATGGCGATCTCAAGCCGCGCCTCGAGGGCGATACGGTGGCGGGCGCGCCATTCCGGCACGCCGCCCGCGAGCTGCTGGCCCTGTCGGCCTGGAAGGCCAATGACGCCGCCGCGGCCCGCCAATGGCTCGACATGATTTCGCTGGATGCTGAGACGCCGCCCGGCCTGCGCTCGCGCGCCGAAGCGCTGCAGGCGCTGCTGCCTGCCGTGGCCAAAAGCTGATCGCGGATCGCGACGGCGAAACTGACCGGATTGGAAGACGACCATGCGCCGCCAACGTCTCATCGCCTTGACCGTCCTTGTCGCGCTCACGGGCGCTCTCGGCGGCTGCGCCAGCGGCGGCAGCTTCGACCCGTCCGACATGCTCGACTTCCTCGATACCAAGAAGAAGCTGCCGGGTGACCGCAAGCCAGTGTTCCCCGAGGGCGTCCCCGGTCTCGAGCAGGGCGTGCCGAAGGAGCTCTACAAGGGCGCGCAGCAGCAGAACGCCGATCCGGCCGCCCAGGCCGCCGTGCCGCCGCCGGCTCCTGCCGAGGAGCCGAAGGCCAAGAAGGGCGCCAAGGGCCGGCAGCAGGCCGCCGTGAGCAATCCGACGCCGGCCGATCCGCAGGACGGCGAGGCCGCCGCGGTCGAGGAGGGCGCCGCCGCCGTGCCGCCCGCGCCCAAGCCCAAGAAGATCGTCCGCCGCCGGACCACCGCACCGCCGCCGGACGACGCGGCCCCCGTGCAGCAGCCGCCGGCCCAGCGCTCCAGCGGCGGTTTCCCGGCGCCGATGCCGAGCGGCTCGTTCAGCCGTTAATCTAAGGCCCGCGAATCCAGCGATCAGGCGTTCGGTTTTGCGCTCCGATGCGCTAAAGCTGCGCGCTCACGCGCACGGAACATCATGTCCTTCACCATCGCCATCATCGGCCGGCCCAATGTCGGCAAATCGACCCTGTTCAACCGCCTGGTTGGGCAGAAGCTGGCGCTCGTCGACGACATGCCCGGTGTCACCCGCGACCGCCGCGAGGGCGACGCGAAGCTCGGCGACCTGCATTTCACGATCATCGACACCGCCGGTCTCGACGAGGGGCCGAAGGGCTCGCTGACGGCGCGGATGCAGGAGCAGACGGAGACCGCGATCGCGCTCGCCGACGCGCTGTTCTTCGTGATCGACGCCCGTATCGGCCTGACGCCGGCCGACCGCGCCTTTGCCGATTTCGCCCGCCGCGCCGACAAGCCGGTGCTGCTGCTCGCCAACAAGAGCGAGGGCAAGCATGGCGAGCTCGGCGCGATGGAGTCCTACGCGCTCGGCCTCGGCGATCCCATCCAGATCTCGGCCGAGCACGGCGAGGGCATGGGCGAGCTCTACGACGCGCTGAGCCGGATCGTGCCAGAGAGCGAGGACGAGGAGGAGGAGCGCGAGGAGACCGACGAGGAGCGCGCCAACAGGCCGATCCGCGTCGCCATCGTCGGCCGCCCCAATGCCGGCAAGTCGACCTTGATTAATCACCTGCTCGGCGAGGAGCGGCTGCTGACCAGCCCCGAGGCCGGCACGACCCGCGACTCGATCGCGGTCGAGATCGAGCACAAGGGCCGCGGCTTCCGCGTGTTCGACACCGCCGGCTTGCGCCGCCGCTCGCGGATCGAGGAGAAGCTCGAGAAGCTCTCGGTGGCCGACGCGCTGCGCGCGGTGCGCTTCGCCGAGGTCGTCGTGCTGATGATGGATGCGCAGCACCGCTTCGAGGAGCAGGATCTGCGCATCGCCGATCTGGTCGAGCGCGAGGGCCGGGCACTGGTGCTCGCCGTCAACAAATGGGACCTGATGGAAGCCCAACCCGGCCAGATCTCGATGCTGCGCCGGGATGCCGACCACTGGCTGCCGCAGGTGTCGGGCGTGCCGATCGTCGCGGTGTCGGGACTGATGGGCGAGGGCATCGACCGGCTGATGCAGGCGATCGTGGAGGCCTATGCGGTCTGGAATCGGCGCGTGCCGACGTCGGCGCTGAACCGCTGGTTCGAGGGCGCGATCGCCAACAATCCGCCGCCCGCGGTGTCCGGCCGCCGGCTCAAGCTGAACTACATCACCCAGACCAAAGCGCGACCGCCGAGCTTCGTGCTGTTCTGCTCGCGCGCGGATGCGATCCCGCAATCATACTTGCGCTATCTCACCAACTCGATGCGCGAGACCTTCGAGCTGCCGGGCACGCCGGTGCGCATCACCCTGCGCGAAAAGGCCAACCCGTTCGCGCACAAGCGCAAGCGGCCGAACTAGGCCGGCTGATCAGCAAGCGCTGCCTGCTGCTCCGCAGGGCAGCGTGACCATCGGCACATTCCCGTCGCTCCCGATAGCGCTAACCCGTGCCTCGCCCCGTCATGTCGACGAGGCGACTGGGATTTCGCTGTGGCCTCGCGTTTCGTCGCGTCCGTCCAAGCTCACGGCCTCCTGCGATCGTATGAGATCGCATGGCGGTGAGCTGTCGGGCGCGCGGCCTGAAGGAGGCGAGGAGAGGTTGCGATGGCGCAGGCCGACGAGTTGCTCGATCTGATCGGAGACATCTACGATGCCGCGCTCGATGCCTCGCGCTGGCCCGATGTCGTCGGCCGTGCCGGACGGTTCGTCGGCGGGCAGGTGGCCTCGATCTTCTCCAAGAGCCCGATCGCCGGCGGCGGCGACGTGCTTTGCCAGTCCGGCATCGATCCGCATTATTGCCGCTTGTACTTCGAGAAATACGTCAAGCTCGACCCGGCCACGACCGGGCAGTACTTCGCCGAGGTCGGGCAGCCGATCGCCGTGTCCGACCTGATGCCGCAGGATGAGCTGCGCGAGAGCCGGTTCTATCAGGAATGGGCGGCGCCGCAGGGCATGGTCGATTTCATCTCGACGGTGATCGACAAGTCGGCGACGACGGCCGCGCTGTTCGGCGTGTTCCGCTTCGAGCAGGATGGTCTCGCCGATGATGCCGCGCGCATGCGCATGCAACTGATCGCGCCGCATATCCGCCGCGCCGTGCTGGTGGGGCGGCTGATCGATCTGAAATCCGCGGAGGCCCAGGCCTTTGGCGCGGCGCTGGAGCGCATGACCGTGGGCGTCGGCCTGGTCGACCGGCTCGGGCGGCTGGTGCATGCCAATGCCGCCGCGCGTGCTTTGCTCGAGGCTGGCGATCCGCTGTTCACGCGCGATGGCCGCGTCGCGGTCCGCGATGGCCGCTCCGATCAGGCGTTGCAGGATCTCATCACGAGATGCGCGGCGGGCGACGCGGCGCTCGGCACGGGCGGCTCGGCGATGCTGATGACGGCGCAGGATGGCACGCATCACATCGCGCATGTGCTGCCGCTGACGTCGCACGCGCGCCGTGCGGTCGGACGGATGGTCGAGGCGACTGCGGCGATCTTCGTCCGCAACGCAGCGCTCGAACCGCCGCAGGCGCCCGAACTGATCGCGAAGGCCTATCGGCTCACGCCCGCCGAATTGCGGGTGCTGCTCGGCATCGTCGATGTCGGCGGGGTTCCCGAGGTCGCCGACCTCCTGGGCGTGGCCGAGACCACTATCAAGACCCATCTGCGCCGCGTCTTCACCAAGACGGGGGCGGCGCGGCAGGCCGACCTCGTGAAGCTCACGGCCGGCTTCGCTCTGCCGGTGTCCGCCTGACGCCCGCCGATTGCTGGTCCCGATGGCGCATGTATAAAGCGGCGCCCGCGTCCGCCGGACGGCGGCAAACCAGGGGCCGCGATGGTCGAGACCGGACTGACGAGTTCCGCTGACGTGCCGTCGCCGCAGGCACCGCGCCGCGGCGCGGTCGCCTTCATCTTCGTCACCATCCTGCTCGACATGCTCGCGCTCGGGCTGATCATGCCGATCCTGCCGAAGCTGATCGAGAGCTTCGTCGGCAACGACACCGCGAGCGCGGCGCGCATCTTCGGCCTGTTCGGCACCGCCTGGGCGGCGATGCAGTTCGTGTTCTCGCCGGTGCTCGGCAGCCTGTCCGATCGGTTCGGCAGGCGTCCGGTGATCCTGCTGTCGAACTTCGGCCTCGCCGCGGACTACGTGCTGATGGCGCTGGCGCCGTCGCTCGCCTGGCTGTTCGTCGGGCGGCTGATCTCAGGCGTCACCTCGGCCAGCATCTCCACCGCCTTCGCCTATATCGCCGACCTGACGCCGCCTGAGCGGCGCGCCGCGATCTTCGGCCGCATTGGCGCAGCTTTCGGTGCCGGCTTCGTGCTCGGCCCCGCCACCGGAGGTCTGCTCGGCGACATCGATCCGCGGCTGCCGTTCTGGGCCGCGGCAGGCCTCAGCTTCGCCAACGCGCTCTACGGCCTGCTGGTGCTACCGGAGTCGCTGCCATCGGAGCGGCGCAGCCCGTTCCGCTGGCGCAGCGCCAACCCGCTGGGCGCGCTGCGCCTGCTGGGCTCGGATCGCATCCTCGCGGGATTGTCGACCGTCAACTTCATCACCCAGCTCGCCCATGTCGTGCTGCCCTCGACCTTCGTGCTCTACGCCACCTATCGCTATGGCTGGGACACGCGCACGGTCGGGCTCACGCTCGCGATGGTCGGCGTTTGCGCGATGATCGTGCAGGGCGGGGCGATCGGGCCGATCGTGCGGATTTTCGGCGAACGCGGCGCGCTGATGCTGGGACTGTCCGCGGGCATGGTCGGCTTCTTCATCTTCGGCGCGGCGCCGACCGGACCGCTGAGCTGGCTCGGCATTCCCGTGATGGCGCTGTGGGGCGTCTCGGGCGCGGCGCTGCAGGCGCTGATGACGCGGCTGGTGGCACCGGACAAACAGGGGCAGTTGCAGGGCGCGACGTCGAGCGTGCAGAGCGTGGCGCAGCTTGCGGGGCCCTTCCTGTTCACGCTGAGCTTCGCTTATTTCATCGGTAGCAGTGCGCCGCTGCATCTGCCCGGCGCGCCGTTCCTGCTGGCGTCTGCGCTGATGATCGTCGCGATCGTGATCGCAGTGCGGACGCTGCGGGCGGCCAACGAAAAGCCCTCATCCTGACACGCGCCCGCGAAGCGTCTGGGATGGGGGTTGATCGAGATCGGGGCCTCATGGTTCGAGACGGCGCTGCGCGCCTCCTCACCATGAGGGTCTTGCTACATGAGGGCCTTGCTTTGAGTCTGCCGGCCTACTTCTTCACCAGCGGGCACTCGCTGGCTTCGAGCGGCTTGGCAGCATCCTCGGGAGCGATGGTCGCGACCAGCTTGTAATAGTCCCACGGATATTTGGATTCATCCGGCTTCTTGACCTCGAACAGATAGGCCGGGATCAGGCGGCGGCCGTCGGCGCGCAGCGGGCCCTTGCCGAACAGCGGATCGTCGGTCGGGATCTCCTTCATCTTGGCCACGACCTTGGCGCCGTCATGCGGATTGCCGCCGAGCGCTTCGAGCGCCTTCAGGTAATGCAGCGTGCCGGCGTAGTTGCCCGCCACCGTCATCGACGGCATCGTGCCCTTCGGCGACAGCTTCTGGAAGCGCTTCGACCATTCGCGGGTCTTGTCGTTGAGATCCCAGTAGAAGGATTCCGTGAACGTCAGGCCCTGCGCGACCTTCAAGCCCAGCGCATGCACGTCGTTGACGAACAGCAGCAGCGCGGCGAGCTTCTGGCCGCCCTGGACGATGCCGAACTCGGAGGCCTGCTTGATCGAGTTGGTGGTGTCACCGCCGGCATTGGCGAGGCCGATGACCTTGGCCTTCGACGACTGCGCCTGCAGCAGGAAGGACGAGAAGTCGGCGGTGTTGAGCGGATGCTTGACCGAGCCCAGCACCTTGCCGCCATTGGCGGTGACGACGGCCGAGGTATCGCGCTCCAGCGCCGCGCCGAAGGCGTAGTCCGCGGTGAGGAAGAACCAGCTGTCGCCGCCCGCCTTGGTCAGCGCCTTGCCGGTGCCGTTCGCCAGCATGTAGGTGTCGTAGGTGAAGGAGATCGTGTTGGCGTTGCAGGCCTTGCCGGTGAGGTCGGCGGTCGCGGCGCCCGAGTTCAGCAGGATCGAGTTCTTCTCCTTGACCAGGTTGGAGACGGCCAGCGCGACGCCGGAGTTCGGCGTGTCCATGATCACATCGACCTTCTGGGTGTCGATCCACTGCCGGCCGATATTGACGCCGATGTCGGGCTTGTTCTGGTGATCGCCGCTGATGACCTCGATGGTCCAGCCCTTGGCCTTCAGGCCGGAATCCTCGACCGCCATGTTGACGGCCGCGACCGAGTTCGGGCCGCCGATGTCGGCATAAAGGCTCGACATGTCGTTGAGCACGCCGATCTTGACGACCTTGTCGTCGGCGAAGGCGGAACCGGCAAAGCTGAGAGCGGTGGCAGCAAGCAGCGCGGCAATGCGCCGCGCATGAGACGTCGTCATCAAAGTCCTCCCTGGTGTCGTGTCGCGGCGGGGCATCTTGGGCGCCCTTTGCCGTCTGCCATCCTGATTAGCCGGTCTTGTGAGTTGCGGCAATGCGCCAAAAGGGGGGAGGACCGCCCAAGCTTTGGGCGGATGGCGCAAGCGTTAACGCAGCGCGTCCGAGGTCAGCCTGAATTTCTGGATGCGCTTTCCGGTGTCGACCTCGGCGGTATAAACGTTGCCCTGCTTGTCGACCGCCATGGCATGGACCCAGTGGAATTGGCCGGCATTGCGGCCGTTGTGGCCGAAGCTTCCGACCACCTGGCCGTCGGCTCGCCGGATGATCCGGATCTCGTTGTTCTCGCCATCGGCCGACAACAAATAAGTCTGCTTCGGGTCGGGCCAGATCGCAATGTCCCACACCGCGCCATTGCCGAGGGTGTTTTTTTCGAAGAACCATTCGGTCACGAAGGTGCCATCCTTCTTGAACACCTGGATGCGGTCGTTGATGCGGTCGCAGACATAGACCAGGCCGTCGTCCGCGAGCTTCACGCAGTGCACGGGATTGCCGAACTGCTGCGACACCGGCGCCTTGGGATCATAGGCCGGCTGCTTCGCATCATCAGGCACACGGCCATAGGCGCCCCAATGGCGCTTGTAGGCGAGCGTCGTCGCATCGAACACGATGACACGCCTGTTGCCGTAGCCGTCGGCGACGTAGATCTCGTTGGCTTCCTTGTCGATCGCGGTCTCCGCGGGCTTGCCGAGCTGCGTGGTGTCGTTCGAGCCCTTGCTCGGTGCGATCGCTCCGATCTGTGCGACGAATTGGCCGTCGAGGGTGAATTTCAGGATGGCGTTGTCATTGTCGGCATTGCCGCCGATCCAGACGAAGCCGCGCTCGTCGACCTCGATGCCGTGCTCGCGGCCGACCCATTCATAGCCGGGACCGGGCCCGCCCCAGGCGCGCAGCAGATTGCCGTCGGCATCGAATTCGAGCACAGGCGGCGCAGGGATGCAGCATTTGGAGCGCGGCGGATTGAGTGCCGCACCCTTCTCGTCGTCAGTCAGCGAACGCGGCCGGTGGATGACCCAGACGTGGCCTTGCGCATCGACGGTGATGCCGCCGACCTGGCCGAGGATCCAGTTGTTGGGAAGCTGCTTCGGCCAGGACGGCTCGACGGCGAAGGCCGGGATGTCGGCGGCGCCGGCGCTGCGCGGCAGCAGGAGAATGGTGGCTGCTAGCGCGGAGACTAGCGTCATCAGGGCAAGATTGAGCGCGCGTCTGCGCGGTGCTCGCGTCATGGCATCCTCCCCGAGATCGGCTGCGACCGGCCGCTTGTTGCAAGCAGTCAATCGTGCGCAGGGGAGGGTGTCAATTGAAGTGCAGGCGGGCGTCAGCTGTGAGCGGCCGTGTGCCTGGTCGCCGCGGGCGGCGCAAGGAAGCGTCTCAGCATGATCCGCAGATGCGCGCTGCTCGCCGGAATGTCGACAGCCGGATTGCGGATCGGCAGCGCGCGGGCGCCGTCGACGATGGCGAGCAGAAGATTGGCCGTCGCCTCGGGATCGAGCCCGGCATCGATCTCGCCACGCTGCTGCGCCTGGACGATGAACTCGACCAGGAGCGTACGCATCGCGCACGTCTGGGCGTGGACGATCGCCGCGAAGTCGGGATTGCGGCAGGCCTCCGCCAGCGCCTCGGTGCTGAGCATCTGGGCCTGCGGCTGGTGGAGGCTGGTGTTTTCGAGTTCCTGCACCAGCGCGTCGATCACATCAGGCGCTGCCAGCACGGCCTGGAGCCGGGCCTCGGCATGGCTGAGGTTGATCTCGACCAGCGCCTGGATCACGGCCTCCTTGCTCGGGAAGTAGTGATAGAGGTGGCCCGGGCTGATTTTGGCCGCAGCGCAGATGTCGGTGGTGCTGGCGCCGTGAAACCCGCTCCTGACGAAGCATGACAGCGCCGCCTGGAGAATCTCCCGGCGCTTCTGTTCATGCTTGACCGGATCGACCTTCCGCATCGCTTCAATTCCGTCGCCCAACTCTCGCCAAAATCGCGGGCTCCCGACAACTCATTGTAATATAAAATAATATTTCGCGCCGCTGTAATCTAGAGAATTTGATCTAGCTTTGTTGGACAAGCGCCGAGGCTTGTGAGAATAAATAGAGTAAGTTCTCTATCAATGGAATTCCCGCGTCATGCGTGTCGCATCGCTGCAATGGACGGCGCTTCTCTCGGTGGCCCTGTCGCAGTCGGGTTGCGCGACCGCACCGCTGGAACGCGCCGGTTCGCTGCGGAATTACGACCGGCTCGCTGACGCCAACGGTCTCGTGACCCGGGCTCAGATCAAGGCCAACAAGCAAGAGTTGATCGACGCCAAGACCATCCGGATCGAGCCGACCGCATTTCCGCCGCGTCCCGACGTCACCCTGGACGAATCCGAGCGCAAGCTGGTGGCCAATGTGATCAGCCGCGAAATGTGCCTGCGCTTGAGCGAGCGCTTCCGCATCGTCTTGCCGGGAGAGGATTCCGACCTGACGGTGAAGGCGACCGTGACTCATGCGACCGCCACCAATGCGACCGCATCCGCGGCCTCGCAGGCAGCCTCGGTCGCCAAGAGCGTGGCGCTTCCGGGCGTGCCGGTGCCCGTGCCGCGGCTTCCGGTCGGGCTGGGAACATTGTCGGTCGAGGCCGAGGCGCGCAACTTCGCCGGCTTCCAGGCCGCTGCGATGGTGTGGGCGCGCGGCGCCAGTTCAGTCTCGACGGCCCGCATGGCCAATGACGGCGATGCCTACGATCTCGCGTCCGAGTTCGGTGCCGATTTCGCCAGGCTGGTGTCGACCGGCGAGTCGCCGTTCGGCGGCCTGCCGTCGCTGCCGTCGGCGTCGAGCCTGCCGGCCAAGCTGGGCGGCGCGCCGAAATATGCCGCCTGCGAGCAGTTCGGGCGCTTTCCCGGCGTGAAGGGGTTTGTCGGTGCCGGTCTCGGCCTGCCTCCGGCCTGGACCGACAAGGGCGCCGAGGAGGCGAACTCCACAGCGCAACCGCCGCCGCCGATGGTCGCGAGCATGGAGCAGAAGCCCGCGCGATGACCCCGGCCGTTGATGTCCGCACCGTCGTTTCGCGTGTGTTGCTGACGCTTGCCGTCGCGCTGCCGCTGGCGGCCTGCGCCGCGATCATGCCGCGCAACGCCGCGCCCGAGTTCGCGGCCGCCAGCGCCGAGCCGGTCGGTTTTCGCGACGTGCGCTATTGGGGCGATGAGCCGGCGCCGCGCTTCGCCGAAGCGTCCGTGCAGCGCGCCTCGGCCGTGCTTCCGGCCCAGCGCTCGCTGAACTTTCTGGCGATCTCCGGCGGCGCGGAGAACGGCGCGTTCGGCGCCGGGCTGCTGGTCGGCTGGAGCGAGGCCGGCAACCGGCCGAACTTCGACATGGTGACCGGCGTGAGCTCCGGCGCGCTGATCGCGCCATTCGTCTTCCTCGGCCGCGCGCATGACGACCGGCTGCAGGAGGTGTTCACGGCTTACGAGCGCAAGGACATCTTCACCTCCAACATTCCCGGCCTGTTGCAGGGCTCGGCGCTGGCCGACAACACGCCGCTGTCGCGGCTGATCGAGAAATACGTCGATCGCGACTTCCTGCGCGACGTCGCCCGCGAGAGCGCCAAGGGCCGGGTGCTGCTTGTCGGCACCACCAATCTCGATGCGCAGCGGCCGGTGCTGTGGGATATGGGCCGCATCGCCGCCGCCGACACGCCGGAGGCGATCGAGCTGTTCCGCAAGGTGCTGCTGGCCTCGGCGACGGTGCCCGGCGCGTTCGCGCCGGTACGCATCAAGGTGCGGATCGGCGACAAGGATTATGACGAGCTGCATGTCGACGGCGGTGTGACCCGGCAGGTCTTCATCGGACCCTCGGTGCTGCGCCTCGTCTCCGGCCGCGGCCCGCGCCGCAGCGTGAACGGCGCGCATCTCTACGTCATCCGCAATGCCCGCATCGATCCGCAATTCGAGAGCGTCGGTGCCGACGTGCTCTCGGTGACGCAGCGCTCGCTCGCCACGCTGATCAAGAACCAGGGCATCGGCGACATCTACCGGATCTATTCGGTGGCGAAGTTCAACGGCATCGACTTCAACCTTGCCAGCGTGCCCGGCGACTTCCAGGTCAAGGCCGACGGCCCGTTCGACCGCACCTACATGACCGCTTTGTTCGACCGCGGCCGCGACATGGGCCGGAGCGGCTATCCGTGGGTGAAGGCTCTGCCGGGCCTGCAGTCCAATGAGCATGGCATCACGGCGCAGAGTTCGGCGCCCGCGTTGGCGCTCGCGCGATGATGTCGCCTCGTGGTCTATCAACGATGGGGCGTACGGCGCTCGCGGCCGCGCTGTTGATGCCGCTCCTGCTCGGCGGCTGCACAACGACCGGCACGACGCCGACGTCCGACAACGCGCAATACGGCGCCGCGTACAACTATCTCCCCGTCAACGACGTGCCGCATGATGATCAGCGTCCGGTGCTGACCACGGAGCAGCAGGAGAAGCTGCGCAAGGAGTTGGCGGCCGTGCGCGATCGCCAAGTGCCGGCGGCGGTGAAGGCAACCGCCGCAAAATCGGCGCCAGCAAGTTCTTCCACCTCTACTGTGAAATAGCCGCGGCTCACATCACGCGCTTCATCTTCAGGCGAGATGGTTCTCCACCCCGTCATTGCGAGCGCAGCGAAGCAATCCAGAGTCTTCGCGGGACCCCTGGATTGCTTCGCTGCGCTCGCAATGACGGAGGAGAGAGGAATGGACGCTCTCGACAGTCGTTGTTCAGGATGTACTTGGCAAGCGGACGACTACGCCGGCGGCTGAAAACTCTTCAGCGTGCGGGTCTTGTACTCGTAGATCTTGCCGGTCTCGGTCCAGGACGGCAGACACATCGGCAGGATGAACTCGGCGACCTGCTCGGGCGTCTCCAGCGTCATCGGGTCTTCGCCGGGAAACACCGTGGCGCGCATCCGGGTGCGGATCGGGCCCGGGCTGAATAGGTTCACGCGGAGCGGCGTGCGCTCGGTCTCGTGGGCCCAGACGCGCGCCAGGGTCTCGAGCGCGGCCTTGGTGACAGCGTAGGGGCCGAGATAGGCCTGCGCCTTGTGGGCGGCGCCCGAGGTGAGGAATACGGCGCGGCCGGCGTCGGAGGCCTTCAGCAGCGGCTCCATGCAGCGGATCAGCTGGAAATTGGCCGTGAGGTTGACCGCGACCACGTCGTTCCACGGCTTTAAATCGATATGGCCGAGCGGCGAGGACGGGCCGGGCACGGCGGCATTGCCGACGAGGATGTCGAGCTTGCCGTGGCGCTCATGCAGCGCCGCGCCGAGCCGCGCGATGCCGTCGCTGTCGGTCATGCTGAGCGGCACCAAAGTGGCGCCGTTGCCGGTTTCTTTGCGGATCTCGTCGTCGAGCTCCTCCAGCCCTCCTTGCGTTCGGGCGACGGCCACGACATGCGCGCCGGCGCGGGCAAGCGCGCGGGCGGTCGCATGGCCAATGCCGCGCGAGGCACCGGTGACGAGGGCAATCCGATTGGCGAGGGGAAGGGTCATGGCCGCAGGTCTCAATTGTCGTCATCCCCGCGGAAGCGGGGATCGATACTCCGCGGCGGTTATGAGGGAGTTGGCTGGTCGTGGCTAGTCCTGCCGGCCAAACGACGTTCGGTGGCTATGGGTCCCGGCTTTCGCCGGGACGACTGCCAACCTTATGCCGTCATTCCGGGGCGTGGCCGCAGGCCTCGAGCCCGGAATCTCAAGGTGAGTCGCGCAAGACAATGTCGAGATTCCGGGTTCGATGCTGCGCATCGCCCCGGAATGACGTCGTGAGGAGAGAGAGCCTCAGCTCGCCTCGGCCAGCAACGACAGCTGATGCTGGGTCGGCTCGACCAGCGACTGGTCGGTGAGGTTGGTCGGGTAGCTGCCGGTGAAGCAGTGGTCGGCGTATTTCGGCGCCGCGGGGTCGCGGGCCGGCTCGCCCATCGCGCGGTACATGCCGTCGATCGACAGGAAGGCCAGCGAGTCCGCGCCGATCAGCTCGCGCATCTCCTCGAGGGAATGCGTCGCCGCCAAGAGGCCGCCGCGGTCGGGCAGGTCGATGCCGTAATAGTCGGGATAGAGGATCGGCGGCGAGGCCAGGCGGAAGTGCACCTCGGTGGCGCCGGCATCGCGCATCATGCGCACGATCTTGCGCGAGGTGGTGCCGCGCACCAGCGAGTCGTCGATCAGGATGATGCGCTTGCCCTCGATCGCGGCACGGTTGGCCGAGTGCTTCATGCGCACGCCGGATTCGCGGATCGCCTGGGTCGGCTGGATGAAGGTGCGGCCGACATAATGATTGCGGATGATGCCGAGCTCGAACGGCACGCCCGAATATTGGCTGTAGCCGATCGCCGCCGGCACGCCGGAATCCGGCACCGGGACGACGACGTCGACCTCGGGATGGCTCTCGCGCGCCAGCTGTGCGCCGAACGCCTTGCGCACTTCATAGACCGAGCGACCGCCGACCACGGAATCGGGACGCGCGAAGTAGATGTATTCGAACACGCAGGGACGCGCCGGCTTCGGCGGGAACGGCTTGTGGCTGTGCATGCCGGTCTCGTCGAAGATCACGACTTCGCCGGGCTCGATGTCGCGGATATAGCGCGCGCCGATCATGTCGAGCGCGCAGGTCTCCGACGCCAGGATCGGGCAGCCTTCGAGCTCGCCATAGACCAGCGGACGAATGCCGAGAGGATCGCGCGCGCCGATCAGCTTCTTGTTGGTCATGCAGACCAGCGAGTAGGCGCCTTCGATCGCGCGCAGCGCCTCGATGAAGCGGTCGATGAAGTTGCTGCGGCGGGAATGCGCGACCAGATGCAGGATGACTTCGGTGTCCGTGGTCGACTGCATGATCGCGCCAGCGCGCACCAGCTCGCGGCGCAGAGTGAGGCCGTTGGTGAGGTTGCCGTTGTGGCCGACAGCAAAACCGCCCGCGCCGAGCTCGGCGAACAGCGGTTGCACGTTGCGCAGGATCGTCGCGCCGGTGGTCGCATAGCGGACATGGCCGATCGCGGCATTGCCGGGCAGGCGCTCGATCACCTCGCGGCGGGAGAAGGTGTCGCCGACCAAGCCAAGACGACGCTCGCTGTGGAAGCGCGCGCCGTCATAGGAGACGATGCCGGCGGCTTCCTGGCCGCGATGCTGGAGCGCATGCAGGCCGAGCGCGGTGATCGCAGCGGCATCGCTGTGCCCATAAATGCCAAACACGCCGCACTCCTCGCGCAGCGTGTCTCCATCTAGGTCTGGGTCTCTGATGTAGGCTTGGGGTCCGAAGTGCAGATCCGCGTCGGAGTCCATCTGGGCTTGGCCTGAAGAGTGTTGGCCGGAAGAATCGTGGTGCTGGTCCATCGCGCCTCTCTTCTGGGCTTGGCTCACTTGGCCGCGGGTTTTTCGATCAGCTTCTTCAAGCTGTCGCGGGCAGGCTTGCTGTACCCATCGCCGCCCGCTCCGGGCGACTCGGTGTCAGTCTGGTCTTCGTCCGGCTTGTTCTTCTTGAATTTCTTTAAAATGGTGTTCTCGGGATCATCAGGCAAGAGCGACATCAGCCAATCCCCGGTTCCCTGCAGGACCACACGGGATTTTGCGCCTGTAACCCAGTCCGGACGTTGCTTGTCCGGCACCAGCCAGCTGAAGAACAGGAAGGCGACAACGACGATCAGGAGGCCACGGCCCAGTCCGAACAGGAATCCAAGGGTGCGGTCGAGCGCGCCGATCCGCGAATCCAGGATCATGTCGGAAATCTTGACCGTGATGACCGAGACGATGAGCAGGGTGCCCACAAAAGTACCGGCGACCACGACGACGCTCGCCACCGTATCGTTGTTGAAATAGGTCTTGGCGGTCGGCAGCAGCTTCGAGAATGAATAAAGCGTGACCAGAGCGGCCGCGCCCCAGGCGGCGATCGAGAGAATCTCGCGCATGAAGCCGCGGACCATCGCGAGCAGCCCCGAGATCAGCATGACACCGAGCAGGATGAGATCGAGGATCGTTACGGGCATCGGCTGCTCAGGTCCGCTTCACAGGTCCAAGGTTCGCTTCGAATCGCCCGGGATCGCTGCTGCTCCAGGTGGAGCGGAGCAGGGTTCCCCAGCAAGTCCGGATCCGGCACGATGCCGTGCGCGCGCCCGGTTGCGGCGTTGTATAGCGGCGAGTCACGGGAACGTCACGGTCCGGCTAGCCGTCCTGGCGGCGGAATCTCGCTGGTGTGGCATTTTTTTCGGCATGGCTCGGGGCGCGGCGGCCCTGATCGCGCGAATCGTCGTCGTCTCGGCCGCTGCCGTGGCGCGCGCGTGGCGTGCCGCGCGCGGCGATGTCTGCAACCAACGAGGTGAGTCCGCCGACGGTATTGAGGTTGAGGCCGGCATCGCCGCCGGCCTCGCCGCGGGCGCGCTCCGGCAGCACCACGCGGAGGAAGCCGAGCTTCGCCGCCTCCTTCAGCCGCGCCGAGGTCTGCGCCACCGGCCGTACCGCGCCAGATAGCGAGATTTCGCCGAAATAGACCGCATCGGGCGGCAACGGCGCGTTCACCAAGGATGATACCAGCGCCGCGGCGGCGGCGAGGTCCGCAGCCGGCTCGTGGATGCGCAGGCCGCCGGCGACGTTGAGATAGACGTCGTGGCCGGACAGCTTGACGCCGCAATGCGCCTCCAGCACCGCGAGCACCATCGACAGCCGGCTCGGATCCCAGCCGACCACGGCCCGGCGCGGCGTGCCGAGCGAGGTCGGCGCCACCAGTGCCTGCATTTCGACCAGCACCGGCCGCGTACCCTCGATGCCGGCAAACACGGCGGTGCCGGGGCTGCCGAGATCGCGCTCCGACAGGAACAGCTCCGAGGGGTTGGTGACCTCGCGTAAACCCAATCCCGTCATTTCGAACACGCCGATCTCGTCGGTCGGGCCGAAGCGGTTCTTCACCGCGCGCAGGATGCGGAACTGCTGCGAGCCTTCGCCCTCGAACGACAACACAGCATCGACCATGTGCTCGACGACGCGCGGACCCGCGATCTGGCCGTCCTTGGTGACGTGGCCGACCAGGATGATGGCGGCGCCGGATTTCTTGGCGAACCTGATCAGCTTCTGCGCCGAGGCGCGGACCTGGGTCACCGTGCCCGGGGCCGATTCCACCGTGTCGGTCCACATCGTCTGGATCGAATCGATCACGATCAGCCGCGGTACCGTGCCTTCGGACAGGGTTGAGATGATGTCCTCGACCGAGGTCTCAGCCGCCAGCTGCACCGGCGCATCCGCAAGCCCCAGCCGCTCGGCGCGCAGCCGCACCTGCGCGACGGCTTCCTCGCCCGAGATGTAGACGGCGCGGTGGCCGGCACGCGCCATCATCGCGGTGGTCTGGGTCAGCAAGGTCGACTTGCCGATGCCGGGATCGCCGCCGACCAGCAGGATCGAGCCGCGCACGAAACCGCCGCCGGTGACGCGGTCGAGCTCGGTCATGCCCGAGGACAGCCGGGGCGCGTCGATGCTCTTGCCGGTCAGGGATTCCAGCTGGAAGGTGCGGCCCTTGCGCTTGGAGCGCAGCGACACCGGCGCGGAGGTCGCGCCCGTGGTGTCCTCCTCGGCCAGCGTGTTCCACTCGCCGCAGGCCTCGCATTTGCCCTGCCAGCGCGAATAGGCCGCGCCGCAATTCTGGCAGACGAAGGAGAGGGCGTTCTTGGCCATGGGGAAGAATCGATGCGGTCAGGAGTGGGCGGCGTTCCATAACATACTTAGACCTGCGGCCAGCATGATGCCATCCATCACCAGCCGGAACACGTCGGGCTTCATATGCAGCACGAAGCGCTTGGCGACGAAGGCGCCGGCCATCAGCGAGCCGCCGGCGATCAGGCCTTTCAGCAGGATATCCGGCGTCAGCGCGCCGAACCGCTGGAAGGTGATGGATTTGGAGACGTAGAGCCCGAGCGAGCTCGCGGCCTCGGTGGCGAGGAAGGCACCCTTCGACAGGCCGTAGAACAGGAACAGCGGCACGCTGAGCGGCCCGGTCGAGACCACGATGCCGGTCAGAAATCCGATCAGCGCACCGCCGAGCGCGAGGTGCCAGAGGCTGGCCTTGATTTCGTGCCGCGCCAGCCAATGCCGCACCGGCACCATGGCCATGAGAAACAGCCCGATGGTGATGTCGACGGCGTGTGACGGCAGGATCAGGAGGGTGCGCGCGCCGAGCGCCGCGGCCGGAATGCCGGTCACCGAATAGGCTGCGCAGGCGCGCCAGTCGACCTCGCGCCACCACGCGAGAATGCGCGACAGGTTCGCCATCACGGCCGCCACCGCCATGATCGGCACGGCTTCTTTGGGCCCGTACTGATAGGCGAGCACCGGCATCAGCATGATCGAGGAGCCGGTGCCGACGATGCCGGACAGCGTGCCGGCGACAAGGCCGACGGCGAGGACGAACAGGAAGCCCAAGGGTGTCGTCCTCCGCAGGGATGAGGCACGACCTTTCCGCCCGTCATTGCGAGGAGCGAAGCGACGAAGCAATCCAGGGCTACGCCCGCGGCCCTGGATTGCTTCGCTGCGCTAGCAATGACGGAGGAGAGAGCTGCGCCGGTGGTTAACGGGTGGTTCGACCCGACTCGAAATCGCCGATGATTGTGCGTCTGCATCTTTAAAAGTTGAAGCGTATTCGTCGCAACACGATCCGATGTTTTCGAGCGAGACGACGATGCGCAGCGACCACCGGCCGAGACTTACGCCATCCGCATCCGCGTTTCCGCTGTTCGCAGGCGCGATGCTGGCGATGGAGGCGGGCGAGGTGATCTGCCTGCGGCTCGAGAAGTTCGCGCGCTGCGATCAGGATGCGTCGCAGGAGGCGCAGTTGATGGTGGCCGAGAAGATCGCGGCCGCCTTCGAGGCCGCGGCAAGCCTTTGCGCCGGTGCATCTCCGGCGGCGATCGTCGGCCGCTATCGCGAGCACGTCGCGGCCAATGCGCGACGGCTGTCAGCCTGAGTTGGACTGCGCGCGCCAGTCGCGCGGGCGCTGGCCGAAGCGCTGCTTGAAGCGGCGCGTGAAATGCGACAGATCCGAAAATCCCCAATCGAACGCGATGCGGCCGATGTCGCGGTCCGCGCAGGCGGGATCGCGCAGGTCGCGCGCGACGCCGTCGAGCCGCCGCGCCATCACGATGTCCGAGAAGCTGGTGCCGGCGCGCGCCAGGAGCTTGTGCACGTAGCGCTCGCTGATCCCCACGACGGACGCGATGGTGGCGACCGTCAGGCCGGGCTCGCGCAGCCGCTCGTGAATGGCGCGGCGCAGCGCCAACGTCGTGGCGTCGGCGAACGAAGCCGTCGCATGCGCCTCCCGGCTGCGCGACACGCTCAGCGCGACGAGATCAAGCAGCACGTCGAACAGCGCCGTGGCGTCATCAGCCGAGAGTCGCAGCGCATTGGCATTGAGCGAACGGGCGGTCTCGACGATCAGCGCGCCGAGGCAGGGATCGTCCGACAGACGCGTCGGCATGATATCCTGAACGGCCGGCAGCCGGCCGAACAACGCAGTGGCAGGCACGCGAAACGAGATGACGCCGAGCGACGGGCCGCGATCGTGCTGCAGCACGAAGGTGCGGTCGCTGTCGAAGATGCCGACCTGTCCGGCCGACAGGCTGACCTCGTGCTCGTCCTGCTGGATGGTGCAGCGGCCGGCGAGCTTGAGGTTCAGGTAGAAACAGCGCTGGTCGGAGGCCGCGATGTCGGTGCGCGAGCGGCGCACGATGTGCTCCGGGAAGGTGACGCGATTGATGGCGCCGCTGCCGATACCGACATGCTGCACCTCGGCCGAAAAGCCGATGCCGCGCGCCGGCTCGGGCGTCAGGTTCATGAAGGCCTGGCAGATCGCCTCGCGATAATAGGAGAACTGCTCGGCCGGCCGCACCGCGGCCGTATTCCAGCTTCGCTGACGCTCAGCCTCCACGCCCGGCATCGGTTCACTCCGAGACCAATTGGTTCAGTTGCAGCCAAGCGCGGCGACCGCGCTCCGGCCATCCTCCTTGCACCGTCACTCATCGTGCAAAGGAACTCGACCATGTCAACCTACGTCCTGGTTCACGGCGCCTGGCATACCGGCGCCGAGCTCGAGCCGGTCGCCGCGCCGATCCGCGCCGCCGGCCACACCGTGCATCTGCCGACCATCCGTGGCAACCGCCCCGGCGACGCCAAGACCACCGGGCTCGACGAGGCCATCAGCTCGATCGTCGACTACTTCACCGCGCACGACATCACCGACGCCGTGCTGATGGGTCATTCCTATGGCGGCATGGTCATCACCGGGGTCGCCGATCGCATCCCGGAGCGCATCCGCCGCCTGATCTATTGGAATGCATTCGTGCCCAATGACGGCGAATGCCTCAACGACATGGTGCCGCCGCACTACGTCGCGCTGTTCGATGCCGTCAGTAGAGAGCGCGGCGACGGCTCGGTGGTGCTGCCGTTCCCGATCTGGCGCGAGGCCTTCATCAACGATGCCGATCTCGCCACCGCAACGCGGACCTATGAGATCCTCAATCCGCATCCGAACAAGACCTTCACGGATCCGATCAAGCTGAAGACCAATCCCGCCGAAATGACGATCGCCAAATCCTACATCAACTGCACCGAGGACACGGCGCTGCCGCACAGCCTGCCGTGGCATCCGCGTCTGTCCGGCAAGCTCGGTCTGTTCCGGCTGGTGCAGGTGCCCGGCAGCCACGAGCTGTGCTTCTCCGATCCCGCGCGGCTGGCGCAGGCGATCATGGATGCCGGCCGGGACTGACGCCGCGACCGTTCTCCGTGTGACGCCGGTTCGACAATCATTTCTGGTTGTGACCGGCGTCACATTCGCTGGGCGCGGGACATGTCAGATTAATCTCCGATGAACGGACCCGGTTGGTCAGCAGTCTCTGTCACAGACATCGGAGAACGCAGTCATGGCCCAGCTCCATCTCGCCTCGTCCAAGCTTCTCAGTTCGAAATCGGCCGCGCCGTCGGGCGGCGCCAGGACCGGCTGGCTCGCAATGGCGGCCGGCGTGATCACCACGGTGTTCGCCGCGATCGGCGCGGTCAACAGCGTCATTCCCGCCGCCGCCAATGTCGGCACCAAGGTGCTCGAGACGCTGAACCTGCCGGCCTGCCTGCGCTACAGCGACCGCTATGAGGGCACGCAGAGCGCCTTCCGCAAGGAGGGCAAGCTGTGGCGCGAATATCCGCGGGGGTCGGAGACCTTCAGCTACGAGTTCAAGGAGATCCGCCGCACGCCCCAGGAGATCACGCTGTGGAACGTGACGCCGCGCGCCAACGTGCCGGACGCGGCAAGCCTCGTCGTGCATCTGCCGGTGTGCGGCGGCATGGCGGTGCTGACGGAGGGGCTGCCGGAGCGCTCCACCAATCTCGAGCAGGTCTGGCCGGATCGCGGCTGACGCCGTGACGCGGCCGCGCCTACTTCAGCACGATCCAGGCCGGCGCGTGATCACTGGCGCCGTCCTCGCCGCGAATGGCGCGATCGACGCCGGCTTTCTTGAGTCGCGGCGCGAGCTGCGGACTGAGCAGCAGATGATCGAGCCGCAGTCCAGCATCGCGCGGCCAGCGATTGCGCTTGTAGTCCCAGAAGGTGAACATCGGCGCCTCCGGATGCAGCGTGCGGATCGCGTCGCACCAGCCCTGATCGACCAGCGCGCGAAAGGCCGCGCGGCTCTTCGGCTGGATCAGCGCATCCTTGTCCCACGACTTGGTTGGGTAGATATCCAGCGGTGTCGGCGCGACATTGTAGTCGCCGGCGAGCACGACCGGCAGATTGTCCTTGATGAACTTGGCCGCATGCCTGTGCAGCCGCTTGAACCAGGCGAGCTTATAGTCGAATTTCGGCCCCGGCTGCGGATTGCCGTTCGGCAGATAGAGACAGCCGACGACGATGCCGCGCACGGCGGCCTCGATGTAGCGCGCCTCCTTGTCGGCGGGCGCGCCGGGCAGGGCGGTGCGGATCAGCACCGGCTCCGCCTTGCGCGCGAGGATCGCGACGCCGTTCCAGGTCTTCTGCCCCTGCCACACCGCGCCATAGCCGGCCTTTCCGATCTCATCGATCGGAAATTCGCCTTGCGCACATTTCAGCTCCTGCAGGCAGACGATGTCCGGCTTGGCGGCGCGCATCCAGGCCAGCAAGTTGGGGAGACGCCGCCGGACATTGTTGATGTTGAACGTCGCGATCTTCATGATGCCGCCGCTTGGGGGAAGGGTCGGATGAAAAAGCTCGCAACCGCCATTTTGTTCACGCTGACGATTGCCGCCGTCCCTGCGGCGCAGGCGCAGCGGCTGCCGACCGACGAGGAGCGTGCCGCCTGCCAGGCCGATTACGACAAGTTCTGTATCGGCCTGATCCCCGGCGGCGGCCGCATCATCGCCTGCCTCACGCGGAACTATGCGCAACTCGCCGACGCCTGCAAGAAGATGGTCGACGCCTACAAGGCCGAGGTCAAGGAGTAGATTGCATCGGAGATGCGTCCGGCGCTCAGTGCTGCTACGCTGGCAGGATCAATGCACGAGTACGTCCCATGGCCAAGCCGCCGATCCCGCATCCGATCCTGTCGACCTCGCGGCTGACGCTGCGCCAGTTTCGCCCCGATGATGCGGAAGGCCTGCATCGCTGCTACGGCGACGCGGCCGCGATGCGGTTCTGGAATCACACCGCTCACACCAAGCTCAGCGAGAGCGAGCGGAGCGCCCGCCGCTTCATCGATTGCACGCCGTCCTACTACCGGTTCTGGGCGGTGGCGGAGGCCAAGAGCGACCGCTGCATCGGCATGGTCAACTACCACGATGGTCAGATGAAGAGCCGGCGCGTCACGATCGGCTACATCGTCGATCCCGCCCGGCAGCGCGAGGGCATCGCCTTCGAGGCTGTGGCTGCGATGCTCGACTTCTGTTTCGGCGAGCTCGGCCTGCGCCGCGTGCAGGCGCTCATCCATCCCGACAACGCCGCCTCGCGCGGATTGGCGGAAAAGCTCGGCTTCCACTGCGAGGGCCGGCTGCGCGATCATCTGCGCGTCGGCGGCGAATGGCGCGACGACATGCTCTACGCGCTGTTGGCGACGGACGCGCGCGGGTGGACGCCGGGTCTCCGGACCACCTGAGCGCGGCGCCCCGCCAGTTGTGTCGGGCGTGTTTGGGGGCCATGCGGCCGAATGCGGTCGCCCGGCTTTGGCCAGGCTTGCCGCGGGGGATCTCGCGCGGGCCGCATGCGGCGCGTTAGGAGGATCTTAACTACGATCCGGTCGCCGCAACTATCGAGCTACCGCTCGAAGTGTTTCTGAATGTATCATGTAACCTCTCACTCTTGACCCTCACCTCGGCAACCCACGAGCCCCAGGCGGCCAGGCGCTCGCCTGGATGTTCGACCTAAGGTCGAGAACTGGGAAGAGCGCCATTCAAGAATTGAAACGCGCGAGATTGTGACATGAATGTTCCTGCACTTCTGATTGCGACCGCTTTCGGCGCGGCATTTCTGGCCGCGGAGCTGCGCTGGCAGATCCATCCGTCGACCACGATCAGCCCCACCGTGGTCATGAGCGCCCTGTCTTCCGAGCACATGAAAGCGCGAACGGCGGTTCGCAATGTGCTGCTCGACCCGGACTCGGCGCAGTTCGAGAGCATGCGCTCGGTGACCGAGGGCACCTCGAAGCTCGTTTGCGGCCTCGTCAAGGCGAGGGATCGAAGCGGCAGTCTTTCCCAGGCCGCCTTCGTCTATGCCGTCGACATCGATTTCGCCCGTGTCGATGATGGCGGACGGATGACGCGCCAGCAGTCGGCCTACAGGCCATGTCCGGCGCCGGAGGCCGAGCAGACGATCGCCCAGACCGACAAGAAACTCACGCTATCGCCGACCGCGCTCGCTCTGGTGAAGACCGCCCAGAAGCTGATCCCCGAGGGCGATCCCGCGACCTTGACCGAGCTGTCGGCGACGCTCGCGCCTGGGGGAGCCTCCGGCGGAGGCGGGGCAGGCGGCCAGCGCATGGAGCAGCAGATCGGCGCGCTCGCCGCACGCACGGCGCTTCCCGCGCCGGGCGGCACTTCAGGGCAGGGCGGCACCGGGACCGAAAGAGTCGCCGTCAGCAAGCCGGTCGAATGGCGCGCCGATCAGCCGCCACGTGCCTGGCCAAAGTTTCCGCAAGGCCATCCGCTGGCGGAGCCGGCGCCGAAGCGACCGCCGGCGGACGCGCTGGCCATGGCGAAAGACGTCGAGGAGCGCTGGAAAAGATCGGAAGCCGCCGGCGATCCGCGGCTGCGTCCGTCATCGAAGCAGATCAGGGAGGCCTGCCGGGCGCTGCTGACGATCGACACCATCGACATCGAGTATCGCCAGGCCTGGGCGGCATTCGTCCGCCTGCAGGAGATGGACCGGGTCGTCGCGGCCGGCTAGTCCGCCGGGATTCACCAGCATCGGGCCAAACGAAGCTACGCGACCGCCCCGTAGCCAGCATGAGCGTCGTGACAGGGAGGCCGGCCTGTCATGCGCGGTTTGCGTCGCATGTCGCTGCAGGCGACCGACGCGTGGAACGCCGCAACGACGAGGGAGAGCGCCGCGCGGTCACGGCGCGGCGAGCCGATCCTGCGCGGCCGCGATGATCTCGTCCTGGAGCGGCGAGGGACCGAGCGCGCGCGCCATCACGACCGTGCCGACCAGCATCGTCAGCGTGCGGATCGCGTCCGCGCGCGCCGCCTCGGCGGCCACGCCGCGCGCAACCAGGCCGGCCGTCACGCGGGCAATCAGCTGTTCGGCGCCGTCGGCAAACTCCGCGCCGAGCACCTCCGGCATCCGTCCGGCGTCGGTGCCGAAGCCCGCGGCAGGGCAGCCCATGCCCGGGTTGGCGACGTGCTCGCGGGACAGATAGCGCGCCACATAGGCGGAGAGCGCGGCGTCGGCGCCGGCCGCGTCGATGTCGCGGTCGATGCCGCTCGCCATGGTCGCGAAGGCGTGCCGCGAGGCGGCAGTCAGCATGTCGTTCTTCGAGGCGAAGTGCCGATAGAAGCCGCCCTGGGTCATGCCGGCGGCCGCCATGACGTCCGCAATGCTTGCGCCTGCGACCCCGCGCTCGCGCAGCAGCCGCGCCGCCGTTTTGATGATTTTCTCTTTGCTTTCAGCGGCTTGTTCTCTGGTCTTGCGCATCCGGTCGAGCCTGTTCCGTTTCGCTTGACAATTTAGCGGTCGTTCGACATCTTTGCAATTAGAGTTCGATCGTAATCTAAATGGGGTGATCCATGACCAGCCGAGTTCAATTGCCCCTGGCCGAAGCCGAGCGCCTGCGGCGGGCCTATGGGGCCTGCGCGGTCGTCACTGGAGCGTCCGACGGGATCGGACGGGCAGTGGCGATGCGGCTCGCCGAAGCCGGCTTCGAGCTCGTGCTGGTCGCGCGGCGTCTGGCGGTGCTGGACGCGCTCGCCGATGAACTGGCGCCGCAGATGCGCGTCCGTCCCGTCGTGATCTCGGCCGATCTCTCGCGGCCCGACGATGTTGCCGGTGTCGCGCAGCAGACCGCGCATCTCGATGTCGGCCTGCTGGTTGCGGCCGCAGGTTTCGGCACCTCGGGTCCGTTCGTCGAGGGTGATCTGGCAGCCGAACTCGACATGATCGACGTCAACTGCCGTGCGCTGGCGCAGCTCACGCATCTGTTCGGCCGCCGCTTTGCCGCGCGACGGCGCGGCGGCATCGTGCTGATGAGTTCGCTGGTGGCGTTCCAGGGCGTGCCGCGCGCCGCCAACTACGCGGCGACCAAGGCGTTCGTGCAGAGCCTTGCCGAGGGGCTGGCACCGGAGCTCAGGCCGCTTGGCGTCGACGTCCTGGCCTCGGCGCCGGGGCCTGTGATGAGCGGCTTCGGCCGGCGCGCCCGGATGACGATTGCGAGCGGCCAGACGCCCGACGAGGTCGCGGTCGGCACGCTCAAGATGCTGGGCCGCCGCACCACGGTGCGGCCCGGCTTTCTCGCCAAGGCGCTGGAGGCGAGCCTGATGCTGCTGCCGCGCTCAGGCCGTGCCGCGATGCTGGCGCGGGTGATGGCCGGCATGACGAAGACGGCGTGAGCCGATGCGTCCCAAAGCCCGGAGCGCGAAACCATGACCACCGAGACGCTGTCCGCCTTTGCCGTTCCGTCGCCTGCGCCGCCGCGGCTCTCGGCCCAAGAGCTGCTCGATCTCGCCCGCGCCTGCGGCGCCGACGATAGCGGGCTGGCCTCGATCGAGGATCCCAGCCTCGCCGAGGATCGTCCGCATATCCTCGCGGCGTTTCCGAAGGCACGGACGCTGCTGGTGCTGGTCGGGCGAATGCATCGCGAGCCGGTCCGCTCGCCCGCGCGCTCGGTCGCCAATCTCGAGTTTCATCGTTCGGGCGACCACATCGACGAGGTCGCGCGCGGCATCGTGCGCGCGCTCGAGGATCGCGGCATCCGCGCGCTCAATCCGGCGATGGCGTTTCCGATGGAGATGGACAACTTCCCGGACCGCGCCTGGATCGTGTCGCACAAGCGCGCCGCCGAGGCCGCCGGGCTCGGCCGCATGGGCATCCATCGCAGCGTGATTCATCCGCGCTTCGGCAGCTTCATCCTGCTCGGTACGGTGCTGATCGCCGCCGAGGTCGATGCGGTCGCAACCCCGCTCGATCACAATCCATGCCTGGAGTGCAAGCTGTGCGTCGCCGCCTGCCCGGTCGGCGCTATCAAGCCCGACGGCGCGTTCGACTTCTCCGCCTGCCTCACCCACAATTATCAGCAGTTCATGGGCGGCTTCGTCAACTTCGTCGAGGACATCGCCGAGGCGAAGTCCGTGAAGGATTTGCGCGGCCGCACCAGCTACGCCGAGACGGTGACGCGCTGGCAGAGCCTCGCCTATGGGCCGAACTACAACGCCGCCTATTGCCTCGCGGTCTGTCCCGCGGGCCACGACGTCATCGGCCCCTATCTCGCCGACCGCAAGCAGCACGTGACGGATGTGCTCGAGCCGCTGACGCGCAAGACTGAGCCGGTCTATGTCGTGCCCGGAAGCGACGCCGCCGACTACGTGACGCGGCGCTTTCCGCACAAGAAGGTCCGCTTCGTCCGGTCGAGCGCGCGGGCGACCTCGATCCGCGGCTTCCTGCAGGGCATGCCGCTGACCTTCCAGCCCGGCAAGTCGAAGGGCCTGGAAGCGACCTATCACTTTACCTTTACCGGCCAGGAGGCGGCGCAGGCCACCGTCACCATCCGCGACCGGCGTTTGACGGTGCAGCCGGGCCATGTCGGCCGGGCCGACCTCAGCATCACCGCCGACGGCAAGGCGTGGCTGCGCTTCCTCGCCAAGGAGATCTCGGTGGCGCGGCTGATCCTGACCCGCGCGCTGCGGCTGAAGGGGCCGGTCCGCCTGATGGCGGCGTTCGGCAAGTGCTTTCCGTCCTGATGCCGGACAAGGCGTCAACCCAGTGAGGCAAGGAATCGCTGTTGCCGAGATTTCACACGGTCCGGTCGGATCGGTGGTCCTGATGAAGCGGTCCTTCGCTAACCTGACGGTCGTCATCCGCCAGGCTGCTGTGGTTTGATGGTTGTTCGGCGCTGGTGCCGCCGCCCGTGTCTGTCGAGGCGGCAGGCGCGTCAACGTG
This sequence comes from Bradyrhizobium sp. HKCCYLRH3099, assembly GCF_051167855.1. Classification (NCBI taxonomy): domain Bacteria; kingdom Pseudomonadati; phylum Pseudomonadota; class Alphaproteobacteria; order Hyphomicrobiales; family Nitrobacteraceae; genus Bradyrhizobium; species Bradyrhizobium sp. HKCCYLRH3099. The sequence continues at coordinate 234,300 of NZ_JBNPTW010000006.1, forward strand.
TTGCTCCTCCGCCGGCGATGAAGATGGTTGCGGTTGATCGTCGTCGCGACCGCCGCGCAAACGCCGGTGCAGCTTTTCGCCCTGGTCGAAGATGATGCCGAGCAGCCAGCCGGCGATCGGCCGCGCGATCGCGCGGAACGATCGGGCGATGATGAAGCCGCCCTTGACGTTCTCGATCGGGAAGGCAAGCGCGTTGATCAGCGTGTCCGCTGTGACGTGCCGGTAGTTGTTCGCCAGATGCTCGGAGTTGATCAGCATCTGGATGGCAGGCTTGTCGTCGTCGCCGTTGACCAGGATCTTCGCGAAGAACCTGTCCGACCCGGTCACTTCATTGGCGGCCGCCGCGGGGAGGGGATGCAGGCGCACCACGCTGGCTTCGGTTTCCTTGCGGTAGTGGATCGCGAGCGTGAGCTCGCCCATCTGCACGGCCGCCAGCAGCGTGTCGAGATAGCCGGCATCGATCTCGGGGCGCTCGAATTTGACGCCCGGCACCATCTCGATGATATCGAGAATCCGGCCGAGATCGGCTGCCGCCGCCGCACGGGTCGCGAGGCTCGCGGCGAGGTCGGCAATGGCGCTGGAGGCTTTAGCAAACTGCCCGCCGACGCTTTTGGCGGCGCCGCTGGCAAGATCCTTGAGCTTGGAGAACACGGCTCACTCCCATCCGTGACCATGCGGCCGCATTATGCGGTTGCCTCGTGGGCCGCCATCAGCATCTGCTCGACGATCGCATCGAATTCTGACTTCCCAATGGGATCGGTCGCAGCCAGTTCGTCGTACGATTTGCGGTAAGGCTCCCACCAATGGTGGTGAACTCCCGCGCGATGAAGCACCCGAGCAGCGGCCTCGACTTCTGCCAATGATGGCCGCCACATGCCCGATACCCCCTGAGCCGCGTTCTGTCGACGGACGGTCCGACTGATAGCTTTTCACGCCGCTTGCCTGATTTGGAGGGCAAACATGATCGTTGCAAGAGCGTGTACAGCCGAAGGGGGCGCCGAGATGCCAATTTGTCGAATGATCTCAAGGCGACTCACCCTGTCCAGTGCTACGCGGAAAAATATTTGCCTTTCGTTTTTCCGAAAATCATGATTGTATAGCGCCGTCCCGCCTCGATACGAGGGGCGCATCGCGATCGTCACGACACGCGGGGTGGGATGCGGTGGGCGCTTCGGGTCGCAGCATGGTGTGATGCCGCGCGGACGAACGACACGATGCGCACGTCGAAAACGTATGGTCCTGGCATCTCGACGCTGATGCTACGCCGGCGGTGATGATCCGCTAGCTACGGGGGCAAGAACGCCCGATCCCCGGGGAGAGTACGCATAAGGCGTAAACCCATCGCGCAGGGAATGCCGGTTGACCGGCTGGACCTGTGGTGACTGCCGCCTGCACTTTTTTCTGCAGGCGGGCCATGGGTTGCGGCCAGCACCCGGCATTCCCTGCGCCCTCGTCTTCAAGAGGGCGAAAACGAGAAGAAAAACTCGGGCGCTAGATGCCGCGAGAATGAGAACGCATGTTCGAGCGCCGGCACCACGAACGAAGCGACGATCGATGATCGCTCCTCGCACTCGATCGTCATCCCCGCGAAAGCGGGGATCCAGTACGCCGCGGCTCATCGAGGACTCACCACTGTCTCTGGAATACTGGATCGCCCGGTCAAGCCGGGCGATGACAGCGGAGGTTGGCGGGGCTACGACAGCGGGCGACGTCGCAAGTTCGTGCCGATATCCATCAGCTCGTCATTGCGAGCGTGGCGAAGCAATCCAGGGCGGCGGGCGGGATTCTGGATTGCTTCGCTGCGCTCGCAATGACGTCGAGGAGGCAGCAACGCAAAACAACGTCGACCGCCGCTGCGAAAACTCAGCTCTCCGCGAGCGCCGCACCACCTTTGTAGATGCGATGATAGCGCCGGCCGAGATTGGTCAGGACTTCGTAGCCGATGGTGCCGAAATGATGCGCGAGCTCGTCGACGGTGATGCCTTCGCCGAGCAGGGTGGCGAAGTGGCCGCGGCGGGCGGCTTTCGGCGGCAGGTCAGTGACGTCGACGGCGATCAGGTCCATCGACACGCGGCCGGCGACCGGGCAGCGCTGGCCGGCGATGATGACGTCGGCGCCGCGGGTGCCGTCGTTGGACGAGGCCGCGCGGAAATAGCCGTCGGCATAGCCGGCGGAGAGAATGGCGATCTTCGTCGGCCGGCGCGCCGTCCAGGTGCCGCCATAGCCGACCGTGTCGCCGCGTGCGAGGTCGCGCAGCTGCACGATGCGGGCCTTGATCTCGGCGACCGGCTGCATCGGGTTGTCGGCCTCCGGCGTCGGGTTGACGCCGTAGAGCGCCGCACCGGGGCGAACCATGTCGAACTGGAAGGAGGCGCCGAGGAAGATGCCGGAAGAGGCCGCGAGCGCGGCCGGCACGCCGGTGAAGACGCTGGTGACCTCGCGAAAGGTCGCGAGCTGGCGCGCATTCGCGGGGCTGTTGACCTGCTCGGCGGAGGCGAGATGGCTCATGACGAGGGTGATGCCGTGGTCGCCGCTCTGGATGCGCGGGATCATGCCTTGCGCATCAAGCGGCGTCAGGCCGAGCCGGTTCATGCCGGTATCGACATGAATGGCGGCGCCGCCCTTCCAGCCGGTACGGCGGCAGAACATGTCCCACTCGGCGAGCTCGTTGAGATCACCGATCACGGGGCGGCAATTGATCGCGGCGTAGTCGTCGCCGGTGTTCTGGAAGAAGCCGTCGAGCACGTACAGAGCGGCGCTGTCGGGCAGGGCGCTGCGGGCGACCTTGGCTTCGCCGAGCGTGGCGACGAAGAAGGTCTTGCAGCCAGCGGCGGCGAGCGTGCGCGCCACCTGCGGGATGCCGCAGCCATAGGCGTCGGCCTTGATCACGCCGGCGCATTCGGCCGGTACCGCGGTCTTTTCCAGCTTGCGCCAATTGGCGGCGAGCGCGTCGAGATCGATGGTCAGCACGCCGGTGGCGCCGGCGGGGATCTCATCCACCGCCGAAGCGGAGGGCTCGGCGGGTTTCGGTTCGGGAACAGTCATGCGGCGCTTTTACGCGCCGCAGCGCATCCGTTCAACAGCACACGGTCAATAGTCGTGATGCTGCGGCGGCATACCATCATGCGCAAGATCGCCGAACCGGGTGACCGAGGCATCGAAGTGCAGCTCGACGGTACCGGTCGGACCGTGACGCTGCTTGCCGATGATCACTTCGGCCTTGCCCAGCGCCTGTTCCATTTCCATCTGCCACTTCTGGTGCTCCTCGGTGCCGGGGCGCGGCTCCTTGGCGGCGAGGTAGTATTCGCCGCGGTACACGAACAGCACGACGTCGGCGTCCTGCTCGATCGAGCCGGATTCACGCAGGTCGGACAGTTGCGGCCGCTTGTCGTCGCGGTTTTCGACCTGGCGCGACAGCTGCGACAGCGCGATGATCGGAACGTTGAGCTCCTTGGCCAGCGCCTTCAGGCTGGTGGTGATCTCGGTGATTTCCTGCACGCGGTTGTCGCTGCCGCGTTTGCCAGAGCCGGCAAGCAGCTGGATGTAGTCGATCACCAAGAGGTCGAGGCCCTTCTGACGCTTCAGCCTTCGGGCGCGCGCCATGACCTGGGAGATCGAGATGCCGCCGGTTTCGTCGACATAGAACGGCAGCGACTGCAATTCGATCGAGCATTCGCGCAGCTTCTCGAAATCGGCCTCGGTGATGCCGCCGCGGCGGATCATGCTGGAGGGAATGCCCGAGCGCTCGGCGACGATACGGGTGGCGAGCTGCTCGCCGCTCATTTCGCACGAGAAGAACCCGACGACGCCGCCCTGCGCCGCTTTGTACGTGCCGTCAGGCTGCAGTTCCGGAACGTAGGCCTGGGCGACGTTATAGGCGATGTTGGTGGCGAGCGAGGTCTTGCCCATGCCGGGACGGCCGGCGAGGATGATCAAGTCGGAATGCTGCAGGCCGCCCATCTTGGCATCGAGGTCGCGCAGTCCCGTCGAGATGCCCGACAGCTTGCCGTCGCGCTGGAACGCCTTCGCGGCCATATCGAGGGCGGTGGTCAGCGCCTGCGAGAATTTCTGGAAGCCGCCGTCATAGCGGCCGGATTCGGCGAGCTCATAGAGCCGGCGCTCGGCGTCCTCGATCTGGTTGCGCGGCGCGAAGTCGACCGGCGCGTCATAGGCGACGTTGACCATGTCCTCGCCGATGCCGATCAGGTCGCGTCGCAACGACAGGTCGTAGATGGTGCGGCCATAGTCCTGCGCGTTGATGATCGTCGTGGCTTCGGCGGCGAGCCGCGCGAGATATTGCCCGACGGTCATGCCGCCGAGATCGACGTCCGCCGGCAGGAACGTCTTCAAGGTCACGGGCGTGGCGATCTTGCCCATGCGGATGAGGCTCGCCGTCGTCTCGAAGATCGTCTGGTGCAGCGGCTCGTAGAAATGCTTCGGCTCGAGGAAGTCCGAGACGCGATAGAACGCGTCGTTGTTGACGAGGATCGCGCCGAGCAGACCCTGTTCCGCCTCGATGTTGTGAGGCGCGCTGCGATAGGTCGGCGTCGCGGCGTCCGTCGGAGCCAGCTTGAGTACGTTCGAATCGGTCAATGCCATGGCCGTGTTTAGCAGCTTTGAAGGGGAGGGGATAAAGCGCCAGTCGCCGACGAAGCGGAAGCGAAAGCTGCGCGCTATTCACCGTCCGGTAAATTTGGTGGATGAATCTGGACTCGCCAGATGCCGTGCTTGACGGAACCTGGAGGACTCAAAGCCGCACTGGCCGGAGTTCACGTTTCATGCCGGGAAAGGGTGCAGCGCGTTCGATGGTCTGCGAGACGGAGACAGGAACTGGCGCGTCCACTGCGGCGGCGCGTGGATCGGCGCGGCGGGTCAGACCAGCAGCAGATAAATCAAGGCGATGAGGGACGCGCCCACACCGGCAGCAATCAGCGCGTAGTCGGTGCTGAAGTCGGTCTGAGGTTCCAACATGGCTCGTGCAGTGCTCTGGGACATGCCGGGACTTTACGGCCGGAGTTCACCGGGGTCTGTGAGCCAGTTCACAGACCGCACGGTTTGTTCGAAAATTTGAGACGGATCAGCGGGAATTCGTGCTGGAGATGTCTCTTTACAATTTATCAGCCTGAGATTGAGGACGCCGCGCGTCCTACTCGCCCGCCATCCGCAACGCCGGCCGATAGCCCCGCTCGACGGCGCGCAGGCGCGCCTCCTCGCGATGGATGTAGTCGCGCGTCATCGGCACGATGCCCTGCCGCTTCGTCAGCTGGATCTGGAAGTTCATCATGTTCTGCTTGCGGAACGCCATTTCGGAGGCGGCAAGGTAGAACTCCCACATCCGCGCGAAGCGCTCGTCATAGAGCTGCACGGCGTCCTCGCGGCGGGCGATGAAGCGCTCGCGCCACGCCTTCAGCGTCTCGGCGTAATGCAGCCTGAGGATCTCGATGTCACACACCAGCAGGCCGGCGCGCTCGATCGCGGGCAGCACTTCCGAGAGCGCCGGAATGTAGCCGCCGGGGAAGATGTATTTGGCGATCCACGGATTGGTGGAATCCGGTCCCTCCGAGCGGCCGATCGAGTGCAGCAGCATCACGCCGTCGTCGTCGAGCAGCTCGGCGCAGCGGCGGAAGAACGTATCGTAGAACGCGACGCCGACATGCTCGAACATGCCGACCGAAACGATGCGGTCGAAGGTGCCGGGCACGTCGCGATAGTCCTGCAGCAGGAAGCGCGCGGATGCGGAGAGATCGCGCTCGGCCGCGCGGGTGTTGGCGACCTGCAATTGCTCGGACGACAGCGTGACGCCGGTGACGTCGGCGTTGCACATCTCCGCGAGGTAAAGTCCGAGCCCGCCCCAGCCGCAGCCGATGTCGAGGATCCGCTGGCCGGGATCGATCAGCAGCTTTGCCGCGAGGTGGCGCTTCTTGGCGAGCTGGGCGTCATCCAGCGTGGTGTCGGGCGTGTCGAAATAGGCGCAGGAGTATTGCCGGTCGGCATCGAGGAACAGCGCATAGAGCCGGCCGTCGAGATCGTAGTGATGCGCAACGTTTTGGCGCGACCGTGCCCGGATGTTGAGCTGGCGCAGATGCCGGACGAGGTAGCGCAGCCACCATTGCGGCTTGGCCCATTCCGGCATCACGGCCGGCTGGCTCATCACGATGGACAAGAGGTCCGTGATCGATCCGCGCTCGATCACGAACGTCCCGTCCATATAGGTCTCGCCGAGGGCGAGCTCGGGATTGACGAGCAGCCGGCGCTCGGCGTCCCGGGTCAGAAAACGCGCCGCCACGGAGACGCCGGTCCCGTCTCCGCAAGCGAAGGTAACACCGTCGGCGGTCGTGAAGCTGATCGACCCACGGCAGATAAAACGACTCAACAGACTACGCAGCAAACGGTCCATTCCCACCACCCAACGAGCTATCCCCGTGAGATGCTGACTTGCCCGGCCGTCGCACTCGACGCGTTGAGAACCGATTGGTTCCCATTCTACCTTTCCATATGTTAGTCAGCAGGCATAAAGCGTGCCATGGCCACGGACACAAAGCCGTTATTCCGAAATCACATGAGCACGGGACATCTCCGCGCAGGAACACATGTGCGCTTTCAATCCCGCCGCAATTCGCTAAAAAGGCCGCGGCCAACGGCCTTTGGGCCGGTGTCCGGCGGGGGAGCCGGGCCAGGTCTTCGAGGGTACGTCGTCGACGATTGCGAGACGGCGTGAAGGGAACACGGTTGCGGATGTCGCGCAGAACGGCGCCGTGTGGGCAGAACCATAGCTGGAGAATGAGAATGGTGGGCCGAGCGCTCAATTTGGCGACGGTGGTGGCTTTGTTCTGCATCGGCTTGGCCGGTGCGGCTGCGGCGCAGGAAAATCTCGACGCGGGCAAGAGCCCGGCGCAGATCTTCAACGGCACCTGCGTGGTCTGCCACAAATCACCGCGCGGTCTCGCCAAGAACACATCGCCGGGATCGCTGCCGGGCTTTCTGCGCCAGCACTATACCACCAGCCCCGAAATGGCCGGCGTGCTCGCCAACTACCTGATCTCCAATGGCGCCACCGATGCCCGCTACATGGGGCATTCGGGCAAGGACGCCCGCGAGACGCGCTCCGAGCGCCGCGCCCGGTCGGCCGCGACCGAGCCCGCCGAGGCGAAGCCGGAGGCCGATGGTGCTGCTCAGCAGGACGGTCGCCGCGGACACTATTCCAAGCGACGGTCGGCCCCGACCGAGGCCAAGCCGGAAGCAGGGGCTGAGCCGCCGGTGGCGGCGCCCGACGGCGAGGCGCGTCCGAAGAGCAAGGGCAAGCGCAAGAAGCCGGCCCAGGACGGTGCCTCCTCCGAGGACACGCCGAGCGAAGCGACCGGCGCGACCAGGGCGTCGGCCGTGCGCGGCGAGAGTGCGGCGCGCTCCGAGCCTCCCGCGCTGGAGACGCCGAAATCGAGCGATGCAGCGCCTGCGCTGCGTGCCGATCCGGTTCCGCCGGTGACGCCGGCGCCGGCCAAGGACTGAATGAAAAAAGCCCGGCTCGATGAGCCGGGCTTCGTTTTTTGGCAGATGCCGCGCTGCTTACTGCGCAGCCGGCTCGGCAGCGCCCTCGTCCTGGGCCTCCGGATCGAAGAACTCGCCGGCGGCGGCGATGGCTTCGGCGGCGGCGTCGAGGTCCTCCTGGCGGGTCGAGATGTCCTCGCCGCGCTTGATGCGCTCGGCCTCATCGGCGCTGCGGGCCACCGTCACGGTCACCGAGGTCTCGACCTCCGGGTGGATCGCGATGGTGATCTTCTGCTGGCCGATGGTCTTGATCGGCGCATCCAGCCAGACCTGCGGACGGCTGACGGTGATGCCGTCGGCGGCGAGGGCCGTGACGATGTCGCGGACCGAGACCGAGCCGAACAGCTGGCCGGATTCGGAGGCCTGGCGGATGATGACGATGTCGCGGCCGTCGATCTTCTCGGCAACCTTGGACGCCTCGCCCTTGGCCTTGATGTTGTTGGCCTCGAGCTCGGCCTTCATGCCCTCATACTTGGCCTTGTTCTCGGCGGTGGCCCGCAGCGCCTTCTTGCGCTTGAGCAGGAAGTTGCGGGCGAACCCGTCCTTGACCTTCACGATCTCGCCCATCTGGCCGAGCTTGGCGACGCGTTCCAGCAGAATGACTTCCATCGATGTTCTCCTTCAAGATGTTCGGAAGCGGTTGGTGTGTGTGGTTGGTTCTTTCAGGGCACCGGCAACGGCGGCGGCCGCCGCGGCCCAAACCGGTGGCGGAGGTCGAAGGCGGCGTCGGCGAGGCCGAGCGCGACCATGGCGAAGACAGGGATTGGCCAGATGAAGGTCAGCATCAGCGCATAGGCGAGGCCGAGCCAGAGCGGGCGGGTTCGCAGCGGCAAGGTCAGCGTATGCAGCACGGCAAAGCCAGTGAGCGCATAGGCTGTCAGCAGCGCCGCCGCGGCGATCCGCGCCAGCAGCCCGATCAGGCCGTCCGGGAAGCAGAAGGCGATGATGGCGAACAGCGCGGGGAGCGTCATCACCGGCAGCTTGGTCTCGCGCAGACGCGGCCATGGGCGCATCAGCCGGCCGGAGATCGCGGTGATCTTGGCGGCGATCACCACGTTCAGCGTTAGCACCGTGGTCATGATCATCGCGACCATCATCGGCGCCAGGAAGACCAGCAGGTCGAGAAGCCGGGGGATGTCGACGCCGTCGGGCGCACCGGTCCTGGCCAGCACGCGTTCCAGCATTCGCCTGAAGGATTGATTCGTGGCCGTCGCATCCGTCCCGAAGGCGAACGCGATGATCAGTGCGGCGATCACGGCGATCCAAAGCAGGATATGGCCCGCCGGATACCATTCGACGAAGTCCTGACCCGATGGGCCGGTCGTCGTCCGGCCGAGCAGGATCAGGTGGCCGAGCCACCAGGCGGGAAGGGCAACGGAGATCGCAAAGATCTCGGCGCGCGTAAAGCTGAAGGCGGCCAGAACGCAGGCCGTCGCGAACAGCCCGCCGATGACGGCGCAGAGGCGGCCCCAGGTGATGCCGGCGACCAGCAATGGAACGGGAGCGAACAGCGCGAGCACGATCGACATCATCACGCCCGACATCGTCGAGGCGAACATGACAGCGGAGGCAGCGCCTGCCGCGAGCGCGATGAGAATCTGTGCGATCATCAGCTGTCCCGCTCCCTTCGAGCGGTTAGAGGCGACGGGGCCCCAACCATCGGCGACCGGACGACCCGGAAGCCTTATGAGAATTCGAGAAAGAGAACCGGCGGCGCGAGGCCGCCGGTCTCGGGTCCACTATCAGCGGATGACGTAGGGCAGCAGGCCGAGGAAGCGGGCGCGCTTGATGGCGCGGGCCAGCTCACGCTGCTTCTTGGCCGAGACGGCCGTGATGCGGCTCGGCACGATCTTGCCGCGCTCGGAGACGTAGCGCATGAGCAGCTTCGAATCCTTGTAATCGATCTTCGGCGCGTTCGGGCCCGAGAACGGGCAGGTCTTGCGGCGGCGGAAGAACGGGCGACGTGCGGGGGCTTCAGCCATTGATCTTACTCCTCGTCCGCAGTTTCTTCGTCACGGGGCCGGCGCGGGCCACGATCGCCACGGTCACCGCGATCGCCACGGAAGCCGCCGCCATCGCGCTCACCACGGAAGCCACCGCCACGGTCGTCGCGCTCACGGTCGCGATCGGCCTTGCGCATCATCGCCGACGGGCCTTCCTCGAGCTCCTCGACGCGGACGCTGAGGTAGCGGATGACGTCCTCGCTGATCCGCTCCTGGCGCTCGATCTCGGCGATCGCCGCGGACGGCGCGTCGATGTTGAGCAGCACGAAGTGCGCCTTGCGGTTCTTGTTCATGCGGTAGGTGAGGGAGCGAACGCCCCAATTCTCGGTCTTCGTGACCTTACCGCCGAGACCCTCGACGATACCGGTCATCTGAGCCGTCAGTTCTTCCACCTGCTGGGTGCTCGCGTCCTGACGCGCGAGGAAAACATGCTCGTAAAGCGGCATGGCTGTCCTTTCCAAGTTGGCGCAAATCCCGGCGTCAAGCCCTTCGAGACCTTGTGGAAAGGACTCGCAGACGTCAGCTCAGAAGGCGGGAACACGGGACGACGGGCCGACTGGCCCTGCCACATCAAAGCCGCCTGGACGTCCTGGAGGTTGGAATTCCCCAAGATGAAGCAAAGCGATTTTGCTGGGACCGTCCGTTCAGCTCCCGGCTCGGGATTCACGGATGGCGGGCCTTATACCGATTTTCGCAGCCGAGGCAAGGGAAAGTGGTCGAAATGCGCCCGTCGCGCGCTTGACATCACGGGGCCGGCCAGTGTCTTTCCGGCCAAAGTTACTCAATTCCAGGGATTTTGGAACGTTCAGGGAGCGGCCATGACGGCAGCATTCACTTTTCCGGGGCAGGGGTCCCAGGCCGTCGGCATGGGCAAGGCGCTCGCGGACGCATTTCCGGCGGCTCGCGCCGTGTTCGACGAGGTCGACGCCGCGCTCGGCGAGAAGCTGACCGCGACGATCTGGGAAGGCCCCGCCGAAACCTTGCAGCTGACCGAAAATGCCCAGCCGGCCCTGATGGCGGTGTCGATGGCGACCCTGCGCGTGCTGGAGACCGAGGCCGGGTTCGCGGTCGGCCGCGACGCCGCCTTCGTGGCAGGCCATTCGCTCGGCGAGTATTCGGCGCTGGCCGCCGCCGGCAGTCTGACGATCGCCGATACCGCCCGCCTGCTGCGGACGCGCGGGCTGGCCATGCAGAAGGCTGTTCCCGTGGGTGTCGGCGCCATGGCTGCGCTGCTGGGGATGGATTACGAGGCGGCGGTGGCTGTCGCCGAGGAGGCGGCCCAGGGCGAGGTCTGCCAGGCAGCCAATGACAATGGCGGTGGCCAGGTGGTGGTGTCCGGCAACAAAGCTGCCGTTGACCGCGCCGTGGAGATCGCACGCGGCAAGGGCGCCAAGCGCGCCATGCTGCTGCCGGTCTCCGCGCCCTTCCACTGCCAGTTGATGCAGCCGGCTGCGGACGTCATGGCCGAGGCGCTGGCGAGGGTCACGATCAAGGCTCCGGCCGCGCCGCTGGTGTCCAACGTCCTGGCCGCGCCGATCAGTGATCCCGAGGAGATTCGCCGGCGCCTGGTCGAGCAGGTCACGGGAACGGTGCGCTGGCGCGAATCGGTCGCCTATATGGCGGGTCAGGGCGTCACGCGCTTCTTCGAGATCGGCGCCGGCAAGGTGCTGAGCGGGCTGGTCAAGCGGATCGCCGACGGCGCGGTCGGCGTCGCCGTCGGCGGGCCGGCGGATATTGCGGCGGCGAAGGATGCGCTGGCCGCGGCGAAGGCATCGTAAGAGGCTGCGTCAAAGCGGCAGTGAGGAGAGTTGAATGTTCGATCTGAGTGGCAGGACCGCACTGGTGACCGGCGCGACCGGCGGCATCGGCAATGCGATCGCCAAGGCGATGCATGCCCAGGGTGCGACCGTGGCCATCTCCGGCACGCGCCGCGAGGTGTTGGAGACGCTGGCGGGCGAGCTGGGCAGTCGTGTGCACGTGCTGCCTTGCAACCTGTCGGACGCGGCCGAGGTCGAGGCTCTGGTTCCGGCGGCCGAGCAGGCCATGGGACAGCTCGACATTCTCGTCGCTAACGCCGGAATCACCCGGGACAACCTGTTCGTGCAGCTGCGCGACGAGGACTGGGACGAGGTCATCAAGGTCAATCTGACCGCCACCTTCCGGCTGTCGCGCGCCGCGACCAAGCTGATGATGCGCAAGCGCTTCGGCCGCATCATCGCGATCACCTCGATCGTCGGCGTCACCGGCAATCCGGGGCAGGGCAACTACACCGCGTCCAAGGCGGGCATCATCGGCATGATCAAGACGCTCGGCGCCGAATACGCCAAGCGTGGCGTCACGGCGAACTGCATCGCCCCCGGCTTCATCAAGACGCCGATGACGGACGCGCTCAACGACAAGCAGCGCGAGAGCATTCTTGCCAAGGTGCCCGCCGCCCGACTCGGGACTCCCGAGGATATTGCTGCAGCTGCGGTGTATCTCGCCTCCAACGAGGCCGGCTACGTGACCGGCCAGACCATTCACGTCAACGGCGGGATGGCCATGATCTAACCGGCGTCCACGGGGCGGAATGCGGCGAAAAAACGTCGCATCGGCCGCCCCGGACGCCGTGGGCAATGATTCGCGTGTATGGTAACCGGAGCACTCACGGCGGACCGAAGAACGCCATTGCAGGATTTCGAAACCCTGTATATTGGCGGGGCGAGCTGCCATCGTTCGCCGGGCCTCCGACGGCTGGTGCTGCTGATCCGGGTTCCTGTTTGAGCGCTCGGGGTTGGAGGCGTACCGGACTCAAGGAGTCCTCAGGATTGGAGTTTGTGAGTGGCCCCGTTTCCGAAGTTTTCGGACCGCAAGTTGTCCGCCAAACTTCGGTAAAGGGGCGCTGCGGGGCAAATCTGGTTTTGCGCGATCGCGAAGGAAGTTTAACGGCCGGGGTGACGCGGATCATCCGGGGGTCGGGTCTTAAAGGAACAAGCACGAGGTTGAACGATGAGTGAGATTGGCGAGCGGGTTAAGAAGATCGTGGTCGAACACCTTGGTGTCGAGCCCGAGAAAGTGGTCGACAACGCGAGCTTCATCGACGATCTCGGTGCTGACAGCCTCGATACCGTCGAGCTCGTGATGGCGTTCGAGGAAGAGTTCGGTTGCGAGATTCCGGACGACGCCGCCGAGACGATCCTCACGGTCGGCGACGCCACCAAGTTCCTCGAGAAGAACGCCAAGAGCTGACGCTCACGGCGAGAGTTCTTTGAAACCGGCCGATCGTCACGCGCGGTCGACCGGTTTCTTGCTGTTGGCGGCGTTGTTGCGGCTGCTGCCGCCAGCCACCGGCGTACGACCAGCAAGCTCCGTCATGCGCCGGGAGAGTGTTGCTCGAAACGATGACCCGAGGCGCAGGTGTCGGCCGCGAGCCCACCGGTTGCGCGCGAGGGCTGTTCTGGAGAAACGGATATGAGGCGGGTTGTCGTCACGGGCCTTGGCATGGTTTCGCCGCTTGGCTGCGGGGTGGAAACGACCTGGCAGCGGATCCTCCAGGGCAAGAGCGGCGCCCGCGTGATCGAGACGTTCGACGTTTCCGATCTGCCGGCCAAGGTGGCCTGCCAGGTGCCGCGTGGTGATGGCACGGACGGCACCTTCAATGCTGATCAGTGGATGGAGCCGAAGGACCAGCGCAAGGTCGACGACTTCATCATCTTCGCGATGGCTGCGGCGCGCCAGGCGCTCGATGACGCCAACTGGCATCCTGCGACCGAAGAGGACCGCTGTGCTACGGGCACGCTGATCGGTTCCGGTATCGGCGGTCTCTCCGGCATCGCCGACACCGCGATCCTCCTGAAGGAGCGCGGCCCGCGCAAGGTTTCGCCGTTCTTCATTCCCGGACGTCTCATCAACCTGGCCTCGGGCTATGTCTCGATCGAGCACGGGCTGAAGGGGCCGAACCATTCGGTGGTCACCGCCTGTTCGACCGGGGCTCACGCGATCGGCGACGCGAGTCGTCTGATTGCGCTCGGCGATGCCGACGTCATGGTCGCGGGGGGCACGGAGTCGCCGATCTGCCGGATCGGCATGGCCGGCTTCTGCGCGGCGCGGGCGCTGTCGACGGGCTTCAACGAGACCCCGGAGCGGGCCTCGCGTCCCTATGACAAGGATCGCGACGGCTTCGTCATGGGCGAGGGCGCCGGCGTGGTCGTGCTCGAGGAGTATGAGCATGCGAAGGCGCGCGGCGCGCGGATCTACGCCGAGGTCTGCGGCTACGGCCTGTCGGGCGACGCCTATCACATCACCTCGCCGTCTCCGGATGGCGATGGCGGCTTCCGCAGCATGAGCGCGGCGATGAAGCGCGCCGGAATCACCGCCGCCGACATCGACTACATCAACGCCCACGGCACCTCGACTCAGGTCGGCGACGAGATCGAACTCGGCGCCGTCGAACGCCTTCTCGGCAACGCCGCGTCGAAGATCTCGATGTCCTCGACGAAGTCCTCGATCGGGCATCTGCTGGGAGCTGCCGGCGCGGTCGAAGCGATCTTCAGCATTCTCGCGATTCGGGATAACATCGCGCCGCCGACGATCAATCTCGAGAACCCGTCGGTCGAGACCGCGATCGACCTCGTCCCGCACACGCCTCGCAAGCGCGAGATCAACGTGGCGCTGTCGAACTCGTTTGGTTTCGGCGGCACCAATGCGTCGGTGATCCTGCGGCGCGTGGTGAACTAGTGCGGAAGGACGGACTGCCGCTTGGGCCCGTTATCTCTTGGTCACGCGGATATCCGACTGCAGCCACACTAGAACCCAAGACTTCGCGTGTGTTGACTTCGCGTGTCTTGACTTCGCATGTCTTTCGCCGATCGGACGCTGGCCGACGCGGGAGGCAGATGCGCACGGCGGCAAGGCCCGGCGTAAACACCTTTTCGCCGTATTCGATGACGAATCGTTAGGATGGGCGTGGACTTCAGGTCGCTTGCGTGGGGAGCGCACGGCCGCGACGAGAGCGACAGGACTGAAGGTTGCATCGATGAGTGAACGGCCGCCCATCTCGCCCCGTAGTCCGCGCGCAGCGCTGGAGCCCGAACGCGTGCCGCCGCCGCCGCGGCGCTCGGAGCGCGCCCGCAATCCGTTCGTTGTCGTGGGCAATGCGATCATCACGCTGCTGTTGTTCGCGATGCTCGGCGCCGGCGCCGCCTACTACTACGGGCGGCAGATCCTGGAGACGGCCGGACCGCTGCAGGAGGACAAGATCGTCAACATTCCGCAGCGTGCCGGCAAACGCGACATTGCCGACGTGCTCGCGCGTGAGGGCGTCATCGACGTCAATCCCTGGATCTTCATCGGCGGCGTGTACGCACTGAAGGCGAGTTCCGACCTCAAGCCGGGCGAGTATGCATTCCAGAAGAACGCATCGCTGCGCGACGTCATCGGCGTGATCGTCGAGGGCAAGGTCGTCCAGCATTCGGTCACGGTGCCCGAAGGTTTGACCTCGGAGCAGATCGTCGCCCGCCTGTCCGAGAACGAGATCTTCACCGGCAGCGTGCGCGAGATTCCGCGCGAGGGAACGCTGCTGCCCGAGACCTACAAGTTCCCGCGCGGCACCAGCCGCGATCAGGTGATCCAGCGCATGCAGCAGGCGCAGAAGCGCGTGCTGGCCGAGATCTGGGAGCGCCGCAGCGCGGACCTTCCGGTGAAGACGCCCGAGCAACTGGTCACCCTTGCTTCGATCGTCGAGAAGGAAACCGGCAAGCCGGACGAGCGCAGCCGTGTCGCCGCGGTGTTCGTGAACCGGCTCAAGCAGAGGATCAAGCTGCAGTCCGATCCGACCATCATCTATGGCCTGGTCGGCGGCAAGGGAACGCTGGGGCGCCCGATCAAGCGTAGCGAGATCACGCAGCCATCGCCTTACAATACCTATGTGATCGAGGGCCTGCCGCCCGGGCCGATCTCGAATCCCGGCCGCGCTTCGCTCGAGGCGACCGCGAATCCGGCGCGCACGCGTGATCTCTATTTCGTCGCCGACGGCACCGGCGGCCACGCCTTCACCGAGACCTACGACCTGCATCAGAAGAACGTCGCCAAGCTCCGGGCGATGGAACGGCAGACCCAGAACGACACAGTCGAACCGGACGAGGCGCCGGCCCCGGCCGTCGCGGGCTCGCCGGTGGATCCGGCTGCCGGAGCGGCGTCCCCGCGAACGCCGGCCGGCGCCAAGAAGCCGCCGGCCAATCGCGCAACGGGCGGCGCTGCGCCCGCCAACGGCGCGCGGCAGGGCGCGGCCCAGCCGAGCCCGCCGGTCGTTCAGCAATAATTTCCCACGCAGGCCGGCCGCGCAGAACCGGGCTTAACATTTGCCCAAAAGACCGTAAGGTTCGCGCACTTTTGGCGGGCGAGTCTGTCGCCCGTGCTGATCTGCCGGAGACATTGACGAAATGGCGCTGTCGAGCATGACCGGCTTTGCCCGTCACCACGGGGCAAGCGGTCCCTACTCGTTCGAGTGGGAGTTGAAGTCCGTCAACGCCAAGGGATTGGACGTCCGGGTGCGGCTGCCGCAGGGCTGGGACGAGGTCGAGGCCTTCGCGAAGAAGCGAGCCACCGAGGTGCTGTCGCGCGGCACCGTCTATGCAAACCTCACCGTCAAGCGCACCGAGACCGGCTCGACGGTGCGCATCAACGAGGACGTGCTGGCGGCGGTCGTGAAGGTCGCGAGCTCGCTGTCCGGCCGCATCGACGCGGTCGCGCCGAGCATCGACGGGCTGCTGTCGATCAAGGGCGTCATCGAAGTGGCGGAGCCGGAGACCGACGAGGCCGAGGAGAAGGCCGCCAAGGACGCCGCGATCGCGGCGTTCGAGACCGGGCTGAAGCACCTCGTCGAGATGCGCCGGCGAGAGGGAGATTCGCTGGGCCAGATCCTGAACCAGCGCGTCGATGAGATCGAGGCGCTGGCGAAGCGGGCGGAAGCGTCGCCCGGCCGCAAGCCCGAGGCGATCAAGGCACGGCTCGCCGAACAGGTCGCGGCCCTGCTCGAGACATCCGACCGTTTCGATCCCGATCGCCTTGCGCAGGAGGCGCTGCTGATCGCGGCCAAGGCCGACGTGCGCGAGGAGCTCGACCGCATCGCCTCGCACATCGCGCAGGCGCGCGAGATGCTCGGCAAGGGCGGACCGGTCGGCCGCCGGCTCGACTTCCTGTCCCAGGAATTCCATCGCGAGGTCAACACCACCTGCTCGAAGTCGAACGACATCGAGCTGACCAATATCGGCCTCGAGTTGAAGACTGTGGTCGAGCAGTTTCGCGAACAGGTTCAGAATCTGGAGTGATCCATGGCGGCTCACGACGGAAGCTTCGATGGAGTTGAGCGGCGCGGCCTGATGTTCGTGCTGTCGTCGCCGTCCGGCGCCGGCAAGACGACCTTGTCGCGCCTGCTGATCGATCGCATGCCCGGACTGCAGATGTCGGTCTCGGCGACGACGCGGCCGATGCGGCCGGGCGAGGTCGACGGCCGCGACTATCACTTCGTCGACCGCGCGCGCTTCGAGGAAATGGTCAAGCGCAGCGAGCTGCTCGAATGGGCGACCGTGTTCGACAACCGCTACGGCACGCCGCGCGGTCCGGTCGAGGCCGCGCTCTCGGCCGGCAAGGACGTGCTGTTCGACATCGACTGGCAGGGCACGCAGCAGCTGCGCGAGAAGGCCCGGCAGGACGTCGTCAGCGTGTTCATCCTGCCACCGTCTGCCGCTGATCTGGAAAAGCGGCTGCACACGCGGGCGCAGGATTCGCACGAGGTCATCCGCGGGCGGATGAGCCGCGCCAGCCATGAGATGAGCCACTGGGCGGAGTACGACTACATCGTCATCAACCGCAACGTCGACGATGCCTTCGCCGAGGTGCAGTCGATCCTCAAGGCCGAGCGGCTGAAGCGTGAGCGGCGCACCGGGCTGACGACGTTCGTACGCGAACTGCAGAGCCAGCTCGACAGCTGAAGCGCTTCGTCAGGCCCGGCGGCCGAGGCGCGCCAGGATATCCTGGATGCCGTCGAGCGACTCGTCGTGCTGAATGCTGTGCGCGCGCGGCCGCAGCGCCTGCGGTCGCGGGATGAAGTCGAGCGGCGGCGAGGCCGGATCCTCGAACGGCGCGGGAGCGAATTGCGGACGCCGCTGCTGAACCGGTTGCTGCCGCTGTGGCTGCGGCTGTTGCCGCTGTGGCTGCTGCTGCCGTTGCGGCGGTGGCTGCCGCTCCACGGCAGTCGGTGCGGCGGGTATGCTGGACCGTGACTCCAACATGCTCAACAACTGAGCCGCCGGATCTTCGTGGAAGTGGGCAACGGTCTGCGGCGGCTCGGGCGCCGACGTCTCGGGCGTGTCCTGCGCCGTGTCCGGCTCCAGTTCATCTTCGGGCAGTGAGAACCGCGACTGTAGCAGATTGATCAGCGCCGCCGCGGGATCGTCGAGCTCGTCGTCCTCAGCGGACGCGGGCGCGTTCGACATCGGCATCCGCCCGGCCGGGGTGTCGTGCTCCTGGCCGTCCCGCTCATAGGTCGGCTGCCGCGCGGCATGGGCGCGAAGTGTCTCGATGAGCGCAGCGGCCGGATCGCCTGACTGAGCAGCCTCAGGTGCAGCCATGGCCTGAGCCGGGATGAGGGGAGCGGGCTGTCCGGCTTCCTCTCTGCCGTCCCGGAAGCGATCGATGAGATGCTGGGCGGCCTGCATCGTCTGCACCGCGGCAACATCGGCCGCCGGCTGCGGGGCCACCTGGGTCGTGGCGCCGGCAGCAGGGCGCGCGGCACCGGCTTCGTCTGGACCAGATTGAGCCGCGCGCCGCTTGGCGGCGCGCGACACCAGCAGGGCCGCGATGACCTTGGCGGCGTCCACCGGCGCGCCGCCGCCGGCTGCAGGGCCGGCTTCGCCCGCGCGGGCCTTGCGCAGGGCTGAAACGATTTCGCCCACGTCGACCGGTGCCGGTGGGGCGGATGCGGGTTCTGGCGCTGGGGCAGGCGCGAACGGCATGGCCGCTTGGTTCGGGGGCGGACCGGCCGGCGCACCTCTCTGTGCGTTCGGCCAGGGCTCTACCGGCGGCATCGGCGCGGTGTGGTAGGGCGGACTTTGCGGACCGCTTGCGGCCGGGGCGTTGCCGGCTGGGATCGGGGGGGCCGCGATCTTCGCGTTGGCGGCCTGGGCGGCTGCCATCTGGATTGCGGCGATCTGGGCCGCCGTCATTTGCGTCCGTGGCGCGGGTGCAAGAGGGGCTGTTGCGAACGGTTGTGCGTCGGGCGTCGGTGCTGGTCGTGCCGCGTCCACGGGCCCGCCATGCGACGGGATGCGGTCGGCGAGTTGATCGACGGCCTGCCAAACCGCCTCGTCGTTGGCCTGTGTCCGCTGCATCTCGTCGGCTGCGTCGCGGTCACGCCGGCGCGCCGCCAGCGCGGGATGGTCCTGTTGAGGGGCCGGATGGGCAGGGCGGTACACGCGGGGATCGACCGGCTCCGGGTCGGCCGCGGACAGCCGCGCGCTGGCGAGGTCGAGCGCCGACTGCGGCGGATAAGAGCTGCGTCCGCTGCCCGCCGGGGCCGCTGAGCCGCCGCGGTTTCCGCGCATGGCGGTTTGCGTCGCGGTGTGCGTTTTGGGCCGCGACTTCATGCGGCCACGTCGCGCTCTTGCGTCCGCGTGCCAGCTGCCGTTGCGCCGCCGCTGCCGTCCCATCCGGCTGAGCCGGTAGAGCGCGCTTGCCAGCAGGCCGGAGATCGCCAGCGCGCCGATCACGACCAGCATCAGCACATGGATCGGCGCTTCCGGCTTGGACGACTTCGCGGGCGAGATGATCGGACCATCCGCTGACGGCGGCGTGTTGGCGTCCGGGTCGAGGTTGCCATCGTCGGCCATCGCCGCGGGAGCGACGCCGGTGGTCGTGGGCTCAGCCGGTTGCGGTGGTGCGGAGGACCAGGGTGAGGTGTCGAGGTTGCGCGGCAGGCTGGCGTCCGACGCGGTGAGCGTCGTCGGCGTGATCGCAACGTTTTGCGGCCGCGGCGTGCCTCGCACGGCAAGGTCGGTGCGCAGGCGCGGCTGCGGCGTCTCGGCGAGCGCGTCGCTGCTGCGTACCACCGGACCGTCGGCGCGCTTCGGCGTCAGCTTCGGTGGCGCGGGCTGGGCGAAATCCCACGGCGCCGGCTGCTGCCCGGCGCGCACGGGAGCCGTCGTGTTGCCGTTGGCATCCTTCAGGTACCAGCAGCGGCGGTTGGTGCCGCGGTCGAAGCGGTAATACCAGCGCTGCGCATCGGTTTTCTCGCCGGTGGGCTCGGTCAGACAGTCCTCGGCAGCGACGACGGCGCGCGGCACCACCAGCACAGCCGTTCCGAGGAATCCGGCTGCAATGGCGAATGCAACTCCTGCCGTTCGGCTTGCCATTGACGACTCCGGATACGCGACGCAACGGCGCGTTCTCGGAAACAAGTTGGGTCGCAATGAGCCGCAATTCCGGATTAATTCTGTCTCGGTTTTTTCGCTGTGGACTGCGTCTTTTTTCCCACAAGAGAGTCTGCGCGGCGTCGCGATTTCGGCCGCGATGTCGCGCCAAATCGGTCACATCGGTGAAGATCGACGGCGTAATTCGGCTATGCGGATCATCGACGTCGAATCCGCAATCCCCGGCGTTTGTGGACAAATGATCTGCGCCGACGTCACGCGGCTGAGTTCCGGAATCCGGGCGTTGCTGTCGGAATGCAGAGCAGCGGATCAAAACGGGTGAGCCGCCGGCGGCAACCGCATTCGCGGCTCGCCGTGACGCCGTCGGCCCATCATCGTGTCCGATTCAGGCGATGAGCAGAGGAGAAGCGAGCGGCGAGGGTGCAAGCACCGCCGCCCGCCAGTTCGAACGACGAACTAATCAGTTCGTCAGCACCACGCGGCCGACGACGTGGCCGGCGCGCAACGCGTCGATCCATTTCTGGACGTCGGTCATCGGCTCCTCGCGCATCGGCGGCGGCTTGATCTGACCGGCGCGCGCCAGCGCCATCAATTCATGGCCCTCGGCCAGCGTACCGACCATGAAGCCTTCGATGGTCATGCGCTTGTACACCCATTGAACCATCGGCAGCGTGAACTGGCCGCCCATCAGGCCGGAGACGACGATCTTGCCGCCGCGTGCCACGACCGCGACGGCGAACGCCATCGACTTCTCGTTTCCGGCGAAGTCGACGACCTCGTCGAACCCACCCCCGGTTTCCTTGAGGATGCGCTTGATCACGTCCGGTTCGGCCGGATCGTAGGCCGTGGCGGCACCATTCTTGAGCGCGGTCTCGCGCGCGGCGGCCGAGAGATCGGCCACGGAAATCGGCTGCTTGAACATCGCCTGCGCGAACGACAGCCCCATCATGCCGACGCCGCCGAGACCGATCAGCAGGAGATTGCGCTGGCGCGGACGATCGACGAGGCGCTTGAGCGCGCCATAGGCCGTGACGCCCGAGCACATCAAGGTCGCGGCTTGGTTCACCGGCAGCGGGTCATATTCGAGCAGATATTTCGCGTCGGGCACCAGCACATGCGTGGCGAAGCCGCCGTCGATCGAGACACCGAGGAAACGCTGCTTGGCGCAGAGGTTCTCGTCGCCGTTGGCGCAGTCCCGGCATTGGCCGCAGCCGATCCACGGAAACACCGCGCGCTTGGCGCCGATCAACTCCTTCGGCACGTCGGGGCCGACCTCGTCGACGACGCCGGCGATCTCGTGTCCGAGCGTGAAGGGCAGGGTCATGCCGCGCGTGGTGTCGAGGCGCTTGCCGCCTCCGAGATCGGCATAGCCGTCCTGGATGTGCAGGTCGGAGTGGCAGAGGCCACAGCGCTCGATGCGCACCAGCACCTCGCGCCCGCTCGGCTTCGGTGTCTCGACGATGGTTTCGCACAGCGGCGCATCGAATTTGACGAGCGACTGACGGCGCATCAACGCCATGATGACTCTCCCTGAAATGCTTGTTGTTTAAGTCTTGTCGTCGTTGCGACTATTGGTCAATTCGCGGGCCATGGCAACAAAGCCGGACACCGGAATGGTCTCGGCGCGGCGGGTGGGATCGACGCCCGCGGCGGCGGCGAGACGCGCGGGATCGGCGGGCAGAGACTTGAGGCTCTGGCGCAGCATCTTGCGGCGCTGGCCGAAGGCGGCGGCGGCAACTTGTTCGAGCGCGCGCCGATCGCACGGCTCAGGTGACGGGCGCGGCACCAGCCGCACCACCGACGAGGTCACCTTCGGCGGCGGCACGAAGGCCGACGGCGAGATGTCGAACAGGATCTTGGTCTCACAGCGCCAATTGGCCAGCACGCCGAGCCGGCCATAGGCCTCCTCGTTCTCGCGCGCGACAATGCGCTCGGCGACCTCGCGCTGGAACATCAGCACCATCATGTCGTACCAGGGCGGCCATGGCTCCGCGGAGAGCCAGCCGATCAAGAGATGCGTCGCGATGTTGTAGGGCAGGTTGGCGACGATCTTGGCTTTGGTGCTGCCGAGATAGGGCCGGACGTCGAAGGTGCGCGCGTCGGTGCAGACGATCTCGAGCCGTCCGGGGTAGCGATCGGCGATTGTCCGCAGCGCGGGAATGGCGCGCTCGTCGTGCTCCACCGCGATGACATGGCGGGCGCCGAGCGCCAGCAGCGCTCGCGTCAGTCCTCCGGGGCCCGGACCGATCTCCACCACCGTGGCGTCCTCGAGCGGGCCCGCCGCACGCGCGATCCGCGCAGTGAGATTGAGGTCGAGCAGGAAGTTCTGGCCGAGCGCCTTGCGCGCCGACAACTGATGATCGCGAATGACCTCGCGCAGCGGCGGGAGGTCGTCGATCGCGCTCATGATGATTGCTGGGCCATGCGCGCGGCGAGGCGCAGCGCCGCAATCAGGCTCGCCGGATTGGCGGTGCCCTTGCCGGCGATGCCGAACGCCGTGCCGTGATCCGGCGACGTCCGGATGAAGGGAAGGCCGAGGGTGACGTTGACGCCGTCGTCGAACGCCAGCGTCTTGATCGGGATCAGGGCCTGGTCGTGATACATGCAGATCGCGCAGTCATAGGTCTTGCGCGCGGCGTCATGGAACATCGTGTCGGCAGGCAGCGGCCCCTGCACGTCGAGCCCGGCGTTGCGCAAGGTCGCGATGGCCGGTGCGATGATCTCGTCCTCCTCGGTGCCGAGCGTGCCATCCTCGCCGGCATGCGGATTGAGACCTGACAAGGCGATGCGCGGCCGCGACACGCCGAAATAGCGGCGCAAGCTGGCGGCAACGATGCGCGTGGTCGACGTGATCAACGGGCTCGTCAGTTGCTCGATCGCCTCGCGTAACGCGACGTGGATGGTGACCGGCACGACGGCCAGCGTCGGTGACCACAGCATCATCACGGGTTGCGGCACGACACCGCCGTCAGCGGCGAGCTCGGCGAGAAATTCGGTATGGCCGGGATGGGCGAAGCCGGCGCGATAGAGCACGGCCTTGGCGATCGGATTGGTCACGACGGCAGCCGCGTGCCCCGCCTTGACGTCGGCGACGGCCTCGCGGATCGAGCCGATGGCGGCCGCGGCGCTGGTCGAGTCCGGACGCCCGGGCAGGGCGGTGACGGGGTGTCCGGTGGACACCACGGGCAGTGCTCTTGAGAAGAGTTGCGCCGCCTGGTCCGGGCGCACCTCTTCGACCGGAATGGGCAGATCGAGCAGTCTGGCCCGGTGCGCCAGGAAGCCGGCATCGCCACGCACATAGAAGGCGGGAAGTCCAAGCTTGGCGCGGCGCAGCCATGCCTGCAGGGTGATGTCGGGTCCGATGCCGGCCGGCTCCCCCAGGGTCAACGCGAGGGGCTTGGTCATCAGCGATATTCGATCATCGCCGCCTTGCGGACTTCCTGCAGATAGGCCTTCGACGTGGCCTCGTACTTCTTGGTGTACATCTGCTCCTTGATCTCGCGCTTCTTCGGCGTGTCGATCGTGGTCGGCGTGCGCGAGCAGAGGGCGACCATCTGGATGCCCTGGCGGGTCGCTTCCGGCGGCGTGAGGTGGCCGATCGGGGTATCGTCGAGCAGCTTGCGGAGATTGGGCGGGATGTCGGCGGAGGTCTTGACGACGATCTCCTTGATCACGGCGTTCGCCGTGGTCTTGAACACGTTGTTGGCTTCGGCGCAGGTCTGCACGCGTGCGCGCAGCGCCTCGGCCTCCTTATGCCGCGCTTCCATCAGGCCCTGGTTCGACGCGTTCGACACGATCAGCACGACCGGCTGCATCTTGTATTCGTAAGCCTGGCCCTGCTGGTCGCCATCGCCACCGGCGGCGGCCACGGCAGCGGCCACGTCCTTGTCGGACACGATCAACCGCTCCTTGTAGCGGCCGCGCACGAGGCTGCTCCAGACGATTTCCGCCTTGATGCGCGACTTCAGCGTCTCCGGACGGACGCCCTGGCTCTCGAGCGACTTGGTCAGCTGCTCGGGGCTGAGCCGCATGCGAGAGCCCATGCCGGCGAACGACTGATCGACATCGGAAGAGCTCGGCTCGACGCCGAACTTCTTGCCTTCCTTGATCTTCACCCGGTCATCGATCAGCTCGTTGATGATCTCCTGGCGGGTCTGCTGTTTGCGGGTGCTCAGGAAGTTCAGCTTCGTTCGCTGCTGGATGTCGAAATCGGTGATGGGGTCGCCATTCACCATGACGACGATGCTCTGGGCACGGGCCGGAGAGGTTCCGGCGCCGCAGGCCAGTGCCGCAAGACTGCAGACGGCCAGGGCCCGAAGGCGGAGAAGGAACGCGATCGTCATGACCAAGCTTCGCTGTTCGAAATGGATCCAACGGGAAGCGGCACCACGGCTCTCGACGAGGAACTCTCGAGCCCGGCGGAACCGTCGGGGGGCTGGCGCGCGCTACTGGATACCAGCCCCGGTCCCCGTGGACGAGGAGTTCGCAAGCGTCCGAAGTCCGATCTGGAGCATGTAGGCGTGGCTCAGAACGGGCGGAGTGGTGCCTGCCGTGTAATTATAGGACGTAACGTAGTTTGCGGCCAGCACGAAACAATCGTCCACGTAGCCAGCGCCGATCACATACTGGTTGATCTTGTTGGCGGCCAGATCCCAGCGCGCTGCACCTGTGACGATCCAGTTCGGTGCCACCTTGACGGAGCCGCTGCCCAGGATGCCCTCACGCCGGTCGAGGTAGCCGAGCGCCGGATCTGCGGCATAGTTGCCGTAGGTCAGGGCCACCGACCAGCGGTCGAAGTTCGCCTTCGCCTCGGCCTCGAAGCGCTGGATGTTCAGCGTCTGCTGGTCGAACCGGCTGCGCATGCTGAACGTGTAGGTCCGGTTCGGCGAGTAATCGACGCGGGCGACATAATCCGAGACGTTCTTGTCCAGGCCCGACCCGATGCCGGTGTTGTTCATGTCCTGAACCGCGAACGAGTTCAGCCCGAACAGGTGGTAGGACTGGCCGAACAGCACGTTGATGGTGCCGCCGCGGTCGAACTGGGTGGTGGCCTGCACGCCGACATTGGCGCGGCCGCCGCCCTCGACGCGGTCGTAGCCGGAGAATTTGTTGACGCTGAACAGGTTGCTGGCGTCGTACACCATGCTCTGCGCGTCTTCGTTCGGCAGCCTGCCGGCATAGGTCTCGTTCGGCCGGATGATGACCTGCGCGATCGGCTCGATCGTGGTGGTGCCCCACGGCTGCACGTTGATGAACGGGTAGCGATATTCGAGGCCGACGGTCGGCATCAGGCGCAGCGCCTGGGTGTCGCCGGTCTGCAGGAAGTTGCCGACGCCCGGCTGGTTCGAGACCTGCGCGTTGATCGCATCCGCGCGCAGGATCGCGAACGGCGTCCAGATCTGGCCGAACGGGTCCGTGAACGAGCGCCGCCATTCGGCCTGCGCCGTCAGCCGGGTATAGGTGCCGGGTGTGGCGCGCAGCAGGCACTGGGTGGGCAGGCGCGCGCGCGGATCAGCCGATGTCGTGGTGCACAGGCCGGCGGTGTTGGCCGTCGTCGTGATCGGATCGAACACCGCCGTTTCGCGGCTGAGATTGACGAAATTGGTCTTGTAGCTGACCTCGCCGCCGAACACCGGATAGTTCAGCACGTTGAAGTAGTCGAGCACCGGGTAGACCACCGGAACGGTCTGCTGGTTGCCCGAGAAGCTCAGATAATGGATCGCCCGGACGTCGAAGAAGCTGCGGCTGCCGACGCCGGTCAGGTACAGCTGCGAGATCGCTTCCGTCGGCAGGCTCATGAACGAGTTGAAGGGGTCGCGATACTGCGCCAGCCGGTAATCCGACAGGAACATGTAGTCGGACAGCAGGATGCCGTCCCAGCCCCACACCCATTTGTCGTTGATCGCGAACTGGCCCTTGGTGTC
This sequence comes from Bradyrhizobium sp. HKCCYLRH3099, assembly GCF_051167855.1. NCBI lineage: Bacteria > Pseudomonadati > Pseudomonadota > Alphaproteobacteria > Hyphomicrobiales > Nitrobacteraceae > Bradyrhizobium > Bradyrhizobium sp. HKCCYLRH3099. Next base: position 260,178 of record NZ_JBNPTW010000006.1, read on the forward strand.
GACGCCGCCGCGGAACTGGCGGTCGCCCGGCTGGCCGGCGAACGCGTTGCGGTTCAGTTGGTCGATGCCGTACAGGCGCACCTGGTAGCCGCCATTGCTGAGGCGCTGGCGGAATTCGGTCTGCACCAGCACGCCCTGCTTGGAGGTGATGCGCGGCGTGAACGTCGCGTCGTAATCCGGCGCGATCGCCCAGTAATAGGGGATGTCGACGCCGAAGCCGTAGCCGCCCGTCTGGGTGAAGCCCGGCATCAGGAAGCCGCTCTTGCGCTTCACCGTCGGATCTGGCGTCGAGAAGTAGGGAATGTAGGCGAGCGGAACGCCGAAGAATTCGAGCTGGGCGTTCTCGAAATACAGCATCTTCTCGGTCTGGTCGTGGATGATGCGCGCACCCTTGACCTGCCACAGCGGCGGCTTCTTGGGATTGTCCTTGCAAGGCGCGCAGGCGGTGTACACGCCGTTCTCGAAGACGGTGTAATTGCCCTTGGAGCGGTCGGCGCGGGTCGCCGCCATCCGCGTCTGGTCCTCGGTCTCGACCCGCAGCGAATCGACGAAGCCGTCGCGGTAGTCGTCGGAGAGATCGAGGCTGTTGGCGTAGGTGATCTTGCCGTCGGCGTCGGTCATGCGGATGTTGCCTTCCGCATGCAGGCGCTTGGTCTTCTGGTCGTAGATCACCCGGTCGGCCTCGACCGAGGTGCCGTTGTAGAACAGCTGCACGTTGCCGACGGCCGACACACGCGAGTTGTTGTAGTCGTAGTCGACCTCGGTCGCCTGCACCAGCATCTGGTTGTCGTTGGCGACGCGCGGCGGCGGCGCCTTGGGCGGCCGCGGATTGTAGGTGAAGCTCTGGGCAGCAGCAGGAGACGGGGCCGCGATGCCGACGGCGAGCGCCAGCAGCAGGCCGAATCCTCCGGCCACGACGAATCCGGTAGCGGCAGACGCGACGAAGCGCGCGCGCGCGCAGGCGCTGCGCGCGGCAACACGCTGCCGAATCGCGGCGAGCGCGGTCTGACGGACGGCAACGAACGACACTAGCCGTCCTCCTGGTAGAGCAAGGCCATGAAGCCGGTGAGGCCGCCGACGAACACCGGCAGCCACGCCGCAGCGATCGGATTCATCAACTCAGCCTTGCTCAAATCTTCAGTTACTTTCGACAGAACGTAGAGCAGAAACCCGGCGCCCACGCCACTCAAAACCATCTTTTGAACGCCGCCCATTCGGAAGAACCGCAAGCTTACGGATGCGGCCAGCATGACCATCGCAGCCAGCAGAAACGGCTGTGCGATCAGCTTATGATACTGCAGTTTGTACCCCGCGGTCGCGAAGCCTGAACTCTCCGAGGAGCGGATGTAGGTCGGAAGTTGCCAAAACGACACAGTTTCGGGGGTGGAGAAGCTGTTTCGGACCTGCGCCGGCGTCAGGCTTGTGGGAAGAATGAACGTCGGTTCGTCCACCGGCGGCGCATCGAGCGAGAATCGGCGCACCGAGCGGAAGACCCAGCGGCCTTCCTCCAGCGTCGCCTCGCGCGCTTCGATTCGGTCCTTGAAGCGCTTGTTCGTGTCAAAACGAAACAGGGTCAGGCCGGTGAGCCGCACGCCCTGCTGTTCGCTGCGCGCGGCGTTGATGATGACCGAGCCGTCCGGATTGATCTGGTTGAGCCAGAAGCCGGCCGCGTCCTGCACGCCGCCGCCAGGGGCGGAGCCGAACAGCTCGGCCTCCATGCGCTTGGAAAGCTCGCGCAGATTCGCCGACATCGGGTTGTACAGCGTGGTCGCCATCAGGCCGAGCATGATGGCGCTGGCGAGCGCGGGCGCGATGAATTGCCAGGCCGAGACCCCCGCGGCGCGCGCCACCACGAGCTCGAGCCGGCGCGACAGCGCGAGGTAGCAGGTCATCGCGCCGATCAGCACGCAGAACGGCATCATCTTCTCGAGCAGCTGCGGCACGCGGAAGAGGGAGGTCTCCGCCACCATCAGCGCCGAGGCCGAGGCCAGCCCGGAGGTCTTGCGCACCATCTCGATGTAGTCGACGAGCACCAGCAGGATGAAGATGCTGGCGAACACGCCGACCGCCGAGACCAGGAAGCGGCCGGCGAAATAGCGTCCGAGCGTGTTGGTGACCATGCTCATGCGGCGACCGGCCTTCTGAACAGCCGTGCGATGCGCGCGTTCGAGCGGTTGATCGCCTCCATCAGCCGCGCCGGCGGTTCGACCACCACGCCGCCGACGATGATCCAGATCGACAGGCCGAGCACGCCGAACAGCATCAGGTATTGCACCAGCGCGGCCATGGGGGTCTTCACCGTCATGACTGAGCAGGCAAAGCCCGCCATGCGGACGCCGAACACGGCCAGGATGGCGCTGCCGAACGAGAAGTTGCGGCTCTGCCGCGTCGTGCGTGGCGCGCCGAGGAAGGCGAAGGTGAGGGCGGCAAAGGCGAACGGATAGATCGGCGCCAGGAAGCGGTCATGCAGCTCCTGCCGGAACTGTCCAGGGATCTGCTTGTAGATCGGATCGTTCTCGGCGGGCGCCATCAGCTCCCAAAGATAGCGCTCGCGAATGCCGAGCGTGACGTCGCGGCCCTGGTTCGAGAACTTCGACATGTCGAAGGCGTAGCGAGCGAACGCGACCATCGCCGGCTCGCGCTTGCCGAGCTCGAAGCGCTCGAGATTGCCGTCCTCCAGCACCAGGAACGAGCCGTCGGCGTTCTTCACTACGGTGCCCTTCTCGGCGATGATCGTGATCCGTTCCTTGGGGTCGCGGCGGTCGTCGATCAAAATGCTCTTCAGCTCGCCGCCGGGCGAGCGTTCGCCGATTCGGATCGTCAGGTTCTGGTCGAGCTGCGCGAAGCGTCCCGGCTGCAGGATGTTGGCGAGCACGTCGGCGGTGATCTCGGCGTCCCATTGCTTGATCCGGCGCAGGCCGTCGGGCGCGAAGAACGAGGCGATCAGGGTCACCAGGATCGCGACCACGCAGGTCGCGTAGGCGAACGGGACGAACAGCCGGATCGGCGACATGCCGGCGGCGTTCATGACGATGATCTCCGAATCGGTCGCGAGCTTGTTGAGCGTGTGCGAGACCGCGATCATCAGCGCGATCGGCGCGATGACGCCGAGCAGCGAGGGAATCACGAGGCCGGTGATGCCGAGGAAGGTCAGGATGGTCTGGCCCTGGCTGGTCATCAGGTCGATGCCGCGCAGCGCCTGGGTAATCCAGATCACGCCGGTGAGGCTGACCAGCACCAACGCGAACGACGCCAAGGTCGTGCGAAAGATGTACCTGTCGATGGACCCCATCGTGTGCGCTCGAATCCCCAGTCAGCTGTCCCAAACGAGCGCTGCAGCCAACCCTCGCAACGGGCCCCCGAGGCTGCTGTCGCCGTCACGTTCCGAAGGCGGTGAGTATCTGTACCATCCCTTTGATCCGTCGACAAAATGGCTGTGACATGGCGCCACGAAAATACGGTTAAAATTTCATCATTGTGACCACTCCGCCACGCGACCTTTCATGGGCCCCTTGGCAGGTCCGGCCACGGCGGGCCATACTGTTGCCAAGTTGGGTTCTGAACAGCCGCCATCCTCGTCTGGCCCTTGAAGTTTTCGGCCGGACGTGGCGGCTCATCACGTCGAAATCTGGAGGATTGCTTGATGTCCGACGCCGTCAAGGTCGGCTTCGTCCCGCTGTCGACCGCTCCCCGCGGTATCGTGGTGGCGTTTTGCGATGACACCCTGCGACTTGGAGTCGCGACCGAGAAGGCGCTCGGGGGAGCCACGGACCTGATCAAGCGCGCCGCTGGCGCCGCGCGGTTCAAGGGCAAGGACGGCGCCGTGCTCGACCTGCTGGCGCCCGAGGGAATCAAGATTCAGCGCTTGATCGTGATCGGCACGGGCAAGGGCGCCGATCTGAAGGACAAGGATTTTCTCAAGTACGGCGGGACTTTAACCGGCAAGCTGAATGCCGGAACTGAAGCGGTGACGGTGCTGGCCGAACTGCCCGCGGGGCCGATGACGCCGGACCAGGTCAGCTCGCTCGCGGAAGGCGTGCGGCTGCGTGCCTATCGGTTCGACCGCTACAAGACCAAGAAGAAGGACGAGGAGGGCGGCGTGTCCGCCAACCTGTCGGTCGCCGTCGCCGACGTCGCTGCCGCGAAGAAGGCGTTCTCGCCTCGCGCGCATGTGACCGATGGCGTCATCCTGGCGCGCGATCTCGTGAACGAGCCGCCGAACGTGCTTTACCCGGAAGAATTCGCCAAGCGCGCCGCCGCGCTGCGCAAGCTCGGCGTCACCGTCGAGATTCTCGACGTTCCCGCCATGAAGAAACTCGGCATGGGCGCGCTGCTCGGCGTCGGCCAGGGCTCGGCGCGGCCGAGCCGCACGGTGGTGATGCGCTACGACGGCGGCAAGAAGGGCGAGCCGCCGGCCGCCTTCATCGGCAAGGGCGTCTGCTTCGACACCGGCGGCATCTCGATCAAGCCGGCCGGCTCGATGGAGGACATGAAGGGCGACATGGGGGGCGCAGCCTGCGTCGTCGGCCTCATGCATGCGCTCGCCGCGCGCAAAGCCAAGGCGAATGTGATCGGCGCGATCGGCCTGGTCGAGAACATGCCCGACGGCAACGCCCAGCGTCCCGGTGACATCGTCACCTCGATGTCGGGCCAGACCATCGAGATCATCAACACCGATGCCGAAGGACGGCTCGTGCTCGCCGACGTGCTCTGGTACGTCGCGACCAAGTACAAGCCGAAATTCATGATCGATCTGGCGACGTTGACGGGGGCGATCCTGGTCGCGCTCGGCACCGAGCATGCCGGCCTGTTCACCAACAACGACGATCTCGCCGACAAGCTCGTCAAGGCGGGACAGGAAACCGGTGAGAAGGTCTGGCGCATGCCGCTCGGACCCGAATACGACAAGCTGATCGATTCGCAGTTCGCCGACATGAAGAATACCGGCGGACGGCATGGCGGCTCGATCACTGCAGCGCAATTCCTGCAGCGCTTCGTCAACGACACGCCATGGGCGCATCTCGACATCGCCGGCACCGCGATGGGCGCGCCGAAATCGGAAATCAACCAGAGCTGGGGGTCCGGCTACGGTGTCCGCCTGCTCGACCGGATGTTGTGGGACGCCTACGAGGCCAAAGCAGGCGCCAAGGCTTGAACCTGCGATGACCGAAGTCCTGTTCTATCATCTGCAGAACATGACGCTCGAATCCGTCCTGCCGCCGCTGCTCGAGAAGTCGCTCGAGCGCGGCTGGCGCGTGGTGGTGCAAGCGACCTCGGAGGAACGCGCGGATGCGCTCGATGCGCATCTGTGGACCTATCGTGACGATTCGTTTCTGCCGCATGCCACCTGGCGGGTGGCCGATGCAGCCGACCAGCCGATTCTGCTGGCGGTGGAGGAGAGCAATCCCAACGGCGCGCATGTGCGATTTCTCGTGGACAACGCGCCGTTGCCGTCCGACTCACAGAACTATGAGCGCATGGTTCTGGTGTTCAACGGCGACGATCCGGATGCGCTTGCTGCAGCGCGGTCGGCATGGACCGATTGCAAAGCGCGCGGATTCGAGGTCACTTACTGGCAGGCCGATGAGCGGGGACGGTGGCAACGTCGGCAGTAGCAGCCGGTTCATTGCTGGCCCGGCAATAGCGGCACATCGTGATTAATGATAATCTGCCGATTTGCCGGCCAAGCGTTGGCAAAGTCACGAACGTGCCGCAAAGTGATGTTGGGACAACATCTTAGAGTGTCCACAGGTTGCAATTCAGCAAGGTTCATCGTGCGAGATCACAACAAACAGCTGACGCGCGTTCTGGCGTTTCTTGTGCTGGCACCGGTCATGGCCGGATGCTCGAGCACGCCGGAGTTCCTGTCGAAGGACGCCGAATGGTTCAACCGGCCGCAGCGCCTGTTCATCAAGAACATCTCGATCGACGCGCCGCCGTTGACGCCGGATAAGCCGGTGTCGCCTGAGGATCTCGTCAGCGCGGATGGTGCGTGTCCCGGCATGGCGCCTTCCGGCGCCAATGCGATGGCGAATGACGCTGCGGCTGCGCCGCCGCCGACCGCCGGGGGCACTGTTGCGCTCGGCCATACCGAGTGCGACGTCGTGCGTGGCATCGGTGCGCCCGACAACGTCAACATTTCGAGCAATGGCGGTGAGCGTGTTGCTACCGTGACATGGCTGCGCGGCGCCCGCGCCGGCGTCTACACCTTCAACAGCGGCCGGCTCGCTTCGGTCGAGCGCGCGCCCGATGCCGGACCGGCGCCGAAGGTGGCGAAGCCGAGCAAGGCCAAGAAGCGCGCCACTTAAGACCAAGCCTGTAAGACTAAGCTTGGTGCCGCGCTACCCGTGAGCAGGCGGGCGAGTGAATTCGTCCGCCGATGCTCTTTCAGCTTGTTGCCTCATCTTGCAGCGTGCTGGCTTCCAGCCATTGCTCCTCGGCGCGCGCGAGCGCGTCCGCCGCATTGGCGCGCGCCTTGGAGAGTTGCGTGGCCTGTTTCGGATCGCGCGTGAAGATGTCGGGCAGCGACAACGCGCTGTCGATCTTGGCGATGATCTCGGTGATGCGCGCGATCTCGGCCTCTGCCGCGGCGATCTTCTGCTTCAGCCCGCTGCGCTTGTTGTCGCCGCGCGGCCGCTCGGCTTTCTCCGACGGCTGAGATCGCTCGGTGTCGCGCGCCGGCGCGCCGCTGCGCGTTGACAGGATCATGCGCCGGTATTCGTCGAGGTCGCCGTCATAGGTCTTGACGGTGCGGTCGGCCACCACCCACAGACGGTCGGCACAGGCCTCGATCAGATAGCGATCATGCGAGACCATGATCACGGCGCCCGGGAATTCGTTGATCGCCTCCGCGAGCGCGGCGCGGCTGTCGATGTCGAGATGGTTGGTCGGCTCGTCCAGGATGATCATGTTCGGGCCGTAGAAGGTCGCAAGCCCGAGCAGCAGGCGCGCTTTCTCGCCGCCGGACAGGCTTTTCACCGAGGTGTCCGCCGCCTTGCCGGAGAAGCCGATCGCGCCGGCGCGGGCCCGCACCTTCGATTCCGGCGCATCACCCATCAGCTTGCGGACATGGGTGTACGGTGAGCCGCTCTCGTCGAGCTCATCGAGCTGATGCTGGGCGAAATAGGCGATCGACAGCTTGTCGGCGCGCGTCACTTTCCCGGAGAACGGCGCCAGCCGTCCGGCCAGCAGCTTCACCAGCGTCGACTTGCCGTTGCCATTGGCGCCGAGCAGCGCGACGCGATCGTCATTGTCGATCCGCAAGGTGACGCGATTGAGCACGGGCTGCGCCGGGTCGTAGCCGACCGATGCGTTGTCGACCGCGATGATCGGCGGCGACAGCAGCTTCTCGGGCGCCGGAAACGTGATCTCGCGGACGTCCTGGGTGACCAGGGCGGTGATCGGCTTCATCCGCTCCAGCATCTTCACGCGCGATTGCGCCTGCCGCGCCTTCGAGGCCTTGGCCTTGAAGCGCTCGACGAACGCCTGCAGCCGCGCGCGCTCCGCCTCCTGGCGCTTCACCGCCTTGGCGTCGAGCATCTCGCGCGTCGCGCGCTGCTCCTCGAAGGACGAGTAGCTGCCGCGGTAGAGCGTGAGCTTGCCGCGGTCGAGATGCAGGATCTGGTCGACCGAGGTTTCCAAAAGGTCGCGGTCGTGGCTGATCACGATCACCGTGCGCGGATAATGCGCCAGGTGATCCTCGAGCCACAGCGTGCCTTCGAGATCGAGATAGTTGGTCGGCTCGTCCAGCAGCAGCAGGTCGGGCGCGGCGAACAGCGTCGCCGCAAGTGCCACGCGCATGCGCCAGCCACCGGAGAATTCCGAGCAGGCGCGGGCCTGGTCGGCCGCGGAGAAGCCGAGACCGCTGAGGATCGCGGCCGCGCGCGCCGGCGCCGAATGCGCGTCGATGTCGACGAGGCGTGTCTGGATCTCGGCGATCCGGTCCGGATCATCGGCGGTCTCGGACTCGCGCAGCAGCGCATCCCGCTCCAGGTCGGCGCGCAGCACGACCTCGATGAGGCTCTCGGGACCGCTCGGGGCCTCCTGCGCCAGGCTGCCGATCCGCCACCGCGGCGGCAGGCTGATACTGCCGTTCTCCAGCGACAGTTCGCCGCGGATGGCCTTGAACAGCGTCGACTTGCCGGTACCGTTGCGGCCCACCAGGCCGACGCGCGCGCCGGGCGGGATCTGCACCGAGCTTTGGTCGATGAGAAGCCGTCCGGCGAGGCGGATGGAGATGTCGGTGATGGAAAGCATGCGCGCCTTGTCACCGCGCGCGCCGCCAAACGCAACCGCTTTATCGTGTCTCCAGGTGCGGGCTGGTCAGTCGAAGCGCGCGGCCGCGTCGTCCTGCTTGCGCAGTTCGTTCAGCAAATGGGCCAGCGACGCGGGCAATTCTGAGCCTTCTGGCGGCAGGCTGCGCTGCAGCCTTTCGCCTACGGCCTCACAGATCGATCGGCTGGTCTTGCGATCGAGCGCCTCGCTGAAATCGGCGGTGCGGCCAGACATGATGGAGTTCCACGAGCAGTTGCAATTCAGTGTCTTACCAAGTCGTAGGAGGCCGAATTGTTTCCGCGCAAGCTCCGAGAAGGCCGAAAATGGGTTGATAACACACGAAAAAAGCCCCGGCGTGGGGGAGACGCCGGGGCAATGCGAGTTCGGAGCGGCGGGGGGCGGATGCCGTTCCTAGGCTCGTATCAGGGGAGATCTCAGTAGCAGCGGTTGATCCAGCGCCAGCGCGGCCCCCACGGGGTCGGAACCACGCGGCGCACGTAGCAGCCGCCATAGCCGTAGCTGTAGGCCGGGCCGCCGACGAACACGCGCGGACCATAGAACGGACGGTGCCAGCCGTAGCCGCCGTGCCAGCCGTGATGCCAACCGCCGCCGCCATGCCAACCACCGTGCCAATGGGCCGATGCAGCGGTAGGGGCGAGGGCGGCTGCGCCCAGGGCAACCGTGGCCGCGGCGATGAGTGAGAGTTTGCGCAACATGATCGTCTCCTGGATGACAGCGCTGGCGGCGCCGAAATTGTCCGAGGGATGAGGCTGGGAGAAGGCGGTCAGCCGGATCGCGGCTGGCTCGTCATCGCCCGATAGCGCACACGATAGGGCAAGACACCTGAACGAGGAGCGCACGAGCCCTTCAGACAATGTTCAGAATCGTGAAATTGTCGTAAGGCATCGCGCCTCCGGGAGGGCTCCGGTCGCTTGCCGTCGACCCATGGCGTCGATATAAGCCCGCAACCCACCCAAATCCCGCACCTCCAAGGACGATATCATGGCGATTGAGCGCACCTTTTCGATCATCAAGCCCGACGCGACCGAGCGTAACCTCACCGGCGCGGTCAACGCGCTGATCGAGAAAGCCGGCCTGCGCATCGTGGCCCAGAAGCGCATCCGCATGACCCGGGATCAGGCCGAGACCTTCTACGCCGTGCACAAGGCGCGGCCGTTCTTCGGCGAGCTGGTCGACTTCATGATCTCCGGCCCGGTCGTCGTCCAGGTTCTCGAAGGCGAGGGCGCCATCCTGAAGTACCGCGACGTGATGGGCGCGACCGATCCGTCGAAGGCGGCCGACGGCACCATCCGCAAGCTGCACGCCAAGTCGATCGGCGAGAACTCGGTGCACGGCTCGGATGCGGCGGAAACTGCCGCGATCGAGATCGCGCAGTTCTTCTCCGGCAACGAGATCGTCGGCTGACGCTGAACATTGCGGCGGGGCCAGGCCCCGCCGCAGGGTTTCCGGCCGGGGAAGTCCCGTCGAACACATCTGGAAGGTCTGGCCGTGAACTGGCTGTCGCAACTCGCTGATCCCGCCACCTACGGTCATCTCCTCGCTCAATTCGAAGCCGATCTGCAGAGCCCCGGGTTCTGGCTCGCGCTCGGCAAAATCATCTGGATCAACGTGCTGTTGTCGGGCGACAACGCGCTGGTGATCGCGCTCGCCTGCCGCGGCCTGCATGGCAAGCACCGTTTCTGGGGCATGGTGGCCGGCTCCGGCATTGCCGTGGCGCTGCGGATCGCCTTTACCGGCATCGTCGCCACCCTGATGGCGCTGCCCTATCTGAAGCTGATCGGCGGCCTGGCCCTGCTGGTGATCGCCGCCAAGCTGCTGGTTCCCGAGGACGAGAACGACGACATCGCTGCCGGTACGACCTTGTGGCACGCCGTGCGCATCGTCGCGCTCGCCGACCTCGTGATGAGCCTCGACAACGTGATCGCGGTGGCCGCCGCCGCCAATGGACAGGCCTCGCTGCTGATCATCGGCCTTGCCATGAGCATCCCGCTGATCATTGCGGGTGCCGCGCTGATCATGCTTGTCCTCGATCGTTTCCCGCTGCTGGTCTGGCTCGGCGCCATGCTGCTCGGCTGGGTCGCCGGCGAAGTGATCGCGACCGATCCCGCGATCGAGCCGATGCTGCATCATCTGCTCGACGGCACCGTCAATATCAGCATCGACGCGACGTCGGCGCTGTGGGCGGGCAAGTCGACTCTCACCAGCCATGTCGACGTCATGGAAACCCTGATGTCGCTGCTCGGCGCCCTGGTGGTCCTGGTAGCCGGCTCCATCTGGCGGGGGCGGGCGCTGCAGAACAAGGGCAAGCACGAGATCGAAGCCGTTCCGGCGCGCGGCGTCGAGCTGCCCTGACTGCAGGGTCAGTGCAGAAGGTTCGTCCAGTTCCGACCAACAACAAGGCCGCTCGTCGCACGAGCGGCCTTCTTCTTTGGGTGATCAGGGACGTGCGCCGGTGGTGATGACCGAGCCGACATGATGGCCGCGCAGCGCCGCCGTCAGCCGCCCCGGCACCAGGCCGTTGACGACCTGCACGCGCGAGAGGTGGCGGGCATTGGCCATCACTTCGAGCAACGTGCGGTCGAACGGCAGCGTGCCCTGTTGCTTGGCCAGCGCATCATGGCTGGTCTCGCGCAGCAATGTCGCCTTGGCCGCGTCGGGCCCGTTGGGATCGGCCGTGTAGACCCCATCCACGTCCTCCACGATCGTCAGTCCGGCCGCGCCCAGCGCGTCGGCGATCAGGAAGGCGCCGGTGTCGGCGCGATGCGTCGGCAGCCGCGAGGTCGGGAATTCATGGTGGTGATAGGGCGGGAAGGCGCTGCCGACGACCGCACGCGCTGCCGTCAGATGAATGGCGAGCTGGTTCGCAATGGTCGGGTGCTCGATGTAGGAGACGCCCTCTGCGGCCAGCAGCGCTGCCAGGATGTGTCCATTCTGTCCGGCCTCGCTGGCGGCAAGCGGCGCGAGCGAGCCGACCGGCAGGCCGAGATCGAGGCCGACGCCGTAGAGATGGCGGGCGCGGATACCGGCACCGGTCAGGATCAGAAGACGATGCTCGGGCAGCAGCTTCCTGATCTCCTCGACCAGCGGCAGGATCGCCTCGGCGCCGCGATCCATGATCGAGCGGCCGCCGATCTTGACGACCTGAAGCCAGGGCAGCAGCGCCATCGGGCGCTTGCCGGCGACGGGGCGGGTGAGCTTGTTGTCGAGGAGGGTCTGCCGGGCGAGCGGCGAGGCGACGTGCTTGATGGTGTTGGTGTCAGCCATGACGGGTCGGCTCCGTTAGCTCGCGGTGATGATGGTGCCGACATGCTCGCCCGCGAGCGCGCGGGTCAGGTTGCCGGGAACGAGGCCGTTGACGATTTGCACCTCGCGGACGTGGCGGGCGGCTTCGAGCAGGTCGAGCATCGGGAATTCCAGGATGGAGTCGGCAAGGCCCTTGGCCTTCATCTCGGCGACCGAGATCTTTGGAATGAAGGTGGCGGTCTTGTCCGTCTTCGGATTGGCTGTGTAGAGCCCGTTCTCGTCCTTCACATAGATCATCGCCTTGCAGCCGAACTGTTCGGCGACCAGGAAGCAGCCGGCATCGGTGCGGTAGGGCGGGATGACGCCGTCGGCTGATGGCCGCATCCACAGGCCGTAGGGCGGCATGCCGCTGAACACCACGGCGTTCACCTCGGCGAGATACAGCGGCACGGCGGACAGGCCGGCGCCTTCGACCGCGGAGATGCCGTACTTCGCAAGCAACTGACCCAGCATCGCCGCGTTCTGGTCGGCTACGGACGCGCCGAGCTGCGACAGCACGCCGGCAGGCAGGTTCAGGCCCGCGGCGATCGAATACAGGTGCCGCGCCCGAGTGCCGGCGCCGGTGCCGATCAGCATCTTGTGCGTCTTGCGCGCGGCGACGATCTCCTCGACCAGCGGATAGACGGCGGCACGGCCGCGATCGATCATGCTCTGTCCACCGATCTTGATCACGGTGGCATCAGGGAGGATGCGGAAATCAGCTGCCGTCTCCGCCGCCGCGATCAATTCGGCGTCGGTGAGCGAGCGCTGCATCAGAAGCTGCTCGAGCTCGGCCGTCGTGGTCGCCATTGAAGATTTTCCTTTCCTGGTCGCCGAGCCCACATGGCCTTCAGCTCCCATGTTCGTCCCTATCGCGCGGAGGATCGGCAGGCGGATCGCCCCGCACCGAACGCAGATAGAATGATTTTGGAATTCTCGAAAGCTATATTGTGAGAAATACAGATCACGTGTCGGAGTGTCGGCTTTGCGACAAGCCCGCGACGTTGCCCAAGTTCAGGTCATCATGCGTCGTGATGCATCGCGGATAATGCTCAACAATGATGCAGTGTGACGATGCCCTCGCGACGGGACATCGTGATAGTCCCGCGGCACGCTTGCGATGGCGGCAACGCCTGATGACCGGCTGATGCAGCCGGTGCTGTGATGGATCGCCGAGACGCGATCTCCGCCCGCCGGATCTGTCCGCATGGGCCGACGCGCTCAACGGAGCCGGGGAAGGGCGTGAGCTGTTGATGCGGCTGCGGCACGGTGCCGCGTTTTGAATAAATAGGGTAGGGTGGCGTCGGTCGCGTCTCATAGTCTTGAGCTGGATCGTCGTGAACCAGATCGTCTTGAACCAGATCGTGCCGCGGCGACACCACCACGTCGGACTTCAAGCCATCGAGCCATCATCGGTATTTTTGAAATTGGACTAGCGAATGTTGACTGCAGAGGAGATCGGCCATGTCAGGTCGTCGTTCGACATGGTATTTGCCAATGCCTCGGAGATGACCTCCACGTTCTATGACCGCGTTTTCGAGCTCGCTCCGGAATGCCGCCAGTTGTTTCCCGCCGACATGGAGGTCCTCAAGCGGGATTTCATCGCGACCCTCGCGGTGCTCGTCGGCAGCCTCGACAAGATGACGGGCCTGTTGTCCAGCACTGATATTCTCGGCCGCAATCATGCGCGCTACGGCGTCAGGCCGGAGCACTATCCCGTGGTCGGCGAGGCGCTGTTGTGGAGCCTCTCCAAGGGTCTCGGGCCGCAATGGACCGAAGACGTCGAGAACGCCTGGCGCAAGGTCTACGGCATCATCGCCCAGCGCATGATCGCGATCTCGGCCGGCGTCCCGCCGCAGCCCCGCTAGCGCCCTCAGGGCCGTTGGCCCGGCCGCTCGGCGTGTTGGTCCAATGCCGAGGCGCGAACTCGGCTAGCTCAGCACCACCGAGCCGGAGCGGCCGACGAGCCGGGCCAATTGCTTGAACCGCCCGCCGACGCGGTCGGCGACGAGATCGACCAGGTGATGTTCGAACACCAGCATCAGCTTGCGGTCCTGGGTGCGGAAATGCGTGGCGGACAGCACGCCCGGCCGCGCCGCCGAGATCAGATGCGCGACGCGGAAGGCGGTACCGAGCAGGCGGGCGCGATCGATCTGTGCGGGACTTAGTTGCTGGGTGAGAGCAGGGGCAGCCGCCTCGTCGCGCTGACCCTCGTAGCGGAAGAACACCGACAGCGCGACGAAGATGCGGCCCTCATGGCTGATCGAGCCGAAATTGCCGTTGAGGATGATGCCGTAGGTCTGCTCGCCGCGATGATCCGGATGCATCCGCCAGCCGATGTCGGACATCAGGCAGGCGGCGTGGCGCAGCCTGCGCTCGTCATCAGTCTCGCGGACATGCACGACGCGAAACAGCCGGTCGGTCCAGTCGATCAACTCGCGGGCATGCTGGGCCGAGCGCGACAGCAGCTCGTTCAACCCTTGCGCCGCGCTGAGCAGGCCGTCCTTGGCGCGCTCGGCATCCGGCAGCTTGGAGTAGAGCAGGCCCTCACGTACGCCGAAGGTGGAGAATACGACCGTGGTGGGCTTGGCGACGCGGATGATGTGCTCGAGCACCAGCGCGGCATAGGCGAGCAGCGGCCGGCGCGCCTCGGCGATCGCCTCGATGTCGGCCAGCATGTCCGCGGCGACCAGCCGGCGCAGCCGGCGCACGAAGGCGAGCGCGTCCGCGGCGGGGATCGCATAGCCGTGCATGACGCCGAGCGGATAGCCGCTCTGGATGATGTGGATGCGCGCCAGCGCGCGCCAGGTGCCGCCGACCGCGTAGAAGGTGCGGCCCTCGCCGGCCAGAAGCTGCGGCAGGTCGGTCAGCGCCTCGCTGGCGATCCGCTGCGCCTTCTTCAGCGATTTCTCCGCGAGGTCCTGCAGCGCCAGGCTGCCGAGCGGCAAGGTGACGCCGCTCCGCACCTGATGGCCGCGCACGTCGATCAGCTCCAGCGAGCCGCCGCCGAGATCGCCGACGATGCCGTCGGGCTTATGAATGCCGGAGATGACGCCGAGCGCCGAGTAGCGCGCCTCCTCGGGACCGGTGAGGATCTGGATCGGCACGCCGCAGATCTTCTCGGCCTTGGCGATGAAGTCGGGGCCATTCGAGGCATCGCGGCAGGCGGCCGTGGCGATCGCATGGACTTCGCCAACCTTCTGCACCTTGCACAGCGCACGGAACCGCTTCAGCGCCGTCAGCGCCTTGTCCACGGCGTCGGCAGCGAGCAGGCCGGTGGTCTGCACCTCGCGGCCGAGCCCGCACAGCGCCTTCTCGTTGAACACGGTGACGAGACTGCGCTCCATCGCCTGGTAGACGACGAGACGGACGGAGTTCGAGCCGATGTCGATGACACCGACATTTCCGGCCCTGGTCGCGGGCCGTTTCACCGCGTCATTCCCCTGAGAAGCAGGTCGCTAGGACGAGTTGCGTTCGTTCCGGCGCGTGAGCCGGCGCGGTGATGATTCCTTGAGCGACTTTCCACGGCCGGACAGACTCGGATTCGTCATGAAGTAATTGTGCAGGTTGAACGGCTCCTCGCCCTTCGCGGCCTTCATACGCGTTGACGACCCATCCGGCAACAATTGCCAGCTCTGCTCGGTGTCCTTGAGGTTGGCGACCATGATCTGCTCCAGCACCTGCTGGTGCACGGTCGGGTTCTGCAGCGGGCACAGCACCTCGACGCGGCGGTCGAGATTGCGCGGCATCATGTCGGCCGAGGAGATATAGACCGCGGCCTTGGCGCTCGGCAGGCCCTGGCCCATGCCGAAGCAGTAGATGCGGCCATGTTCGAGGAAGCGTCCGATCACCGATTTGACGCGGATATTGTCGGACAGGCCGGGAATACCGGGCCTGAGGCAGCAGATGCCGCGCACGATCAGGTCGATCGAGACGCCGGCCTGCGAGGCCTCGTACAGCGCGTCGATGATATCGGGATCGACCAGCGAGTTCATCTTCATCCAGATCACGGCCGGCTTGCCCTGGCGGGCAAAGCTGGTCTCGCCATGGATGTGCTCGATCATGCGCTTGCGAAGCGTGAGCGGCGACACCGCCATCTTCTCGATGTCGATCGGCTCGGCGTAGCCGGTGATGTAGTTGAACACCCGCGTCACGTCGCGGCCGATCACCGGGTCAGAGGTGAAGTAGGACAGGTCGGTGTAGATGCGCGCCGTCACCGGATGATAGTTGCCGGTGCCGGTGTGCACATAGGTGGTCAGGCTGCCGCCCTCGCGGCGCACGACCATCGACAGTTTCGCATGGGTCTTCAGCTGCAGGAAACCATAGACGACCTGCACGCCGGCGCGTTCGAGGTCGCGCGCCCAGCGGATGTTGGCTTCCTCGTCGAAGCGTGCCTTGAGCTCGACCAGCGCGGTGACCGATTTGCCGGCCTCCGCCGCTTCCACCAGCGTGCGCACGATCGGCGAATTGTTCGACGTGCGGTACAGCGTCTGCTTGATGGCGACGACATCGGGATCGCGCGCCGCCTGCTGCAGGAATTGTACGACGACGTCGAACGACTCGTAGGGGTGGTGGACGATCAGGTCCTTCTGCCGGATCGCAGCAAAAATGTCGCCGCCATGGTCGCGCACCCGCTCGGGATGGCGCGGCACATAGGGCGCGAATTCCAGGTCGGGCCGGTCGACGCGCGTCAGCTGCGACAGCTCGTTCATCGCCAGCACGCCGTCGACCACGAACACCTCGTCGTCGGTGGTCGCCAGCGCATCCTGCACGAAGTGGCGCAGCTCCTCCGGCATGTTGGCCTCGATCTCGAGCCGGATCACCGAGCCGCGGCGGCGGCGCTTCAGCGCGGTCTCGAACAGCCGCACCAGATCCTCGGCCTCTTCCTCGATCTCGATCTCGCTGTCGCGGATGATGCGGAAGGCGCCCTGGCCCTTGACCGTGTAGCCGGGAAACAGGCGGCCGATGAACAGGCTGGTCGCCTGTTCCAGGGTAATCAGGCGGATCACGCCGTCCTTGGCGCCGGGGAAGCGGATGAAGCGGTCGATCTTGCCGGGCATGCGGATCAGCGCGTTCATCGGCCGGCCGTCGGCGGTGCGCGTGAGCTGCAGCGCCACGGTGAAGCCGAGGCTCGGGATGAACGGGAACGGATGCGCCGGGTCGATCGCGAGCGGCGTCAGCAGCGGGAAGATGTTGGCGAGGAAGTGGTCCTCGATCCAGGCCCGCTCGCTCTTGGTGACATCCTGGCCGTCCACCAGCACGATGCCGAGCTCGGCGAGGAATTTTCGCAGGTCGCGCCAGATCGCCTGCTGGTCGATCGCGAGCTGCGACACGGTCTCGTTGATCAGCTTCAGCTGCTCGATCGGCGTCAGCCCGTCTGGACTGCGCTCGGCGATGCCCTCGCGCACCTGGGCGCGGATGCCGGCGACGCGGACCATGAAGAATTCATCAAGGTTGTTGGCTGAAATCGACAGGAACCGCACCCGCTCCAGCGCCGGGTGGCGCGGATTGACCGATTCCTCGAGCACGCGACGATTGAAATGCAGCCAGGACAGTTCCCGGTTGATGAAGCGCTCGGGGCTCGAGGCGATCTCGAGCCCGGCAGCCGTAACCGGCTCTTGTGCTGCAATCTCAGTCACTTGCTCAATATCCATCAGAACTCGATCCATATTCGGTCACGGCGCCAAATCAGGGCGCGAGTGCCAACCAGTAGCGCAGGCCGTATGACAGAGGGATGACGTCGCCGGCACCATTGAGGTTCCGGCGAAGGCTGCCGTCAAGATGGCCGGCGGTCACACGCTGCGGAGCAGCTCGGCCGCCAGGGCACGGGTGACGGGCCGTCCGAGCCGCAGCGACTCGTTGTCGAGCATTGCGATGGTCTCGCGCGCCGCCGCATAGGATCGCTCGATGCGGCTCGCCAGGTAGCTCACGACCGTCTCGTCGATCGAAAGCTGCCGGTCCGCCGCGAGCTTGACGATCAGGGCTCGAAACAGCTGGTCGTCGGGCGGCAGCAGGGTGACCACCGGGACGGCGCGCAGCCGCGACCTCAGGTCGGCCAGCGCAATCGGCAGGCTCGCCGGTGCCTCGCGGGCGGTGATCAGCACGAAGGCTTCGTCCTGGCGCGCCAGGTTCAGCAGATGAAACAGCGCCCGTTCATCGAGATCGGCGGCCGTGAGGTCCTCCAGCACCAGCGCGCCGGTGGCGAGCGCCCCGGGGACGGCGCCGGCCTCCAGCGCATGCGCCGACAGCGAGCGGGCGCCGGCCTGCTCGGCCCAGATCGCGGCGAGATGGCTCTTGCCGGAGCCGTCGGGGCCGACCAGGAACATCGTCCGGGCCGGCCATTCCGGCCATGCGTCGACCAGAGCGAGCCCGGACGCGTTGCCGGGACCTTCGAAGAAGTTGTCCCGTGTCAGGCTCTCCGCGTGCGGCAGGGCAAGGGCCAGCTGGCGAGGGGGAATGTGGCTGGCCAAGATCGACGTGCTCCGTAACGTGGCGTGCCCGAGGTCCGCGACAGCTCTTGAGAGGATCAGCGGACTTCAATGGTGCTCATGTGGCGCACCCAGTCGACCAGATACAGCCCGACCGACACGAGCGTAAAGACCGTGACCAGCACCATCAGCACCGCGTCGTAAGGCTTGGGCTCGAAGCCGAAGCTGAGTGAGGCGAGCACGAGCGCGGCAAATCCGACCTGGGCTGCCGTGTTCAGCTTGGAGACCATCAACGGCTTCATCGCGACCGGCCGGTCGAACAGCCAGGAGACGATCACCGCGGCCACGATCATGATGTCGCGCGAAACCACCAGGATGACGATCCAGCGCGGGATGGCGCCCCAGATGCCGAGCGTGACGAAGATCGAGACCAGCAGGGCCTTGTCCGCCAGCGGGTCGAGCAGGGCGCCGAGCTCGGAGCGGAGATTGAATCGCCGCGCCAGGAAGCCGTCGACGGCATCGCTCACGCCGGCCACCACGAACACCAGAAACGCGACCTCCATCTCTCCGGCCGCGATGGCCCAGACCACGATCGGCACCAGCAGGATTCGGCCCAGCGTAATCAGATTGGGGATAGAGTGGGGAATGGTCACGCAGCTGGTCCCGACGACAACTCGATCAAAACTTAACCCACTTCCGTGCGAAGCGAACCGGTCGGTTCCTAGATAGGGTGGGGACGAGCCCCCTGCGAGCCATTGCGCGCAGCCGGATTCCGACGTAACCAGCGGTCAGATTAGGGGTTTTTACCATGACCGAGCGCAAGAACGGGCTCACTTATGCAGATTCGGGCGTCGATATCGATGCCGGAAACCGTCTGGTCGATCTGATCAAGCCCATGGTGCGCGCCACCGCCCGCGCCGGCGCGGATGCCGAGATCGGCGGCTTCGGCGGCCTGTTCGATTTGAAGGCCGCCGGCTTCAAGGATCCGATCCTGGTGGCCGCGACCGACGGCGTCGGCACCAAGGTCAAGATCGCGATCGAGACCGGGCTGCATGGCGGCATCGGGATCGATCTCGTTGCCATGTCGGTCAACGATCTCGTGGTGCAGGGCGCCGAGCCGCTGTTCTTCCTCGACTACTTCGCCTGCGGCAAGCTCGACCCGGAGGCGACCGCCTCGATCGTCGCCGGTATTGCCGAAGGCTGCCGCGAATCCGGCTGCGCGCTGATCGGCGGCGAGACGGCCGAAATGCCGGGCCTTTACAAGGACGGCGACTACGATCTCGGCGGCTTTGCCGTCGGCGCAGCCGAGCGCGGCACCCTGCTGCCGTCGCCGGACATCGCGGCCGGCGACCTGGTGCTCGGCCTGGCCTCCTCGGGCGTGCATTCCAACGGCTACTCGCTGGTGCGCAAGATCGTCGCCCAATCGGGCCTCGGCTTCGATGCGCCGGCGCCGTTCGCGCCGGTGCTGACGCTGGGTGCGGCACTGCTGACGCCGACGCGGCTCTACGTGAAATCCTGCCTGCGCGCGATCCGCGAGACCGGCGCGGTCAAGGGGCTGGCACATATCACCGGCGGCGGCTTCACCGACAACATCCCGCGCGTGCTGCCGAAGCATCTCGGCGTCTCGATCGACCTGACGCATCTGCCGGTGCTGCCGGTGTTCAAATGGCTGGCCGGGCAGGGCGGCATCGCCGAGCGCGAACTGCTGCGCACCTTCAATTGCGGGATCGGCATGATCGTGATCGTCAAGGCCGAGGCCGTCGACGCCGTCACCGAGGTGTTCACCGCCAATGGCGAGCACGTGGCCCGCCTCGGTGAAGTGGTCGCGGCGTCGGGCGAGGAGCGCGTGATCTACACCGGCGCGCTCGATCTGGCTCTGTGAGACGAGCTGCCACGATGAAGCGCCGCGTCGCCATCCTGATCTCCGGTCGCGGTTCGAACATGGCCGCGCTGATCCGCGCTGCGACGCAGCCGGGCTTTCCGGCCGAGATCGCCGTCGTGATCTCGAACCGCGCGGACGCCGCCGGACTGCAGAAGGCTGCGGAGAGCGGCATCGCGGTCGAGGTGATCGAGAGCAAGCCGTTCGGCAAGGACCGCGCCGGCTTCGAGGCCAAGCTGCAGGCGGCGCTGGACGCGCGCGGCATCGAGATCATCTGCCTGGCCGGCTTCATGCGGCTGTTCACGGCCGAGTTCGTGCAGCGCTGGTATGGCAGGATGCTCAACATCCATCCCTCGCTGCTGCCGTCTTTCCCTGGCCTTGATCCGCACGGCCAGGCGCTGCGCGCCGGCGTGAAGCTCTCCGGCGCGACCGTGCATTTCGTGATTCCCGAGACGGACGCCGGCCCAATCGTGATGCAGGGCGCGGTCGTGGTGCGGGACGACGACACCGCCGACACGCTGTCGGAGCGCATCCTCGGCGTCGAGCACCGGATCTATCCGGAAGCGCTGAAGCTGCTGGCGAGAGACCAGGTGCGGCTGGAAGGCGATCTCTGCAAGACCACCGCGACGGAGCAGGCGGACCAGATGATGATCTGGCCGATGGTTTCGTAGTTGGGGCGTTGTTGCCGGGTGAGGGATCTTGTCTGCGGAGAGAGTGCGCTCGCGGAAAGAACCCCTCGCCCGAGTGAGTATGACGCTGCCACCGTCTGGCCCTCTCCCACCCTGGCGAAGCTTTGCTTCGCCAGGGTGGGAGAGGGCATCGCCGGCCGATCTGCGGGCTCGCTTGGGTGAGGGGTTTCTTTCCGCAGGAACAGCCGTGTATCGCCCGCGCTGAGCCTGCGTTCGGACAAAAAAATCCCCGGCAGGGCCGGGGGCGCATCAAGGGCTGACGAAGTCTGGTCATCCGCGTAGTAGCCTTGCGCGGAGTTCGTTAGCTGAGGGCGGCCCACATCATGGCATGTCCGCCCGCACACAGGTTCACGACAGCTTCAAATTCTCCGCCGAGGTCTTGCCGCGGCTCTCCACCAGGTCATATTCGATCGGCTGGTTCTCGTTGAGCGTGGTCAATCCGGCCCGCTCGACGGCCGAGATATGGACGAACACGTCCTTGTCTCCGCCGGCCGGTTTGATGAAGCCGTATCCCTTGGTCGGGTTGAACCATTTCACGCTGCCCTTGTAGGTCGGCATCGTTGTCTCCTCCGTCTAGACGAAAAAAAGACGCGGCCACGCTCGCGCGTGCCACGCCACAAACGGGCTTCCCGGGATCTGCTTGATTTCCGAAGTCACGAAACGCACAGTCGAACGGCCAATCCGATTGTATCCGAGATTGCAACACGATTTTCCGTCGATATCAAGTTTGCCGAACTGATGAGAACGCGTCGCGGAGTCGCAAGCACTGTCGCGCCAGCGCCTCGCGACGTTGTGGCGCCGGAACCACAAAGTTCCGCACGACCCGGCCGGACCGGAACATCCGGATTGACCATCAGGGAGAACTGCAGGCAAATCCCGACGGTTGATATTTAATCAATTCGGGGCGGGCATCGATGCGCGGCGCATCTCGGGCTGCAGAGACAGGACGCTCGCGCG
This sequence comes from Bradyrhizobium sp. HKCCYLRH3099, assembly GCF_051167855.1. Taxonomy (NCBI): domain Bacteria; kingdom Pseudomonadati; phylum Pseudomonadota; class Alphaproteobacteria; order Hyphomicrobiales; family Nitrobacteraceae; genus Bradyrhizobium; species Bradyrhizobium sp. HKCCYLRH3099. The sequence goes on from NZ_JBNPTW010000006.1 coordinate 281,708, forward strand.
GGTTCGCACGCGCACTGGCTGGTGTCGCCGCACTCGGGTTGACGCTCGTGCTCTCCGCTGGCGCCGCCGGCGCGGCAAGCCTGCCAAGCCCGTCGGCAAGCCCCACGCCCACGCCAAGCCCGACCCCCGTTCCTGTTCCTGTCCCAAAGGCAAGCGCGCTGAATGCCGATCTGTCTGCGGGCCAGTCGGTGCTCAATCTTGGCTCCAGCTTCCTGGAGCGGCTGGGGGTCGAGGCGACGCATGGCGGAAGCCGGCTCCAGCGCAGCAATCCCGGCGGCGGCGGCGCGTCGGAGGCGGCGGAGCAGCCGCGCTTTCGGACCTGGGGCGAAACCTATGGGGTTTGGGCTCGCAGCCAGCCCCAGGGCGATTTCGTCGGCGACCGCAGATCGACCTGGGGCGGCGTTGCCGGTATCGGCATGCGCCTCGCGCCCGGCGTGAATGCCGGGATCTCGGTGGACCAGAGCCGCACCTGGGTCGACGTGCCGCTGGCGCTCCAGTCGACCACCCTCGACCTGACGCAGCTGGGCTTCAATGCCTCCGTGGATCAGGGACCCTGGACCTGGGCCATCGCGGTGGTCTATGGCTCCGGTGGGATCAAGGCGCAGCGCGGCACCAGCCTGGGTGCGACGCGCGCAGCCTACGGCGCCCACATCACCGGCGTCCTGAGCGAACTCGACTACTACTGGAGCTTCGGTGAAACCCGGGTCGTGCCGAAGCTCGCCTTCGAATATGCGCGCGCAACCACCGCCGCATTCCAGGAAAGCGGCGGCCTCGAACCGCTCACTGTCAGCGGCACGTCGCTCGAGCGCGCGCGCTTTCTCGTCGGGGCCGAAGTCGGCCGCTACTTCATTCTCGATGGCAAGATCCTCGACCTCTCGGCCTACGCCAAGTTCGTCGACAATGTCTGCCAGAACCTCGGCTCCGTCACCGTCAGCCTCGGTCCGCAAAGCATCACGCTCCAAGGACTGGGCGAGGGCCGCTACGGCGCCGACACCGGAGCGGCGATGTCGCTGTCGCTGAGCAGCACCTCGCGCATCTATGTGAACTACGACGCCAAGCTTCGCTCGGCGCTGCAGTCGCATCAAGGCACGCTCGGCGTCGAGTTCAAGTGGTAGGCTCTCAGACCGGGCTGGGCGCGACGTAGCCGCCGAAGCCGACCACCTCCCGTGCCTGCGCCATCAAGGGGACCAGCTCCAGCGGATGGATGAATTCGTCCCGGAAGCAGGCGTGGACCTTCGGATCGAAAATGCGCTTCAGCCAGTCGATGACGATCTTGTGCCGGTCCGAGTTGCGAAACTCCTTGTGGTAGGTCAGCCACAGATCCATGTGGTAGTTGATGCCGAGGTCCACCGGAACCAGCGGCGCGCCGAGCGCGACCGCGGATGTCGGCAGGAAGCCGATGCCGGCGCCGCGCTCGACGGCGTAGAGCACGGCCACGCTCGAATTCGTCGAGATGCCGACGATGCCTTCGAGGGACTCCAAGCCGAGAATGCGGGCGTAGCCCGTCTCATCCAGTTGCACGCCGTGCTGCTTGATGATGCGGTGGTTCCTGAGATCGGCGAGCGTCTTGGGCAGTCCATAGGCGTCGCGATAGGATTCCGACACGAAGCCGTAGATGTGAAGGCGGCCGAGCTTGGCAACGATGACATCGGGATTGGTCGGCGGCTCGAACTGAATCGAGATGTCGGCCTCCAGCCGTGAGACGTCCGCCTGCTGCATCGCGCAGCTCAGATCGACCGTGATCCTGCGATAGGTCCGCTGGAAGTCGATCAGCCGCGGCAGGATCCAGAAATTGCCGGGGCCTTCGGTCACCGCGACGCGCACGGAGCCGCGGGTATCGGTCGAGAGCGAGGCGCGCCGGAAGATGTTGAAGCTCAGCCTTTCCATCTGTTCGACGTCGAACAGCAGCGACCGCCCTTCATCGCTGAGCGACAGGCCGGACTGATCGCGAATGAACAGCTTGCAGCCGAGCTCTTCCTCGAGCCGGTCGATCTTGCGCATCAATGTGGTGGCCGTGAGCCCGAGCACATCGGCGGCATGTCGAAAGCTGCGGTGCCGGGTACAAAGGAGAAATGCTCTTAAATCTTCCCACGATGCATTAAGCGTTTCGTCAGGTTTGCGGCGCTGCGTCAGCGCAGCGCCCCGATGCAAATGTTGCGGCATACACACTCCAGCCCCGACTAGTATGGTGACGTCATCAAAGCCAAGCTGGAAACATAGATGCAGAAGCCGCAGTGCGGAAGCACAGAATACAGCGTCCGACATGACCTCGACGCATTGCCGCAGTCAGATATCGTCACGGCGCACGCAGTCACGCGTGACCGTCTGGCTGAGCTCGCCGCGCTCGCGCGGCGGGAAATCCCTGGCGTGCGCGCCACCGAGCACGAGCTCGCCGAATTCCTGCGCTACGACCCGGACTCCATCTTCATGCTTTGCCGCGGTAGGAACCTGCTCGGCGGGATCGCCTTTCTCTATCTGAATTGCGCCGGCCTCGATGCGTTGCTGCTGGATGAGTTCAATTTGATTCAACCGCCGCGCCAATTTCTGGCGCGGCCCGGCGAGCAGGCCGCGGCGATCTACGTGTGGGCGCTGGTCGCGCAGGGCCGGGGCGCCATCGGGCTCGGCAATGTCGCCCGGATGATGCGCGAGCCCAGGTTTCGCGCCGCCGACTACTACGCGCAGCCATCGAGCGCGGAAGGACGCGCGTTTCTCGGCGCGCTTGGCTTCTCGCCGGTTCCTAGCTTTCAACCGGATCTCTGGTGGTACCAGCGGCCTTGGAACCGGATGCCGGAGCTGATCGACCCGGCGATACGGATGAATCAATTTGTGGAAGGGAGTGTTGCGGATGCACGGCATTAGTACAGCCAAGACGGCCAAATCGAATTCACGCGCGATCACGGTGCGCATCGCGCGCGATCCGAACGACCTGATGCTCGTCACTGCAATCCGCTCGGCGGTCTATCTGTCCGAGCAGGACTGCCCGATGGAGGAGGAGTTCGACGGCAACGACCTGGTCGCGGCGCATTTCCTCGGCTTCGTCGGCAATCAGCCAGCCGGCTGCGTGCGCGTGCGCTTCTTTGGCGAATTCGCGAAGGTGGAGCGGCTCGCAGTGCGCCATCAGTACCGGCGCTCACGGCTGTCGTTCAAGCTGGTGCGGGAGGCGCTCGATTATTGCCGGCGCAAGGGCTTCAAGAAGGCCTATGGCCACGCGCAGGATCGTCTCGTCGACTTTTGGGCGCATTTCGGCGCCAAGCCGCTCGGGCACAATCGCAAGCTGACCTTCTCGGATTTCTCCTACACCGAGATGGTGCTCGACCTCGAGCCTTGCAACGACGCAATCACCCTCGACAGCGATCCCTACATGATCATCCGGCCCGAGGGCGACTGGGATCGGCCCGGCGTGCTCGATCTCTCCGCAGGCCGGCCGGCATCTTCGCCGCTGCGGGATTTCTCTGCAGCGAGACCCTGATGTCGAACCGGGAGCTGTTCGGCGCGACCGACACGGATCCGCCGGTTCTGGTCTGCGCCGATCTGCAGCGCGAATATCTCGCACTGGGACGCAAGCACCTGATCGCGGACGGCGACGCCACCATGGCGCGCTGTCGGCAAATGGTCGCGTTCTGGCGCGAGCAATTGTGGCCGGTGATCCATCTCAAGCGGATCGCGCAAGCGGCCTGGTTCAACCCGGCATCCAATCTGACAGAGTGGATCGACGACTTCAGGCCGACGCCCGGCGAGATGGCCTTCGAGCATCCGCTGCCGTCAGCCTACAGCTCGGCGCGCTTCGCCGACTACATGTCGAACATGCGCAACATCCGCTGCGTCATGCTCGGCTTTTCGCTCGACGAGACGATCCTGTCGACCGTGGTCGACGGCTTTCATCGCAGCCAGCGCTATCAGGTGATCAGGGACGCGGTGGCCTGCCGCCAGGCCTGCGTCGGGGACGCCACTTCCTACAAGCTGGTCGTCACCAAGGTGATCGGCAACTTCGCCGGCGTTCTCGACAGCGCCGAATTGGTCGGAGCCGGCGGACGGCTGGCGGTGTGAGCGGCGCCGGCGTGGTGTTCAGCCCTCGGCGAGACGCTCGGCCAGATCGATCACCATGCGGCGGTCCGACGGATCGGTGATCTTGTTGAATGCAACCACGAGGCGCAACGCCTCCATCACGTGCAAATCAACAGGATTTTCGCTCAGCAGCCGCAGCAGCTTCTGTTCTGGCGGCTCGCAATCGTCTTTGCTCACACGGGCAGCTCCAGCACCGACATCACCACCGAGACCGCGACATGACCCGAGAGGAAGAGCTCAAAGAGCTGGCGAGCAGCCTCCAGGCGGCCATCGCGAGGGCGCGCCAGCTCAACCTGCCGACCAGCGCCTACATCCTTTCGTTGGCTCTGGTTGAGGTGTCCCAGACAATCGAGGCGGAGTTGAGGGGGCGGGCCGATTCCGAGTGAAAGTGTGGCAAATTCGCCGCGTATGCGGCGCTCCGCAATCAACTGGGTAAACGCCCGGAGCTGCAACCGGTCGTAGCGGCCAGGTCTGATCGCCGTCAGGCCCGGTCGACGCGGATCACGCGGCCCTTGTCGATCGCCAGCGCGAGCTTGCCGTGCTTCAGCGCCAGCGCCGCCTCACCGAACAGCTCGCGGCGCCAGCCCTGCAGCGCAGCCACATCCGCCTGGTCGTCGGCGGCGATCTGTTCGAGATCGTCGACGGTGGCGATGACCTTGCTGGCGACGGCGTGCCGCTCGGACGTCATGCGGAGCAGCACCTTCAGCAGCTCGACGATGGCGGCGCCATTGGAGTTGTTGCGCGGCTTTTCCAGCTTCGGGAGCGCGGCGAGATCACGCGCCAGCCCGCGCTGCACGGCGGCGACGATATCGGAGCCCCATTTGGAGCGCTCGAAGCCCTTCGGCAGCGAGCGCAGGTTGCCGAGCTTCTCGATCGTGGTCGGCGCATGCGTGGCGATGTCGCCCACGGCGTCGTCCTTCATGACGCGGCTGCGCGGCACGTCGCGGCTCTGCGCTTCCTGCTCGCGCCAGGCGGCGACCTCGATCAGCACCGCGAGCTCCTTGGGCTTGCGGACGCGGGTCTTCAGCCGTTCCCAGGCGCGCTCGGGATGGAAGTCGTAGGTCTTCGGCGAGGTCAGGATCTCCATCTCCTCGCTGACCCAGTCGCTGCGGCCGCGCTTCTTGAGGTCGGCATCGAGCGCGGCAAAGACATCGCGCAGATGGGTGACGTCAGCCTCGGCGTAATGCGCCTGCTCCTTGGTCAGGGGCCGGCGCGACCAGTCGGTGAAACGGTGGGTCTTGTCGGGGCGATGGCCGGTGATGCGTTCGACCAGCTGGTCGTAGGCGATGCTGTCGCCGTACCCCAGCACCATCGCGGCGACCTGGGTATCGAAGATCGGGTGGGGGACGATGCCGGCGCGATGCCAGATGATCTCGATGTCCTGGCGTGCGGCGTGGAAGACCTTCAGGACCTTCTCATTGGCCATCAGCTCGAAGAACGGCTTGAGATCGATGCCTTCGGCCAGCGCGTCGATCACGAGGGCCTCGTCCGGGCTCGCCATCTGCACGACGCAGAGCAGGGGGTAGTAGGTGGTTTCCCGCAGGAACTCGGTATCGACGGTGATGACCGGGTGTTGGGCGAGACGGGCGCAGGCGGCCGCGAGGTCCGCGGTGGTGGTGATCAAGTCCATGAACGATCCATGACGAGGCTCTTACGCCGTCGTCCGAAAACGCTGACAAGTCAAGGGTGTCGGCAAAGGGTACGAGACGAAATTCATCTCTGCTTGTCGGCCTAATCAGGCCGGAAGGCAAGCGCTGCCGTGTCCGCCGATCGCTCTATGGTTGATGATAGACGGGCCGGCGGGCCGTCAATGATGCCGGACGCGGCCGGAGGGCCTCCGTCCGGAGGGGACCGCGAGCACGATGAGGCACAGGGCGACCATCGCCAGACCCAGGAATTCGAACACCAGCGCGTCCACGTCTCGGACCTCCCCGACTTGTTGCTTCAACTTGTCGGGGCTGCGTTGATCGTTTCTTAAGGACCCAGGCGCAGTCGCCGCGATGGTGGACGCGGAGTTAAGAGCGCGTGTCAGGTGCCGCAGAAGGTCTGCAGCACTCGCTCCTCGGGCTCGGGCGGCTGAGCATAGTCGGCCCGCTCCGGCTGGTCCTCATAGGGCCTTGCCAGGACCGCGTGCAGCTCCTCGAACGGCCTGTAGTCGTCGTTGTCGACCGCTGCAGTGATGACCGCCTCGATGCGGTGGTTGCGCGGGATGAAGGCCGGATTGACCTTTCGCATGGCCGCGCGCCGCTCGGCCGCAGTTTGCGGTTCCTCGGCCAAGCGCTGCTGCCAGCGGGCGGCCCATTCGTCGAAACCGGCGGGATCCTCGAACAGGGCGCGGACCTCGCTCAGATCGCCGCTGCCGGCGGCGTCGCTGAGTCGGCGGAAGGTGAGGGTGAAGTCCGCCTTGGCCGCCGCCATCGTGTCGAACAGCGCCTGCGCCAGCGGCTGGTCGCCTTCCGTTTGCGTTGATAGCCCGAGCTTGCGGCGCAGCCCCGCCTGGTGCGCCTCGGTGAACTGGCTCGCAAAGCCGTCGAGCGCGGCTTCGGCCTGCTTGATCGCCTGGTCCTTGTCGGCGTCGAACAGCGGCAGCAGGCATTCGGCCAGCCGAGTCAGGTTCCACATCGCAATGCGCGGCTGGTTGGCAAAGGCGTAGCGGCCGAACTCGTCGATGGAGGAGAACACCTGCTTCGGATCATAGGCGTCCATGAAGGCGCACGGGCCGTAGTCGATGGTCTCGCCGGAGACCGACGTGTTGTCGGTGTTCATCACGCCATGGATGAAGCCGACCAGCAGCCAATCGGCGATCAGTCTGGCCTGGCGCGAGATCACGGCATCCAGCAGGGCGTGATAGGGCCGCTCAGAGCCGGCGAGATCCGGATAGTGCCGGCTGATGACGTGATCGGCGAGCCTGCGCACTGCCTCGGTGTCCTGGCGGGCGGCGAAATACTGGAACGTGCCGACCCGGATATGGCTGGTCGCGACCCGCGTCAGCACGGCGCCGGGCAGCGCGGTGCCGCGATAGACCTGCTCGCCGGTGACGACAGCGGCCAGCGAACGGGTGGTCGGGATGCCCAAGGCCGCCATCGCCTCGCTGACGATGTACTCGCGCAGCACGGGCCCCAGCGCCGCCCGGCCGTCGCCGCGGCGCGAGAACGGGGTCGGGCCGGAGCCCTTGAGCTGGATGTCGCGGCGGAGGCCGTTGCGGTCGACGACCTCGCCGAGCAGCACCGCTCGGCCGTCGCCGAGCTGCGGCACGAAATGCCCGAACTGGTGGCCCGCATAGGCCATCGCGATCGGCTCGGCGCCCTCCGGCACGGTCTTGCCGGCCAGGATCTCCGCGCCCTCCGGCGTCTCCAGCTCGGCCGGGTTCAGCCCAAGCTCCTCGGCCAGCGGCCGGTTCAGCTTGATCAGCCGCGGCGCGGCGACGGGGGTGGGCGCCACCCGGGCAAAGAAATTGTCCGGCAGCGCGGCGTAGGAGTTCTGGAAGGGGAAATGCACGGTCATGGCTCCAAGATAGGCGCAAGGCGGCCGCTTTTCGAGCCCAAACGGCCGTCAGATGAGCGCTTCGGCGCCAGCCCAATTCGGCGGCAGCGCCGGAGGTTGCAATGAGGGCGCGCGCGGCCGGGCTGCGGGGTGTAAAAGGCCCGTTCCCGCGGTTGCCGCGCCGGGGCGGCTCGGCTAAACCCAGCGCGCATTCGGCCTGCGCCTTCGCGGCTGCGCCGATTCCCTTTTCCTCACGCCGACCATTCAGGACGACCATGCATCGCTACCGGACCCATACCTGCGGCGCGCTCCGCGACAGCAACATCGGAGAGACGGTCCGGCTGTCCGGCTGGTGCCATCGCATCCGCGACCATGGCGGCGTGCTGTTCGTCGATCTGCGCGACCATTACGGCATCACCCAATGCGTGGTCGATCCCGACTCCAAGGCGTTCGGGCTGGCCGAGAAGCTGCGCTCGGAGTGGGTCGTGCGCATGGAAGGCAAGGTCCGCCGCCGTCCCGAGGGCACCGACAATGCCGAGCTGCCGACCGGCCAGGTCGAGCTGTACGTCGCCGACATCGAGGTGCTCGGCCCCGCGGCCGAGCTGCCGCTGCCGGTGTTCGGCGAGCAGGACTACCCCGAGGACATCCGGCTGAAGTATCGCTTTCTGGACCTGCGCCGCGACAAGCTGCACCAGAACATCATGACCCGCGGCGCGATCATCGATTCGATGCGCCGGCGGATGAAGGAGCAGGGCTTCTTCGAATTCCAGACGCCGATCCTGACCGCGTCCTCGCCGGAGGGCGCGCGCGACTTCCTGGTGCCGTCGCGCATCCATCCCGGCAAGTTCTACGCGCTGCCGCAGGCGCCGCAGCAGTACAAGCAGCTGCTGATGATGTCCGGCTTCGACCGCTACTTCCAGATCGCGCCGTGCTTCCGCGACGAGGACCCGCGCGCCGACCGCCTGCCCGGCGAGTTCTATCAGCTCGACGTCGAGATGAGCTTCGTCGAGCAGGAGGACGTGTTCGCGGCGCTGGAGCCGGTCATCACCGGCGTGTTCGAGGAGTTCGCCAAGGGCAAGCCGGTCACCAAGGGCTGGCCGCGGATTCCGTTTGCGGAAGCGCTGCGCAAATACGGCACCGACAAGCCCGATTTGCGCAATCCGCTGGAGATGCAGGACGTCTCCGAGCACTTCCGCGGCTCCGGCTTCAAGGTATTCGCGCGCATGCTCGAGGACCCGAAGAACCAGGTCTGGGCGATCCCGGCGCCCGGTGGCGGCAGCCGCGCGTTCTGCGACCGCATGAATTCGTGGGCGCAAGGCGAGGGCCAGCCCGGCCTCGGCTACATCATGTGGCGCGAGGGCGGCGAGGGCGCGGGTCCGCTTGCGAACAACATCGGGCCTGAGCGTACGGCTGCGATCCGCAGCCAGCTCGGCACCAAAGACGGCGATGCCGCCTTCTTCGTCGCCGGCGATCCCGACAAGTTCTGGAAGTTCGCGGGCCTCGCCCGCACCAAGGTCGGCGAGGAGCTGAACCTGATCGACAAGGACCGCTTCGCGCTGGCCTGGATCGTCGACTTCCCGATGTACGAGTACAACGAGGACGACAAGAAGGTCGACTTCTCGCACAACCCGTTCTCGATGCCGCAGGGCGGACTGGAAGCGCTGACGACCAAGGACCCGCTGACCATCAAGGCGTTCCAGTACGACATCGCCTGCAACGGCTACGAGATCGCCTCCGGCGGCATCCGCAACCACAAGCCGGAAGCGATGGTGAAGGCGTTCGAGATCGCAGGGTATGGCGAGCAGGAGGTGGTCGACCGTTTCGGCGGCATGTACCGCGCCTTCCAGTACGGCGCCCCGCCGCATGGCGGCATGGCCGCCGGCGTCGACCGCATCGTGATGCTGCTGTGTGGCACCACGAATTTGCGCGAGATCTCGCTGTTCCCGATGAACCAGCAGGCCATGGACCTGCTGATGGGCGCGCCGTCGGAAGCCTCGACCAAGCAGCTCCGCGAGCTGCACATCAAGCCCAATTTGCCGGCCAAGTAGGTCGGCAGAGCACGATCGACGCTTTACCAGGCGTCATTGCGAGCGAAGCAATCCAGAGTCCTCGCGACGCCCTGGATTGCTTCGTCGCCTTCGGCTCCTCGCAATGACGGTCGGATTCGGGCGACATCATCACGCCGCCGGCCGCCCCGGCAGCATCCGCGTCAGCACGCCGTCGCGGCGGACGATGTGGTGAACCAGCGCGGCGGCGACGTGCAGGGCCACCACGACCCAGGCGATCCATTTGCCGATGAAATGGTGGATCGCGTCGACCGGCGGCTCGAACGCCTCCCACGACACGCCCCAGCGCGTCTCGATCCAGCCGAACAACGCGGTCTCGCGGAAGCTCGGCACCGCGAAGGCTCCGAAATCGGTCGGCGCATCGGTGCCGATATAGCCGGTCAGCGGCATCACGATCAGCAGCGCGTAGAGGCCCCAATGCGCTGCCTGCGCAAGCCACGCCTCGGCGGGAGATGAATGCGGCGCCTCCGGCTGCACATTGGCGAGCCGCCACAGCAGCCGCGGGACCACGGACAGCCCGACGAAGATGCCAAGCACCCAATGGACATTCAGCACCGGCAGCACCTCCGGCGCGGTGTCATCCATGAACCAGATGACGTAGTACACGACGATGTAGGCGGCGATGAACGCCGCCGCGCTGGTCCAATGGAAGAACTTGGCGACGCCGCCGAACTCCAGTCTGGTATTCTTCCACGGCACGACGGATCCCCACTGCACTCACACGAGATAGCTGCTGCTAGCGTCAAAACGGGCGCTGATCCAGCCGCCTGCGAGGGCCTCGACCGCTGCTGCATTCAATTAAAACTCACCCGATTGTCATCACGGCTTGTGGTGCGGCGACGTCGTCGCCAACAGGCGCAAGGTGAGCCCGCCTTCAAGGCCGGCGTGCGCATTTGATCGTCCTGCGTTAGCGGCGGTTAACACTGCAAGCAACTTCCCGCCCTCACGTCTAAACGCCTCCATGGCGCGAGAGGGCCTCGCTCCCGGTCGCGCGCGAACCGCGAGCCGCCTGTCATGCGATGTCGCAAGCCGTTGTTTCCCGGCGATAATCGATCACGGCGGCTGTTAGTTCGCGATGATGCAGGGCCACCGATGTCAGCGATTGCGCGACAGCCGTCGCCGCGGCGTTCCTAGACCGGCGCTCAGTGCGATGGAGCTTGCGGTGTCCTGCAACCTATCCTTAATACGATTGCTGTCTCACTCATGTAGTCGAACAACGCCAACCAAACAAAAGAAGACGGGTAGTTCAGATATGACCGTTCGCTGGTGCGTGCTCCTTCTCGGAACCTGCTTGTTAGTGCCGACTGCCTCCGCTGCTCCCATCTCTCCCGATACGGTTCGTGATCTCGCCTCGCGCGTCGGCCCGGTGGTCGGCCAGGCCGCGACCTGCCGCGAGATCGCGCAGGGGCGCGTCCAGACCATCATCGATCAGTTCGGCGAGGTGATCCGCCAGGCCGCCACGAACAGCAGCGATCGCGACGGGCTGATCCGCAGCTTCAACAGCTACATCGCCGAAGGCCGCGGCCGCGTCGCGTCCTCGCAAGTCAATTGCCAGACCGCTGAGCGCCAATTGTCGGATCTGGAGCGCTCGCTCGGCCAGCAGCAATCGGCGGCGCCCAGCCTGTCCTTCGCGCTGGCGCCGTCGACCGCGGCTGCGGCGACGCAGCCCACCGCCAACCTACCGCCGCCGCTGCCGCGCGGCGTCAGCGACACCGAGATCCGCTTCGGCACCGTCATTCCGTTCTCGGGCGTGCGCAAGGAGTCCGCGCGCCAGATGAAGGTCGGCATCGAGACGGCGTTCAACCGCGCCAACGACGCCGGCGGCATCAACGGCCGCAAGCTGCGGCTGATTGCGGCCGACGACGCCTACGACCCCTCCAAGACGATCGGCGCGATGACGCACCTTTATGAAAAGGAGCAGGTGTTCGGCTTCATCGGCAACATGGGCACCGCCAACAACGCGCTGGCGATCCCGTATGCGCTGGAGCGCCGCGCGCTGTTCTTCGCGCCCTATAGCGGCTCGGCCATCGTGCGCCGCGATCCGCCCGACCGCTACGTCTTCAACTACCGTGCGAGCTACGCGGAGGAGACGGCGGCAATCGTCCACTATTTGATGAAGGTCAAGCGCATCCCGGCCAAGCAGATCGCGGTGTTTGCGCAGAATGACGGCTATGGCGACGATGGGGCGAACGGCGTCGCCAAGGCGTTCCGCGCACAAGGCATCACCGATCCGATCATCCGCTACGGCTTTCCGCGCGGCACGCTGGAGGTCGACGAGGCCGTCAACCAATTGAAGGCGCAGACCAAGCCGGCGATCAAGGCGGTCATCATGATCGCGACCGACCGCGCGGCGGCGAAGTTCATCGAGAAGACCCACGATGCCGTGCCGGGGCTGATCTACGCCAACATCTCCGCCGTCGGATCGTCGTCACTCGCCGCCGAGCTGAAGCTGCTCGGCCCGAAATACACCAAGAACGTGATCGTCACCCAGGGCGTCCCCTCCGTGGCCGGCTATTCGAGCCTGGTGCTCGACTACAAGACGGCGCTGGAGAAGTACTTCCCCGGCGAGGCGCCTGACTATACCTCGCTCGAGGGCTTCATCTCGGCGAACATCCTGATCCAGGCGCTCAAGCAGACGACGCCGCTCGACACCGAGCGTCTCGTCGATACGCTGGAGTCGATGCAGAACATCGATCTCGGCCTTGGCAGCAAGCTGTCGTTCGGCCGCGCCGAGCACCAGGCCTCGCACAAAATCTGGGGCACCGCGCTCGACGAGACCGGCACCTACCAGGCGATCGAGCTGGAGTAGGGCACGGCCCGGAGCCAGTACCAGACCACCGGATCGGCTCGGCGGCGCGCCAGAACGGCGCGCCGCCGAACCTTTTCATGGGAACCTGTTCAGTCCGGGGTTGCCGTGATCGTTTGCGAGACGGTCGACACTCTCAAGGCAATCTCCGGACCCGCGTGCCAGCGTCGGTATCGCCGATGCGCAGACCGGCATGATAGGACAGCGCCGATGAATGTGCTGCAGAGTCGCTCGCATGTTGACGATCTCACCGGAAGATCCGGCGTCCGCCGACGCCGCGGCCCTGATCGCGGACCTGTCCGCGGCGCTCGCGCGCATCACCGGTGACAGTGGCCGGTCGTCATTCGATCCGGATGACGTCCGGGGGCCAAGAGCCTGCTTCGTGATCGCGCGTGACGGATCCGGGCAGGCCGTCGGTTGCGGTGCGCTCCGTCCGATCGATGCCGGGATCGCCGAGGTCAAGCGCATGTATGCGCGTCCGGGCACGCGCGGCGTGGGGGCTGCGATCCTCAGCCATCTCGAAACGGCCGCCGCCGGGTTCGGCTATGAGGCGATCTGGCTGGAGACTCGGCACGTCAATGCGCGCGCCGTGAGCTTCTACGAGCGTCATGGCTATGGCCGCATTCCCAACTATGGCAGATATGTCGGCCGACCCGAGGCTGTGTGCTTCGAGAAGCGGCTGTGGCGTCCGGCCTAGCAGCTCTTCTGGCGCAGATGCTGAACGCAGGTGCAGTTCGCCGAGGCCGGGTATTTGACGTCGTAATAGGGGGGAGAGCTCTGCGTCGCCGGGCTGTTGGTCGAGCAGCGCGGAAACAGATAGTAGCTGTCGGAAATCGTCACCGGACCGGTCACGCCCGATCCGAGGTTGGGCTTATAGGAATAGGACACCTCGCCCAGAATGAGCGAAATGTTCGCGTTGACGGGGGAAGTGCTGGTGAACGCCGACAGCGTCATCCTCTGGCCGACGGCCCTTGCGGCGCCGGATTTCGTCGATGTGCTCCATTGCACCGTCGCATTGCCATTGGCATCGGTCGAGACTTCGGAGACCGTGACCGTCATCAGCGAGTTGCCGCCGGCGTCCTGGACCGCATAGGGCGCCATGATCGAGCTCGAGGCCAGCAGGATGTTCTGCATCTGCGCCGCGGTGATCTGGGTGTTCTGCGCCACCATGTCGGCGACGCTGTGCGAGGTCTCACTGACTTTCACGCCGATCGCGAGCCCGTTGCCGAGCTCGACACCGCCCAGCAGCAGCGTCAGCATGAACGGCAACACGATGGCGAACTCGGTGGCGGCCACGGCATCGTCATCGGCGTACAGCGTGCGCGCGCGGCAGGTCAGATTGGCGAGCATGTTCGTTCCTCTCACGACTACGGCTCATTCTGGAAGGCGGCGGTCCCCATGATCAGGCGGTTGCCACTCGACAGGTTGGACAGATTGAAGCCGAGGGGGCCGAGCATGACCGGCCAGACATACATCACCCTGAGAACGACGATGTCGCCAGGCGCGCCGGGATTGTACTTCCAGCTGTTCGTGACCTGACCCTGGCTGTTGAAGGTCAGCGACGGCGTGCCCGTATTGGCGGACGACCAGCCGTTGGCCACCTGAAGGTCGATCATCAGGCCGCCGCAGTTGAAGAAGATGCGGATCTTCTTGCAGACCTCCTGCTTGAAGGCGTCCTGGCTCAGATTTTGGGTCTGCACCTGCTGGGTCATCACCAGGCGCGCCGATTGCTGCACGACCGCTTCGAGCAGTTGCTGGGCGAAGAAGACCAGGAAGGTCTGGATCAGCGCGACGACGAGAGCGAGGAAGGGCGCGGCGACGAGCCCGAACTCGACCGCCGTTGCGCCTCTTTTGTCCTTGATGAACGCGGCGCAACTCTTGTCGCGGCCTTTGTCCGATCCTGCTGCCGGCTGTGTCATGGCGTGACCCTATCGCACCAGGCTCGCGGTGCTTGATGCGACCTTGAGGAAGAGGTTGGTCAGTGCCGTCGAGATGTCGCCGCCGGTCTGGACGTTCGCGAACAGGCCGGGCGAGGCGCAGCTCTGCAGCCGCTGCGCGATCGCGCCGGTCGACGACGACGGATTGTTGAACTGGGCGATGCGGCTGTTGTACCAGCTGTCGCCCGTCAGCTGCAGATACTCGGTATAGAGGATCGCGATGCGGATGCCCCGGTTCTTGATGGTGTCGCACGCCGCGGTGTTGAGCGGCTGCTGGCAGCGCACCTGTGTGCCTGCGGTGGGTAGCGGATAGGTCGCGTTCGGGTCGCAGCTCGCGGTCTTCGCGATCAGCTTGTCCTCGACGCCGTCGGTCACCAGGAACACCACTTCCTGCGGCGTGTCGCCGGACTGGTTGGTGCCCGAGCCCGGGGCGGGCATGATGCTGTTGAGGCTGTTCAGCGCGCCGGAGATGTCGGTCCCGAAATCGGTGTTGCAGATCGAGGTCGTCACGCAGTTCTGGTGGTCGACTGTCATCAACTGGATGTTCGGGATCTTGGTGCCTGCCGCCGACGGCGAGGTCAGTGTCTGGATCGTGTTAAGATTGTAGTCGAAGGTGTAGATCGCAGCCTTGTAGGTCGTGTTGTTGATCGCCGACATGCACTGCATGACGCCGCCTGACACGCCCGACTGCAGGCACGACCAGGGCCCGACCAGCAGCTGCTTCACCGCGTTGACGACGAGGTCGATCCGCAGGGTGATGTTGTTCGCCCGCGCGACGCTGAGATTGTCCTTGGTCGAGGAATTCGCGCCGCTGTCGAGCTGCGGGTTCAGCTCATGACAGGCGAAACCGCAGTTCTTCGATCCCCCCGGTTGCTTTGACGTGGCGGAGATCAGCGCGTTGATGTCGTTCTGAGTGGCGGCGATGGCCATCGACGGCGAGTCGTCCAGCAGCAGATAGAAATTCATGTTGGGCGCGCTGGAGGCCTGAGCGGTCGCCGAGCCCTGGACTTTCCACGACGGCGCACCGAGCACCGACGGGAAGTTGTTGATGGATTGCGCGACGTAGGACACCTTGATCGTGCGCTGAAGGCCGGTATCGGTCACCGTGATGTCTGGGGTCGGGACCACGGTCAGGCCCGGCATATTGGCCTTGGCCGCGAACACGGCCGCTGCTGTCGCCTTGACGGTGTTGGCGTCGGTCACGGTCAGCATGGCAGGCCGGACGGCTGCGATCGCCGCGGCATCGGCCGCGGCGTCGAGCTGTCCCTGCTTGCGCAAGGCCTGCGTATAGTCGAGCGCCATGCCGGCCAGGTAGATCGTCGGCACCAAAGTCAGGGCGAAGATGACCGCGACATTGGCTTTGCGATCCCGTGCGAAGCGAAGCACCAGGCCGTGCAGCATGACCCCTCACACTCGTTTGGTCGACATTGGCCATCTCGGCATTTCCGAACTCCGCCCCGACTGTCTCGATGGACAACAGGTGTTGGTTCGTTGCCGATTGTTTCCCGTAGTTTCCACGATAGAGGGTATCGGGTTAAGTAAGGCTTACTGTATTCTGATAATGCAACCGTAGAGTTTGATGTGTTGTGGGTACGCCGGTGCTGCGCGACGATCCGTTCGAATTTGAATCAAATCTGCATTGTTTTATTCGTCACCGACCATCACGGCGAGCAGAGCGGGTCACGGCGCGTCTCCATCCAGGAGGCGCAAAGGCGTGGCTATGGACGGTTGCCGTGCGAAACGCTGCGGCCCGACGCATTGACGGCTAAAATGGTGAAGTCTTGAAGCCCGATCTTTTGAGTTGCAGCGTCTCCGTTCCAAAATAGTAGAACCATTTGTCCTCCTTCGTCAGACATCTCCTGGTCTTCGCTATCAGCCGCTCCGACCATTTCAGGAAGCTGTCGTTCTTTCTGGCAATCCGACCGTGGGCGTCGAAGTAGCTGTTGACGACATAGAGGCGGCCATCGCTGATATGCTCGTCGCCCAAGTAGCATCGGTTGAATTCGATGACGGGAGATCGGATCACGTCGATGGACTTGTCGTTCTCGCCTTCATTGAAGACGATCGTGTCGAGATCAGCCGCACGAGCGATATAGATGCCGAGTGGCTCTTGCCCCATCTGGCGAACCACGGCCGTGGGGAGGATCTGCATCTGGTCGTACAGGCACCTGCGAGCGAGGTAGACGAACTGACCGTCAGGATCGAGTCTGCGCAGCAGCTCCGCCTGGTCGTCCGGCGTCAGGAAGAAGTTGATCTGGCGGCTTCGCATGGGCACGGACGCAAAGAGTTGATGCTATGGATCATGGGAGCCTACATAGGACTGGTCCGATGGTGAAGCGCTGACCAATCTTGGGAGATGCAACGTCTTGATTCCGCCGCCATGAGCTAGGCTGGCTGTATGGCGGTCTGCCCGACGGGCAATCGCCGCATCCCTCTCATGCGCAAACTGCCCGTCGTGTTAGTTTGTCGCAATCAATCCGCTTGTCTCGTCGGGCAAATCACCCTCACATTTCCGGCCATCCCGCCTCGATGAAGAGGGACGGTTCGCGGTCGTCACGAGACGTGAGGTGGGGAGGCGGTGGCTGCATCGTGTCGCAACGTGCTCATAGCGCGTGGACGAACGGCACGGCGCAGGCGGTCAAGTCGCGTGGTCTCGACACCCCGACGCTGGTGTCAAGCGCAAGGCGTTCGAAGCGCATTGTCGTCATGGTGGCCAACAAGCCCGGTGCACCAGGGAGAGCGCGAAGCAGCCGACAAGCCCACCGCGCAGGGAATGCCGGATGACCGGCTGAACCTGTGGTACCTGCCGCCTGCATTCTTGTTCGCAGGCGGGCCATGGGTGAGGCCAGCACCCGGCATTCCCTGCGCCCTCTTCGATTGAAGAGGGCCGAACCAACCGGACCAACTCGGGCGTTTCAGCCGCGGGATCGTGGACGTGTGTGCTGACGGCGAGGTGCCAACCGTGCGTCTTGATCAGCGAGCGCGATCTCTCCGCGTGCAACGTTGCCGCCTGATGGCACACTCTCTCCGCCCGTCATTCCGGGGCATGCGCAGCGCGAGCCCGGAATCCATAGTCCCGGAAGGCCCTCGTGAAGGAAGGCGTCAGCTATCTCGGGGCTCACATGCGGTCGTGGTTATGGATTCCGGGCTCGCGCTGCGCGCGCCCCGGAATGATGCGTGGAGAGTGAGAGAGGCGGACTCACGTTCGGTTTCAACACGCCGTTCCAGTCGTCGCCGAACTCACGGCGCCGTCTGCGCCTCGATCTTGAACTGCGCCAGCGCGCTCGGCGGATCGATGGCGATGAGCTGGGCGAGCTGCATGGCGGGCACCTTGGCGCGGGGCGAGAGCTTCAGCGAGAACGTCTGGCGCGGCTTCTCGACGAAGCGGCTGAGAGCGTCGACCGCGGCGGCAACGTCGGCATTGTCGGCAGCGAACTGGGCGCCGATCGCCTTGATGCTGTCGACCAGCGCCTTGCGCGCGGCGTCACGCGGAATCGCATGCGTCCGCGCATAGTTGGCGACGAACACGTCGACGGCGCCGAGATCGCGCAACGTCAGCTCGATCCCGGACGCCTCGATCTGCGCCGCCGCCGTCGTCGCCTGCTGCAGATCGACCGTGAACACCTCGCGCGGCACGCGCGCCAGCGAGACGCTGGCGGAGGCGCCGATCAGATTGCTGACCTCGAGCTTGAACGGCGACACCGCGAAGGTGCCGGCGCTCTCGGTCCAGCCAAGGCCGAGATCGGCATCGAGCGCGGCGGTGTCGATGCCGGCGACCAGCAGCGGCAGGAATGCCGGGTTGGAGGGATCGAGCGGCCCGGCCATCTTGGCGACGAGCCGCGCCTGCGTCGGGATCGGGCCGACATATTGGCCCCAATCGAGGCTGATGGCGTCGATCTGCACCGGCTTGTCGCCGGTCCTGTAGGGCGCCGTCAGCGCCTTCAGCTCGACGCCGGCGAGCAGCTTGAGCATCTCGGCCGCATCGGCCGGGGCCGGCTTGGCGCCGGCGGTGGAATACTTGGCGGCGAAATGCATCAGGCCGGCGAGATCGAAGCTCTTCAGCGCGAACCGGCCGAGCTTGATCGGTCCGTTCGGGCCGCGACCGTCAAACCCCTCGACGGCGATGTCGCCCTTGCCGTCCTGGAGATCGAGCCGGAACGCGGCCAGCTTGGCGGGCCCTTGCGGCGTCTCGATCGAGAAGCCGCGAAGCTCGGCATTCTTGACGGCCATGCCCTCATAGATGCCGGCGACCCTGTCCATCAGCTCGCGCGCTTGCTCGGGCGTCGGCTGGGCGGCCGGCGTTGCCGGCAGGACGGCGAACAGCGCGGGCAGCTGCAGCCGGGACGGCCGCACGCTGAACTCGTCGGCGCTGGCGCTGTCCATGCGCATCTTCAGGCCGGAGTCCGTGGTGATCTCGTAAGCGCCCATCGTGAACTTGCCGTTGACGCGATAGGTCTTGTCGTCCTTGGCGGCGTCGGGGTTGAGCACGGCCAGGATCGCATTGGCGTCCATGTCCTGATGGACGATGCCGGCCATGCGGCCCTGCATCTTGTCGGCCTTGCCGCCCGGCTGCTGCGGGGTCATCGTGAAGGTGACCTCGTCGAGCTTGTAGTTGGCAATGCGGCCGGCCTTGATGTTCTCGAAAGTGAGCCCGGAATAGGCGAATTCGGCCGGGCCGGCGGAGGGGCCGCCGTCCATGGTGCCCGTGGTGCGCGGCACGGAGATCGACGCGGCGCTGATCGTCACGAACTGCTGGGCAAGCGCCCGGTAGGTGTCGAGCATGCTGGCGCCGGAGGGGATCGCGGCAAACCGCGCCGGACCGGCATAGTCCTTCACCACCAGCTGCGGCAGCTTGTAGCTGAGCCGCATCGGCGCCGCGCCGGCCAGACTGCCGGCCATGGTGACGTCATTGACCTCGATGCTGGACGCCGTGACGTGCTCGCTGTCGGGCTGGTTCAGCCCGGTGGCGACGATGCTGCCGAAGGTCACGCTCACCGGCGGCTGGCTGGCCGATTCCAGCTTGACGTCGGCGATTGTCAACTTGCGCGACCAGAGGTCGAACGTGACCTTGCCATGGCTGGCGCTGGCGCCGTTCTGGCGGATCTGGGCGAAATTGGCCTCGACCTCGCGCTCGGCACGCGCCTGGGCGTACCAGGGGACGCCAATCAAGCCGGCGCCGCCCAGGGCTACCGCGACGAGGACTGCGATGACGACACGTTTCATTCGATATGCTCCGCCCAACGCTTAGGCAGCAGGAGGGTGATGGTCTCAGGGAAATCGATGGAGTAGGGATGTGCTTCTGCGAACTAGGGAATCGCTGGCCCGGGATGCCGACGAGCATGGTTTCGGATGTTGCATGAAAGCCGTCCAACGTGCATCACATGCGCTTCCACCGGCCGGAAAAACCGACGTCTGAACGAAACGCAAGAGACCAAGAATCCGGGTCGGAAACGCTGGAGCACGTATGTCGTCGTCCTATTCTGAAGATCTTCGTTCCGCAGCCCTGGCCTATCACCGCCTGCCGCGGCCCGGCAAGCTGGAGATCCAGGCCTCCAAGCCGCTCGCCAACCAGCGCGACCTCGCGCTTGCCTATTCCCCGGGCGTGGCCGCTGCGTGCACCGAGATCGCCAACAACCCGGCCGAGGCCGCCTCGCTGACCGCGCGCGCCAACCTCGTGGCCGTGGTTTCCAATGGTACGGCGGTGCTTGGGCTCGGCAATATCGGCCCGCTGGCGTCCAAGCCGGTGATGGAAGGCAAGGCGGTTCTGTTCAAGAAATTCGCCGGCATCGACGTGTTCGACATCGAAATCGCCGCCGACACGATCGACCGGGTGGTTGAGACCGTGGCGGCGCTGGAGCCGACCTTCGGCGGCATCAATCTGGAAGACATCAAGGGACCGGAGTGCTTCGAGATCGAGGCGCGGCTCAAGGAGCGGATGAAGATCCCGGTCTTCCACGACGATCAGCACGGCACCGCCATCATCGTCGGCGCCGCGATCAAGAATGCGCTGTCGCTGGCCGGCAAGCAGCTCTCAGAGGTCAAGATCGTGACCTCGGGTGCCGGTGCCGCGGCGATCGCCTGCCTCAATCTGCTGGTGTCGATGGGCGCGCAGCGCAAGAACATCTGGGTCTGCGACATCGACGGCGTCGTGCATGAGGGCCGCAATACGCTGATGGACCCGTGGAAAGCGGTCTATGCGCAGAAGACCGACAAGCGGACGCTCGCCGATGTGATCGGCGGCGCCGACATCTTCCTCGGCCTCTCCGCAGGCGGCGTGCTGAAGCCGGAGCTGTTGAAGCAGATGGCCGAGAAGCCGCTGATCATGGCGCTCGCCAATCCCAACCCGGAGATCATGCCGGAGGAGGCGCGCGCGGCGCGGCCAGACGCGATGATCTGCACCGGGCGTTCGGACTTCCCGAACCAAGTCAACAACGTTCTCTGCTTCCCGTTCATCTTCCGCGGCGCACTCGATGTCGGCGCGACCGCGATCAACGAGGCGATGAAGCAGGCGGCGGTCGATGCGATCGCGCAGCTGGCGCAGGACCCGCCGTCGGACGCGGTCAGCCGCGGCTTCGACTCCGGCGAGACGCAGGGCTTTGGCCCGGGCTCGCTGATCCCATCGCCGTTCGATCCGCGCCTGATCCTGCGTATCGCGCCGGCGGTGGCGAAGGCCGCGATGGAGTCCGGCGTCGCGACCCGGCCGATCACGAACTTCGACGAATACACCGCGCTGCTCGAGCGCTTCGCGTTCCGCTCCGGCCTCGTCATGAAGCCGGTGTTCGCGAAAGCCAAGGCGCAGCCGGTGCGCGTGATCTATGCCGAGGGCGAGGACGAGCGCGTGCTGCGCGCCACCCAGGTGGTGCTGGAGGAGAAGCTGGCGCGGCCGATCCTGGTCGGTCGTCCGAGCGTCGTCGAGGCGCGTATCAAGCGCTTCGGCCTGTCGATCAAGGCCGGGCGCGACTTCGACCTCGTCAATCCAGAAGACGATCCGCGCTACCGCTCCTACGTGCAGAGTTACATCGAGATCGCCGGCCGCCGGGGCGTGACCCCGGATGCGGCGCGCACGGTGGTGCGCACCAACGCGACCGTCATCGCGGCGCTCGCTGTGGTTCGCGGTGAGGCTGACGCGATGATCTGCGGCGTGGAAGGCCGCTACATGAGCCATCTGCGTCATGTCCGCGAGATCATCGGCTTCATGCCGGGGGTCAGCGACTACGCAGCGCTCGCGCTCACCATCACCAGCAAGGGTGCGTACTTCATCGGCGACACCCAGGTGCGGCCCGACCCGACCGCCGAGGAGCTCGCCGAGATGGCCTCCCTCGCGGCCAATCACGTCACGCGCTTCAACATCAAGCCGAAGATCGCCTTCGTCTCGCACTCCGATTTCGGCGGCTACGACACCGACTCGTCGCGCAAGATGCGGCAGGCCACGGCGCTGTTGAAGCAGCATCGTCCGGACCTCGAGGCCGACGGCGAGATGCAGGGCGACACCGCGCTGTCGGCGACCGCGCGCAAGGCGATCCTGCCGCATTCGGATCTCGAAGGCTCGGCCAACGTGTTGATCATGCCGAACCTCGATGCTGCCAACGTCGCCTATCAGATGATCAAGGTGCTGGCGGATGCGGTTCCCGTCGGTCCGATTCTGATCGGTCCGGCGCGGCCGGCGCATATTTTGACGCCGTCGGTGACGGCGCGCGGCATTCTCAACATGACGGCGGTGGCCGCCGTCGAGGCCCAGGAGCGGGCGGGGAGGGCGCAGCCGACGCTGTTCGCGTGATCATTCTGGCGTGATCGAAGTGTGGCGGAATTCGTCCGGTTTCGGTCGCATTCCGCCCGCCTTTGTTGGTGAAAAGCGTTCGCGATGTCACACATCCGGCCGGAGAGGCCGGCGGTATCTGTTTGAACTTCATCCGTGAGGGCGAGAATGCCGGGTTTCATTACGTTCGGGCGCGTTCTGTTTGCCGTGATCTTCATCTACACGGGCGCGACCAAGCTGTTCGGCATTCAGGCGACCGCCGATCTCATTGCCGCCAAGGTGACGATTCCGCCGCTGCTCGCGCCGTACGCGGCGCAGCTCGAAGCAGCCGCGAAGATGCCGATGCCGCAGATCCTTGCGATCGCGGCCGGCGCCTTCGAGGTGCTCGCCGGCGTGATGATCGCGCTGAACTTCCTCGGGCGCTTCTTCGCCGCGCTGATGATCATCTTCGTCGGCGCGACGATCTTCTACTTCCACGATTTCTGGAACCAGACCCCGCCCGACAACGCCAAGACCCTGATCGACGCGCTGAAGAATCTCTCGATCATCGGCGCGCTGTTCATGATCTTCGGCTACGGGCGCGGCCCGAAGGAGCCGGAGCAGAGTGCCTATGGGGACATCTGACGGCGCGGCTCAGGCCGCGCGCTGAAAGGCGGTGACGCTGACGTCGTGGGCGGGATCGAGCATCAGCTGATTGGCCGGCGTCAGGCCGTGGGCCGTCAGCACCTGCTGCGGCGACCGGTCGGGTCCGACTGCGGTGAAGCAGGGCGCGCCGCCGGGAATGGTGACGTGGGGCGCGAACGACAGGAAGAAGGTGTCGTAGCGGTCCATGAACATGTCGAACACGATCGGGCCGCCGATGATGGCGACGGTGCCGGTCGTCACACCCGCGGCCTCGCAGGCCTGATCGAACGAGGCGCCGGCGGGGTTCCAGAGGGTCGAATGCGGCTTGTCGGGATCCGGCGCCAGCGCCGCCACCTTGCGGGTCACGACCAGCCGGCGCCGCTTGGGCGAGTTCGGCTGGTCCTCATAGGAGTTGCGGCCGTGGACGATCAAATCGGCGCCGTCCAGCGCGCTGGAGAAGAACTCGGCATCGCCCGGGAATTTGAGAACCCCGGGCATCACATTAGCAGCATCGGCCAACATGCCGTCGGCCGATACGATCACATAACCTTCGATACGAAGCTTGGTCACTGACGAAAGGAATCCTGTCTCATTCGGACACTGTCGTCACAACGCTCGACACCGGCCGTTGGCTCACCGTTGGCAGCTTCGCGACCTTGTAGAGCTGCTCGTCATATTGCGGCAGCGACTGCACCGGCGCCTTGGCGCGCATCGCGACCACCTTGTAGCCGCCGGCCTTCAGGCGGCGCAGCATCTCGGGCAGGGCTTCCGCGGTGTGCTTGTGGAAGTCGTGCATCAGGATGATGCCCTTGCCGAGCTTGTCGAGCTTCTTGAAGGTGACGTCGATCACCGCCTGCGCATTGCGCGCCTTGAAGTCGAACGAGTCGAGGTCACAGGAGAAGATGCCGATGTTGCGGGTGCCGAGATAGGTCACCATCTCCGGCGGGTGCTGCAGCGCCGGGAAGCGGAAGAACGGTGCGGGCGAGTTGCCACCGAGCGCCCATTTCACCGCGCTGATGCCGAGCTCGATTTCTTCCTTGCGCTGGTCGTCGGTCAGCTTCTTGTTGGTCAGCGCGGCGTGCGACCAGGTGTGCGTGCCGACCGTGTGGCCGGCGTTGTAGACCTGCTTCAGGATCTCCGGGTAGTAGGTCGCGTGCTTGCCGATGATGAAGAAGATGCCGGTGGTGCACTGGTCGGCCAGCGCCTTCAGCACGCCGGGGGTGTTCTCCGGCCACGGGCCGTCGTCGAACGTCAGGACGACCTCGTGGTCCTTGAGGAAGTCGAGGTCCTTGAAGTGCTCGAAGCCGAAGCCCGGGCCTCCGGTGGTGTCGATCTCGACGGTGCGGCCGACGCCGAGCGCCTCGGGGTTCATGCAGGGCGCGCGCGGCGGCTGGGCCTGGACTGGCGCCGGAGCAGCGGCCGGCACGGGAGCGGCCGCCGGGGTCGGCGCCGCCGCCGTGCGCTGCGCCTGCGACCAGGCGGCTCCAGACATCAGCAGCGAAGCCGCCAAAGAGCTTGCGAACACCAGTCCAGTCGCAATCCGCATCGTGTTTCCTCGAGGTTGTTGCAACGGGAGCGCCACGCCGGGAGTCGCTCCACCATCCAGGGCGGAATACTAGCCCAGCGGCCGGACCGGCGCCAAAAGGAAACGAGGCAAAAACACGGGGAAGTTGCCAGCTTCCGCCGCATTCTTGCAGAGTGTTGCCAAAAGTGCTGCTCAGCCGTCGGCGAGCATCCGGGCGATCGCGGTCTTGACCCGCGTGTCGGTCGGCTCGACCGAGGAGGCGAACACGTCGGCGATGTAGCCGTCGCGGCCAATCAGGTATTTGTGGAAGTTCCAGCGCGGGGTGTCCTTGGGCCGCGCTTCCGCCGCCCAGCGATAGAACGGGTGGGCGTTGGATCCGGTGACCACCGCCTTGGCGGTCATCGGAAAGGTAACTCCGTAGTCCTTATTGGCCAGCGCGGCGATCTCGCTGCCGACCCCGGGCTCCTGGTTGAAGTCGTTGGAGGGCACGGCGATGATCGACAGGCCGCGCTCGTGGAACTCGCCCCAGAGCTTCTGGAGACCGACGTATTGGGGGGTGTAACCGCACTGCGAGGCCGTGTTCACGACCAGAACCGGCTTGCCGGAAAACTCCGACAGCCTGATCGGCTCGCCCGACGGCACCGGGAAGGAGAAGCGGTACGCGGTCGTCTTGCTCACCGCATTGTCGGCATGGGCCGCACGCGACGCGAGCATCGCGCCGGACAAGGACGCACCGAGGCCGAGAACAACCATCCTGCGATCGATCATGTGTATCTCCCTGTGCAGAGCCAGCCCCGTCAGCATAACTGCGCCCGCGCCCGACCGGCCGCTTCTTCAACGGCCGCGACGCTGCGTTGGATCAGGCTGCGTCCCAGCAAGGGGATACCCTCGCCGTGGGGCGGAAACAGGGAGGTCGTCGGTCGTCAGCGCAGCGAAAGGATGAACTCGGTGCCCTCGCCGGTTTCGCCCTGGTTGATGCCCTGATCCGAGACGATCAGCGAACTTCCGGCCGACAGCGCCTCGCCGAGCCAGGCCATGACGTCAGCCGGAATCGTGATCCGGTCGAGCGCCTCGGCGGCGCTGCTCAACTGGATTGCGGGCTTGGCATCGACATGCGCTTCAATCGGCTTCTTGCCGCGACGGACAGCTTTGTCCGAGCCCTCATTCGCCGCGACGCTACGCGCGGAGGCCGGCAGCGAGACGACCGACCAGCGCATCGTCGCCGGATCGGCCTTGTCGGCGATGGCGGTGAACACATGCGTGCCGAGCGGCTTGTCGCTCGGAGCGATCGTGATCGGGGTGTTGAACACCGGCGCGAAGTTCTGCCGCACGTACAGCTTGGAATCCTTGCGGCTGATGAAGATCGCAACCTGACTGTTGCGCTTCAACTCCGGCTTCGGTGCGATCGGCTTGTCCGGCGCCGCCACGCGCGACTGATCCTTGGAGAGATCCTTGAGCTCCGAAGGCTGCGCCGGAGCATCGGCGGTAGATGTCGCCGGCGTGGCAGGTTGCTCCGCGGCCTTGACGTCGACGGGCTTGGTATCGACGGGCTTGGCATCGGCAGGCTTCACTTCGGCTGATCCGGTCGCCTCGATCTTGCTCGTGGCGTCGGCCGGCTTTTCGGGTGCCGCCGCCAGCGCGGGGCTCGACGGTTCAGCCGCTGCGTCGGCGGAGGCGGGATTCGCCTCGTTCTGGGCTGTGTCGGCAACCGGTTCTGACTTGGTCGCCATCTCCGGGACCGTGATCGGGTCCACGGCCTTGGCTTCGGTTTCGGCGACGGCTGGCTTGATCTCCGCTGAAGCAGCCGGGGTGTCGGTGGCTGTTGCCGGAATGCTCGTGGCGTTGCTGGCGTCGGCCGTGCGCGTGGGGCGGGCGGCCACAGTTGCCTCCGCGCCGAGCCGCAGGCCATCCGCGTGGCCGATCGTCGCGCGCAGATCCGTCGTGGCCACGGTGATCGTCGGCGCTGCGGCGGCACCCTTGTCCGACTTCATCGATGCAGGCGAATTGCCGTCGGGCTGAACCGAGGCACTCGGCTGCGGCGCCTTGAATGCGGTCAACAAAGGATGCGAGAAGCTGGCCGGAGCGACCTCGCCGGGCGTGACGAGCACGCGCGATCCCATGCGCGTCCAGCCGTAGATCCGGGTCGCGAAGCTTGCGGGCATGCGGATGCAGCCATGCGACGCCGGATAGCCCGGCAGCACGCCGGCGTGAAGCGCGACACCCGACCAGGTGATGCGCTGCATGAACGGCATTGGCGCGCCACTATAGATGTTGGAGCGATGGAATTTCTGCTTCTGGATGACGCTGAACACGCCCATCGGCGTGGAGTGGCCCTTCATGCCGGTCGACACCGGCGCCTCCGCGAACAGCCCGTTCGCGTCGTAGACCTTGAGCTGCTGCTTGTGGATCGACACCGCCACCATGACAGGCCCTTGCGGCTTGGCGGCTTCCTTCTCGACCACCGGCGCCTTGGGCGCGCGGCGCACTTTCGGCTTGCGCGGCAACAGCGGAGCGTCGGCCGGAGTGATCGCGACCGGCTGCGAGTCGTTCCAATAGTAGTAAGGCGCTGCGCCTGCCTGTGATGTCGCTGCTAGGACAAGCGGGACTGAAACGATTGCTGCACAATAAAACCGCCCCCTGGCGGCTGCACGAACGCAGAGCATTCCGGCAAATCCTCAAGAACCATCTGGCATTTAGTGTCGCAGACCGAATCCGCGTTCACCAGCTTGGGGCTTCTGCCCTGCGATATTTTCGTTCCGATCGTAGCAGAAAAGCCTCACATCACGTTAAACGAGCAATCGAAGCCGGCTGACCGATTGTGCCTTTCTTGCAGGCATTTGTGTTCCTACATGGGCGGTATGCCGAGTCATCGGCGGTATAACGGAGACCGACATGTCGTTCAGAGCCACCAAACGGTTTGACCTGTGGCTGAAAACCCTAGCTTTCCTGCTGCTTATCGGAGTGTCCTCGCCTGTGGTGTCAGCCTATGCCGCTGACGAGCCCGATCTGATCTTTCGTCGGTCGACAGTGTTCAAACTGCTCAGCCCGAATGACAAGCTCGCGACCTATGGCGTTGACGATCCAGAGGTCGAGGGCGTCGCGTGTCATTTCACGGTGCCGCAGAAGGGTGGATATGCCGGCTGGCTCGGGCTTTCCGAGGAGGTCTCGGACATCTCGCTGGCGTGCCGGCAGATCGGGCCGATCCGGTTCAAGCGCAAGCTCGAGCAGGCGGACGACATGTTTCGCCAGCGGCGATCGCTGTTCTTCAAGAAGATGCAGATCGTGCGCGGCTGCGACGCCAAGCGCAACGTGCTCGTCTACATGGTCTATTCAGACAAGCTGATCGAGGGCTCGCCGAAGAACTCGACCTCATCGGTGCCGGTCATGCCGTGGGGCAGGTCTGACGACGGCGAGGTTCAGAAGTGCGGAGACTTCATTCAATAGGATAGTCGCCGGCGGTCGATCGGCTGTCCGCGGTCCTGTCAGGCGCGCAGCGCTGGCCTCGATCGTGGCAGCCGATCAGCCGGACGAGGCGTTGCTGGGTGGACTCAGAGAAGTTCTCGGGCCGCTGCTGGGCCATCGGTATCGCGACAGCTTTTCGTGGTGGCGGCGACGTCAGGGCGGGGGCGCGTCCGAGGGGCATGGCAATCCAGGTTCGACAAGCATCGCTCAACGCGCAGCCCCGGCCGGGGTTGCTCTCGATCGCGCCAAATGACGGCCGACCGCAGGGTTGCAACACAGAATGCTTAAGAAGTCCTGCTGTCGCCGGATGGGCCATGCTTGGGTCTGAGCTCGGCCGAGGGGCCTTCACCCACGTTGCTCCGATTGATCGGGCGGCCGATTTCGTTCTCCGGCTGCATTTTGTGTCGTCAGCGCGAGCGGAAGAAGCAATCGGGATCCGCGACGAAACCATTTTGGGCTTGCGGCGCAAACCGGATGAAACATCGACCGCGTATCACGAAGCAGCTGGGATCGGCGCAACGGCTCAGATCCGGCATCGACTCCAGCGAATCATTGACGAGATCAGCGAACCCACATGCATCGTCGACTGACTCTTGCCGCGCTAGCCGTCCTGTCCTTCTTCTCATCCTCTGTTCATGCACAGCCTGCCGCGAAGCTGCCCGAACCGCGCAGCGCGTTTGTCAGCCAATGCGCGCCGCACATGCTCGGACGGTGGCTTCATCCTGACGCCGTGTGCAGCTGTCTTCATGACCAGGCCGTGGCCGTGATTGAGGATCAAGACCTGCGCGAGGCGCTGCTGCGCGGCATCAGCGAGACCGGCGTTCCCACGATCGAGGCAGAGTGGCTGCCAGCCACCAAGCGTGCCGAGATCGGGCCGACCTTCACACGGATCGCAAAGCCCGCCCTGACGTGCATGTTCGATCCGCCCAAGTCGTGAGCGGATCGAACGCTCAGCCAAATCAAGATTGATCCTGGTCGTCCTGATCAATCCAATCCGTATTGCGACATCAGAGCCTGCACGTCCGGACGACGCATGATGCGCGAGATCTGAGTGTCGATCGACGCGCCGTTGCCGCGTGCGGACGACTTGGGCGTCGACTTGTGGGCTGCGCGTGTCGGAGCGGCCTTGGCAGAGGTGACCTGACGCTGCGTCTCAGAAGTCTTGCTGACGGTGGCGGCGGGCTGTGATTGCGGCCGCGTTGCTTCCTGCGCCTGCGGCGCAACTGGCGTGACAGCGGGAGCCGGTGCCGCAGCCGTCGCAGCGGGAGCGGGCGAGGGCACGGGCGCGGGTGTGACGGCCGGCGCTGCGGCGCGCGTATCCACGTTGACGGGGATGGCTGCCGCCGGCTCGGGCGCCTTCACCGTTTTGACGGCCTCCGGAGCCGGCACCATGGCAGCTGGCATATCACCGCGGCTCTGTTTCGCGGGCAGTTCGGGGGCGGCCAGCGGTGCCGGCAGCGCTGAGAGCGTGATCGTCGGCGGCGCGACCTGTGCCGGCGGTTCGATCACCGGAAGCGGCGCGGCGATCTCGGCGGCCTTGGCAGGCGGCGCGAGGGCGGCGGTCGTGATCTTGTCGCTGCTCTCCGCGGCCTGCACGGGCGTCCTGACATCGGCGGGCGGATTCAGCGTCTGAGTCTGCGCATGCGCCAGCATCTGCCGCGCCGTCATCGGTGTCTCGGCCGACGCCGAGACCGGGATGAGCACGGCGGCTGCGAAGGCCAATTGCAGGGCGGTCTGGCGAGAGGTGAACTTGATCATGGCAGGCTCCTTGTCGTCTTTGCGAAATCGTTGTGTTGCTCAGGCCGCTGCGCTGGTGTTCGCCTTGTCGTGGGCGACGACCACGCGCTGGCCGCGCATCTTGGCGATCACCTCGTCGCGCGGGCCGAATGCCAGCGACTTTCCGAAGGCCATCACCATGACGCGATCAACATGCGCCAAAAGCTGCGGACGGTGCGTGACGACGATCACGGTGCGGCCGGCGGCCTTCATCTGCGCCATGGCATGAGCCAGCGCCCGCTCACCATCCTCGTCGAGGTTGGAATTCGGCTCGTCGAGGATCAGCAGCCGCGGATTGCCGTAGAGCGCGCGGGCCAGGCCGACCCGCTGGCGCATGCCGCCCGACAGCGCCACGCCGCCTTCGCCGATCGGGGTGTCGTAGCCATTCGGCAGGCGCAGGATCACTTCATGCGCACCGGCGGCCTTGGCGGCGGCGATCACGGCCGCTTCGTCGACCTTGGCGAGGCGGGCGATGTTGTCGGCGACCGTGCCCGAGAACAGCTCGATGTCCTGCGGCAGATAGCCGATGTGCTTGCCGAGCCGGTTCTGGTCCCACTGGCTGTAGGCGGCACCGTCGATGCGGATCACGCCTTCGCGCAGCGGCCAGACACCGGCCATCGCACGCGCCATGCTGGACTTGCCGCTGGCCGAGGCACCGACGATCGCGAGGCTTTCGCCGGCCTTGAGCGAGAAGCTGACGCCCTTGACCGAGGGACGGCCGGCCGCCGGCGGCCACACCACCGCATTCTCGACGTCGATGTCGCCGCGGGGCGTCGGCAGCGCGGTCGGCGCTGCGGTGACGGGGAGCGCCTGGAACAGCTCCTCGAGGCGGCGATAGGCGGAGCGGAAGGCAACGATGCGCTTCCACTGGCCGACGACCTGCTCGACCGGCGCCAGCGCGCGGCCCATGATGATCGAGGTCGCCATCATGGCGCCGGGCGAGATCTGCTGCTCGATCGCCAGCCACGCGCCGATGCAGAGCAGGGAGGTCTGCACCGCCATGCGGGCAAACTTGGTGACCGAATGCATCGCCGCGCCGCGCTCGACCAGGGTCGAGTGCGCGTCGACCATTGCCGACTGCCGGCAGCTCCAGCGATCCAGCACGATGTCGCCCATGCCGAGGCCGCGCACGACCTCGCCGTTGCGCAGCGCCGATGCGACGAAGCGTGAGGCCTCATTGGCCAGCGCATTGGTGCGCTCGACGCTGGAGCGGGTGTAGAACTCGGTGAACAGCGCCAGCGAGAACAGCACGATCGCGCCGAACAGCGAGAGGATGCCGAGATAGGCGTGCTGCAGGAAGCACAGCGCGACGAACACCGGCGTCCAGGGCAGGTCGCAG
Source organism: Bradyrhizobium sp. HKCCYLRH3099 (assembly GCF_051167855.1). Lineage (NCBI taxonomy): Bacteria > Pseudomonadati > Pseudomonadota > Alphaproteobacteria > Hyphomicrobiales > Nitrobacteraceae > Bradyrhizobium > Bradyrhizobium sp. HKCCYLRH3099. The sequence goes on from NZ_JBNPTW010000006.1 coordinate 312,547, forward strand.
GCGATCGCCGCCGTGCCGCTGGAGATGCAGTCGCGAATGGTCTCGGCGTCGCGGATGATCTGCTGGCCGTAACGATGCCGTGGCGACAGCTCGGCCTTCATCATCGTCTCGAACAGTGGATGCCGCAGCGTGCCTTCGAACTGCACGCCGGCCCGCGCCAGCACGCCGGAGCGGGCGAATTCGAGCACGCCGTAGAGGATCAGGAACACGCCGACGATCAGGGTCAGCATGACGAGCGTGCTGACATTGCGGCTGGTCAGTACGCGGTCGTAGACCTGCATCGAGTACAGCGGCGAGGCCAGCATGCTCGCATTGATGAACAGGCTGAGCACGAAGGTCGCGGTGAGCGCGGGAAAGCAGGCGCGCAGTGCGGTTCCGAGCGGGCTGCGGGCGGTGGTCGTGGTCATGGCTGATCCCCTTGGCATTGGCGCTCCGAGCTTCACCCAGCCAAGCGCCTTCGACCGTGACCGGCGTCACATAGGGTGACGCCGATTCACGGGCGCTTGAGTTGGCGAGATGCAGCCGCTACCGGATGGTCAGCCGTGCTCAGAGCTCGAAGTTGGCCTCATTCGCAGTGACCTCATGCCTGCCGTAACGTTTCAGACCCTCCGGCTCGTCTCAGGCCTCGTCCTGTTTGCATTCGCGGCCACTCATTTTCTCAACCATGCCGTCGGCCTGTTCAGCCTCGAGGCGATGGACGAGGCCCAGGAATGGCGGCTTCTCGTCACCCGGTCCTGGCCAGGGATGATCGTGCTGGCGGGGGCGCTGCTGACGCATGCGGCGCTCGCGTTCGCCAAGACGATCCAGCGCGGCACCTGGCGGCTGCCGCCGTGGGAGCTGATCCAGCTCGCCACGGGATTTGCGATTCCCGTGCTGCTGCTGCCGCATCTCGTCGAGACCCACGTCGCCCATGCGCTGTTCGGCGTCCAGGACGGCTACCTCTATGCGCTGGCGCTGCTGTGGCCGAAGGCGGCGTGGATCCAGACCGCGCTTTTGCTGCTGGTCTGGGCCCACGGCTGTATCGGCCTGCACCATTGGCTGAAATTTCGCAGCTGGTACCGGCTGGCGCAGCCGCTGCTGATCATTCTCGCCGTAGCGCTGCCGATGGCCGCGCTGATGGGCTTCGTGGTGGCCGGGCGGTCGGTCGCTGCGCTGTTGAGCGATCCCGGAATGGCTGAGCGGATGCGCGAGGTGACGCATTGGCCGGGTGAGCTCGATGCGAAATGGCTCGGCCTGTTCAAGATATCGGCGTGGATTGCTGCGGCGGCATTGCTCGTGGCGGGGGCGACGATCGTCGTGTTCCGCCACATTGCGCTGCTCGCCGCGCCGAAGGTCGCGATCACGTTCCCGGGCGGAGCGACGCTGCAAGCGGCGATCGGCCCGACGCTGCTCGACAGCATCAGGAGCCACGATGTCGCCGATCCCTCGGCCTGCGGTGGGCGGGCGCGCTGTGGTCTGTGCCGTGTTCGCGTCGAGAAAGGCGCCGAGACCCTGGCCGCGCCGGGCGCTGCGGAGCGTGCCGTGCTCACCGATCTGGCGGCGCCGGACAATGTCCGGCTGGCCTGCCAGATCCGTCCCAAGGCGCCTCTCACCGTCACGCCGCTGATCGGGGACGCTGAGACGCTGGTGCCGATCGCGGCGCAGGACGGCGGGCAGGGCGAGCGCCGCGCGGTCTGCCTGGTTCATGTGCGCGTCCGCGATTTTGCGGCCATCGCGGGCGAACGCCTGGCGCCGGACCTGGCGTTCATGATGAACGTGATCTTCGGCGCCATCGGCCAGGCCGTCGACGCCCATGGCGGACGCGTCGACCGCTTCCTCGGCGATGGCGTGCTCGCCGTGTTCGGCGAGCATCAGGGGCCGGATCAGGGGTGTCGCGATGCGCTGCAGGCGATCCGTGCGATGGATTTCGCGATGGATCGCGTGAACGAGAAGATCGCGGCGGAGATCGGCCGTCCGGTTGCGCTCGCGATCGGGGCGCATACGAGCGAGATCGTCGTCGGACGGCTCGATCTCGGACGGATGGCACAGATCGCCGTGCTCGGGCTTGGCACCGAGCTGCCGGAGCGGATGGCGCAACTGGCCGACACGTGCGGATGGCAGCTTGCGCTCTCCAGGGAGGTCGTCACCCGTGCGGGACTCGGTGATCTCGCTGCTGCGATCCAAGACACGCTCGCGGGCGAGCAGGGCGCGCCGCTCGAACTGGTCGGCGTGAACCGCGCCCGCGACCTCGATGTCGTGACGGGCGCGGCACCCTCCATCTTTGGTTAGAGCAGTCCGGCTCATTTTTCGCGGAACGTCTTGGCGAGCGTGTTGAGCAGCGGACCGACCAGATATTCGAGCACGGTGCGTTCACCGGTCGAGATGATCACGTCGGCCTGCATGCCCGGCATGATCTTCTCGGCGATCTCAGGCGGAATGGTCGAGTAGTCGATCACGACGCGCGCCGAGTAGTAGCTCTGCTTGCTCGCCTCGTCGGTCATCGCGTCCGCCGAGACGCTCGCGACCTTGCCGAAGATCGTCGGCGTGCTGCGCGAGGAGAAGTTCGGGAAGCGCACCTCGGCCTTCTGACCGATGGCGACGCTCTCGATGTCGCGCGGCGACACATGGGCCATCACGTCGACACCTTCGCCGACAGGTACGATCTCAGCGAGCGTATCGCCGGGCTTCACCACGGCGCCGACGGTGTGGACCTTCATGTTCATGACGATGCCGTCGCGCTCGGCGCGAATGTCGACGCGGCGGAGCACGTCCTCGGCAATGACGATCTTCTCGCGCAGATCCGACAATTTGGCGCGGGTGCCGTCGAGCTGCTGCCCGACCTCGGTCAGGTACTTCTGCAGCGTCTGATCGATCTGGAAGCGCGTCTGGTCGATGGTCTGGGTGAGCCGCGCCACGTCGGCCTGGGCCTGGCCGAGATCGCCCTCGACACGGGCGCGATCGCGCTCCAGCTCCAGGAACTTGTTGCGTGGATAGAAGCCTTGCGCGACCGCCGGCCGGACATTGTTCATCTGGGTGTCGAAGCTTGCGAGCTGCGACGTGAGCGAGGCGCGCTGGCGGTCGCGACCGGCGAGCTCCTGCTGCTGCTGGGCGATCTGCGAGTTCAGGATGTTGATCTGGCTGATCAGCCCGTTGCGGCGCTCGATGAACAGGCGCTGCTGGTCGGCAATGGCAAGCGCGGCTTCCGGCACGTTCTGACGGTTGAGCAGGCTGTCGGGAAAGGTGATCATCCGCGCATTGCCGCGCTCGGCGAGCAGCCGCGCCTCCTCGGCGAGCGCAGCGTCCATCTGCTTGCGCAGGATATCGGTGTTGGCCTGGGCTTCGGTCGGCTGCAGCCGGAACAGCAGGTCGCCGCGGTGGACCGCGTGCGTCTCCTTGGCCAGGATCTCGCGGACGATGCCGCCCTCGCGATGCTGGACGACCTTGTGGTCGCCGGAGACGGACACCGTGCCCTGCGCGATGGCGGCGCGGTCGAGCGGCGCGAGCCCGGCCCACACGCCGAAGCCGCCGAACACGAGGGCAATCGAGGCATAGCCGAGCAGGGCGTAGCGTCTGAAGTCGGCTTTGTTCGGCTCCGGCCGGGCCGCCGGTTCGAAGAAGCCGTTTTCCTGCACCAGTGACATCGACATGCTGCGTCCCCGCGGGTTGTCCATAGGGGGCAGCATCGGTGATCGGGGCGTGTCGCACTGTGCGACACGTCACACTGCGCGCTTCGCCGGCGGTCGAGCCGGTCGAGAACGAAAGGCGGCTACTTCTTCTTCGGCCCGAAGCGGGGGACGCATTTTACGCTGCGGACGATCCCGGTCTCGGCCATCCGGGAGCCCGAGACCTCCTTGACCTGACCGGCAGGGCATGTGCCGTCGTCGACCATCACGCGCTGGCCAAGACGAAGGTCGGTGATGTCCTGCTCGCGCCCGACATACTGGGCGTGACCTGGTGCCGCGAACAATACCAGACCGGCAACGGCGCCCAGACACGAACCAGCAGCCAACCGCAACGACAGACTCGGACGCATCACTTCCCCTCGATCTTCACACCGTTCGGGCCGACATTGATCTGGAATCCGTCGGGCTGCCGCTTCGACTGATAGAAGTTGTAGCCGAGCACAACGACAGCGGCGGTGAGAATGCCGAGCAGGAAATAGAGAATGTTGCGATGGTCCGACATGCCGAGTTCCAGAATCCGCGCTCGCGCGCATGCGCCAATGTACGGGGAGACCTGCGATTCTGAAAGCAGCGGCAAATTGGGTGCACGGACGCGCGGGATTGTGATTTGCTGCGGCCTTCAGCAATGGGATTTCGGACCAGCATGATTACTTCGGACACCACGCAGCGCATTCTCGACGCAGTCGACGCCGGCTTCGACCGCCAGCTTGCGACCACCAGCGACTTTGTCGCGATCCCCTCGACCCGCGGCGCCGAAGGACCATGCCAGGACATGTTCGGCGATCTCCTGCGCGAACGCGGCTACGAGGTGGACGACTGGCACATCGATCTCGACGAGCTCAAGGACATGCGCGGCTATGGTCCGATCGAGCATGATTTTTCGAAGGCTCGCAGCGTGGTCGGAACCTATCGGCCGGCGACCACGGCCGGACGCTCGCTGATCCTGCAGGGGCATTGCGATGTGGTGCCCGTCGGTCCGCTCGAGATGTGGGAGACGCCGCCGTTTTCACCGGTGATCCGCAACGGCCGGATGTATGGCCGCGGCGCCTGCGACATGAAGTCGGGCACGATCGGCGCGCTCTACGCGCTCGATGCGATCAAGGCCGCGGGCCTCAAGCCGACGGCGCGGATCCATCTCCAGTCGGTCATCGAGGAGGAGAGCACCGGCATCGGCGCGCTCTCGACCCTGCAGCGCGGCTATCGCGCCGATGCCTGCTTCATTCCGGAGCCGACCAGTGAGAAGATGGTGCGATCCCAGGTCGGCGTGATCTGGTTCCGCATCAAGGTGCGCGGCATTCCGGCCCATGTGTTCGAGGCGGGTATCGGCGCCAACGCGATCAAGGCGAGCTATCACCTCATCCATGCGCTGGAGAAGCTCGAAGCCGACTGGAACGAGCGCGCCAAGCGCGACCGGCACTTCAAGACCCTCAACCATCCGATCAACTTCAACCCGGGCATCATCAAGGGCGGCGACTGGGCCTCGAGCGTGCCGGCTTGGTGCGACGTCGATTGCCGCATCGCCATCCTGCCCGGCTGGTCGGTCAAGGAATGTCAGAACGAGATCCTCGCCTGCATCGCCGCCGCGTCGCGCGATCATCGTTTCCTCTCCAACAACCCGCCCGTCGTGGAATGGTCCGGCTTCCTCTCGGAAGGCTACGAGCTGACCAACTCGGCCGAGCCCGAAGCCGCGTTCGGCCGCGCCTTCAATGCGGTCTTCGGCGGCGAGGTGCAGGACCTCGTGTTCACCGCGCTCACCGACACGCGCTTCTACGGCCTCAACTACGACATTCCGAGCCTCTGCTTCGGCGCCACCGGCGCGGCGATGCACGGCTTCAACGAGTATGTCGAGATCGACTCGCTGCGCCGCGCGACCAAGACGATGGCCGTGTTCATTGCCGAGTGGTGCGGAATCGAGAAGGCCTGAGCCGGGAGAGCCACCCAGGAAGCAATGACCTCTGAGGTCATTGCTTCCTGTTGGACGCTCGGCTCATCAGATGCGCTGAAGGCACGCGAAGAGGTGCCGTGCGATCAAGAGGAGGGAGAAGCATGACGCCGCTCGACAAGATCAAGTCGATGAAGATGCCGTTCGCGGAACTGAAGGGCGTCGTCTTCACCGAGGCCAGCGCCGAGCGGGTCGTTGCGGTCATGCAGGTGCGTCCCGACCTCTGCACGCTGCATCACACGATCCATGGTGGCGCCGTCATGGCGCTCGCCGATTCCGTTGGCGCGGCAGCGACGGTGATCAACCTGCCCGAGGACGCCAAGGGCACCACCACCATCGAGAGCAAGACGAACTTCATCGGCGGCGCCAGGGAAGGGACCGTCGTGACCGCGACCGCGACGCCGGTGCATCGGGGCCGCCGGACCCAGGTCTGGCAGACCCGAATCGAGACCGATGACGGTAAGCTGGTGGCGATCGTGACACAGACCCAGCTCGTGCTGTGATGATTCGTACACAAACGAGTTGTTAACTCACGCGATCCGCGCATGGCCGCATGATCTCACCGTAGAGAGCAGGGCTTGCAATAGATGCTGCGATGCACAATATAGCCCCTGTCTAGGGAAAGACGTCTGTGCGGGAGGGCTTCGAAGAGGAGTCTTTGGCAGTGTCACAGGTAGATACTTTTCGTCCCCGGCCGGGCTTCGGCTATGTGCGGACGCTCAGCCAGCACGAGGAACTGCCGCTGCTGCGCGATCATCTGTTGCGGCTCGATTCAGAAAGCCGGCATGATCGTTTCAACGGCTTCCTCGATGACAGTTTCATCGAACGCTACGCGGCCCGTTGTGCGGCTGACGGCACCATCGTCGTCGCCTACATGGAAAACGGCATGGTGCGCGGCGCGGCCGAATTGCATCCGCCGGAGCAGTCCGAGGACGGGCTTCCGGAGATCGCGTTCAGCGTGGAGTCGTGCGTGCGCCGGCGCGGTGTCGGCAGCCTGCTGTTTCAGCGCGTGATTTCGGAAGCGCGCTGGAAGGGATATCGCAAGCTGCGCGTAACGACGGGATCGCAGAACCACGCCATGCGTGCGCTGGCGCTGAAGTTCGGCGCGCATCTCGCATTCCGCCATGGCGAGTCGACCGGTACGATCGATCTCACCGAGCAACCGCAGGACGAACTGACGAAGCTCGTCATCGACACGCCGATCGCCGCGGCCCGCGCGTTCTTCAACCTGAACCGCGCCTGCTGGAAGCTGATGACGCGCATGTACGACAAGCGCGCCGCTTGATCTGAACGGTTCGGCGACATAAAAAGCGCGGCAGCTTCATGGCTGTCGCGCTTTTGTCGTTTGATAAAGCAGGGCGGATGAAACGAATGCGCGCGCCGGTGAGCTGTGCGCGCAAGCGCCTCAGGTGCCGGTGCGCTTGTCGAAGTTGAAGCGGCGCACCGTGCGGCGCTCCACCACCACGGCGCGCTGCTGCGTGCCCTGATCGGCGGTGATGACGCGGGTGTTGGTGCGCGCGGCGACGCGGCTCGCCTTCTTGACCTCGGGCAGCACCTGCTCGAGCGGCATCCCCATCAGCGCCGAGGCGATCTCGGCCTGGGCCTGGACGTCGTCGGTGATGCCTGACGCCGCGAAGATCGCCTCCTCCAAAGTCGGGGGATCACGCCTGACGCGACGCGTACCGTACTTGGTGTTCCAATCTTCGCTCATGGTGGCCTCGTGAATCGTCCGGGATACCTAGAAGCAGCATTGTTGCATTGCAATATAAAATCGGCTGGGCAGCCCAGCTATGCATTCACCATGTCGCGATCCGGCAACGCTGCCTTGGTCATGTGGATATCCTGAGGCCACCGGCGCAAGGCCGCGTGCCCGGCTTTCGTTAGACCGTAGACGCCGCGCTCGGCGCGATCGAACCAGCCATAGACGTTGCGCTGAAGGATCTTCGATGCGTCCGGAATGTCGGCGCGCAAATCCTTGATGCGCTTCGGTCCATCGGAGAGCGCCGAAGCGCAGGCCAGCGCCTGCTGGCGGTATGCGGTCATGATCGGCGCGCGCGTCGAGCCGCCGGCGACGGGGTCGCCCTTGCGGCGCTGATGCTCGATCACCAGACGCGAGCGCTTCTTCGGGTTCTTGCGCGGCGCTGTCGTGGGCGGCGGGACCAGAACCTCGACTTGGCCCGCTGAGGTGACGGCCAGCATGCCGAAGCCGAGGCGGCGGCACAGGTTGCGATAACGCGCGTCGCTTTCCCGGCCCTTGCCGCGCGCGGACAGATTGGCCGCGACCCAGACCTCGTCGCAGGCGCCGGCACGATCGACCGCCTGAAGCAGCAGTTCGAGGTTGAAGGCCTGCTTCAGCTCGCAGATCACGACCACCGGCGGATCATCGCCCTTCAGCCCGACGACGTCGCAGCCGCCGACCTCGCCCTTGACCAGGAAGCCAAGGTTTTCGAGGAAGCGTTTGACGGGGAGGTAGAGCGCGGTTTCCAAGGGCGGTCCATGAGTGCGACTCAGCGCGCGCGAGTCTAGCCCGGCGAGACTCGTCGTGTCAGCGTCCAGTATTCGATGTGACGCGCCGGCTCTATACCCGGCCAACCACCGGTATCAGCGCGCCGGTCACGCCGCTTGCGGCGTCACTGGCCAGGAACAAAATGACCTCCGCGAGTTCCTGCGGTGTCACCCATTTGTCGAAATCGGCCTTCGGCATGCTGGCGCGGTTGGCCGGCGTATCGATCGTCGAGGGCAGCACCGCGTTGACGGTGATCTTGCCCTTCCATTCGGCAGCCAGCGCCTCGGTCAGCCGATGCACGCCCGACTTGGAGGCAGCATAAGGACCCATGCCGGCGCCGGCCTGCAGCGCGCCCATCGCGCCGATGTTGACGATGCGTCCCGTATTGGAGCGCACCAGATGCGGAATGGCGGCGCGGGAGGCGTGCAGCGCGGTCATCAGGTTGCGTGCATGCATCTTGTCCCAGACGCTGTCGTCGCCCTCGGCGGTGGTCTCGAATGCAAAGGCGCCGGCGATGTTGATCAGGGCGTCCAGCGTGCCGAAATGGGCGGCCACGGAGTCGATGGCGACCTTGGCTTGGTCCGGATCGGATAGATCGACGCCTCCCAGTTCGATGCGGTCGTCGCTTGCCGGAATTTCAGCCTGCGCGTGATCGATCCCGGCCACATGCGCGCCGCGCGCCAGCGCGAGGTCGGCAACGCTGCGCCCGAGCGCTCCTTGCGCACCGGTAATGACAATCACTGCTCCGTTCATTCCGTCCCTGGTCCCCGTTCACACGCCCCGCAGCGCCACCGTCTAATACTATTGGCAAGCCGACGAGTTGCAATGGCTGCGCGGACGCGGCATGGAATTGCAATCAGAGAGCGTGGTTTGCCAGGGGTGACCATGACCGCGGCACAAGACATCGATTTTCCCGACGTTTTTATTACTTTCCCTCATTCGATCAGACATTTCCGGCAAAGTCTGGAGATCAGGCGCAAGACCCGGATCGTGGCGCTGGGTTCGTCGTCCACGGCTGGCACAAATGACATCGTCGCATTTCCGGCCCGTCTCGAGCAGTCGCTGCGCAAGGCAAACTTCGGCTGCATGATCGACGTGGTCAATCGCGGCATCGGCGGACAGGAGTCTCCCGAGGAACTGTCGCGCTTCGAAAATGACGTGATCGCCGAGAATCCTTCCCTCGTCATCTGGCAGGTCGGCACCAATGCGGCCTATCGGCCTGAGGTCTACAGTCCCGATGCCGTCGAGGCGGCGTTGCGGCGTGGCCTGCAATGGTTGGCCGGGCTATCCGTCGAGGTCATCGTCATGGACCTGCAATACACGGCAGCGATCGTGACCTATCAGAACCGCCTCGACCGGGCCGAGGAGATCCAGCGGCGGATAGAAAAGGTTACGTCGGCTGCCAAGGTCAATCTCTTCCGGCGCTGGGACCTGATGAAGGGCTGGCACAAGACCGGCAAGATTCCACTGTCGGCGCTCGACGACGGGCACGACGATCGCCTTCATCTGAGCGAAGCGGCCACGGCGAAGATCAGCTTGATTCTGGCCCGTGCCATCATGGCGACGCCAGCGCCGCTGGCCTGATCGCTAAAATTTTCCGGACTTTCGTAAGTGGATCGCCAGCGTGGACGGCTAGCCTGACGCTGTGCCGCTTGAGGGGCGTTGGAGCTTTGTCATGATGAGACATCTGCCGGACCATGGTTTGCCGCTGGTGCAGTTGAAGGAGCAGCGTCGCGATCTCGTGGTGGCCTTGCAGAACCGTGCGGGTCCGGTCACCGGCTGGGAGCTGATGCAGATTGCGGCCGTGCAACAGGCGATTTCCGCCTTCGAGGAAGTGATTGCCGATCTCGATGCCATGGAAGCTGCCGAAACGGCCGACATCGAGGCGGCTTGATCGACGCGCGCGAGCGCGTCTGACCACCGCTCGCTCGTCCTTCAGCGAATACAGCAGTTGCAAGACCGCAAAAGTCCGGCGTGCGCCCCATGGGCCCTGCAGCTAACATGCTGAGCCATGCGCCGCCTCGCCACTCTCATCGCCGCTGCCCTCCAGACACTCTTGTCATGTCTCGCCGCTGGGGCAGCCTGCGTTCCTGATCAGTCGCGCAGCTTCATCTGCGGCGAGGGCAGGGATGTCATTCGGGTCTTCCCTGATACCATCGCTCCGTCGCGCAAGTTCGGTTTCGGCTGGCGAACGTCAGCCGGACTGCCGTCGGGCCAGGCCGAGCCGCCCGGCGACGTGGAGAATGTGCTGATCAAACTGCCGGAGGGCGACGTTCTCGGCCGGCTCGGGGGCGCCTATTGGGCGACCGGCGAAATGCGGGCGAACCGCTACGACCTGGTTGCGGCCTGGTCGCCGGACAGCCGAGCGGTGGTCGAAGTCGCGAACAGCCGCTGGCAAACCGACTCGTTCCGGTTCTACGCGATCAGCGATTCGTCGGTCGTCGCGCTCGACCTTCACGATCTGACAGAAGGCGCTGTCCGCGCCAGGAGCCCGCAAACATCCGACAAGAGCCGTGTGTTTCGGATTCGGGAGGATCTGCCGGTGAAGCTCGGCGCCGACGGGCATCTCAGCTTCGCGGCGATGTTGTTCATCCCAAAGAGCGCGAAGCCGTCGCTAGGCTTCCGGGTGGAGATGACGATCAGGACCGTCAAGTCCGCCGCTGCGGCGCGCATCGTGACAGTTGAGCGCGCCAAGCTGCCTGATTGAAAGGGCGCCTCATGCCGTAAGGTAGCGCTCCCGCAACGCCGCGCGCGCCGGATCGTCGAGACCGAGCCCATCACGCAGATAGGTGTCGATGTCACCGAAATCGTCGCGCATGGTGTCGAATGCCGCCTCCAGGAACGAGGCCTGCACCGTTCCGATCGCCTGGAAGACCGCGACGGGAAAGTCAGGGTGGGCCACGCCCTCGCGGCGATACAATTCGTTGGTCAGCAGGTAGTCCTGCAGAATGATCTCGTGGGGGACGTCGAGCGCCTGCAGGATGAGCGCACACGCGACGCCCGTGCGGTCCTTGCCAGCTGTACAATGGATCACCAGGGGAGCGTCGTCCTGGATGAGATGATCGAACAGCGCGCGGAAGCGGGGCGTGTAGCTGCGGATGTAGTTGCGATACGACTCCCGCATGAGGTCCAAGGCAGCCTCGGCCGTGAGCTGCCCGGCCGCTGCCCGCGCCCGCAAGGCGGGAACGACGCTCGGCTCGATCGGCACGGAGCGCACGCTGATCTCGTCAAGCGCGCAGACGCCGGCCAAACGCTCGTCGCGCCCACGGAAGTCGAAGGCCGTGCGGATGCCGAGCCCGCGCACGGCTGCGATGTCGGTCTCCGTCAATTGGCCGAGATGGTTCGACCGAAACAGCTGCCGCCAGCGCACATGCCCGCCAGCGCGGCTTGGATACCCGCCCAGATCTCTGAAGTTGCTGGCGCCGTGAAGGCCGAGATGGCGGGGCTGAGGATCGGACATTCCGGTAGTCTATGACACGCAGGCTTCCTGTGCGAAAGTTCGTGCGCGCTGTTTTCAGCGGGGAAGCGCATGCGTATCAGAGAGCAGGGGGCTCGATGAAGTGGATCATGACCACAGCCGTGTCGTTCGCAGCGATCGCGGGCGCTGCGGTCCCTGCGGTCGCGCAGTCTGTCACGAGCTATGGCTGCGCCGACGGCACGCGATTCATCGTCGGCTTCTATCCTTACGATGCCCGGGCCTTCATGCAGATCGACGGCGGCGAGGTGACGCTGGCGCGCAGAATGGCCGTGTCGGGCCAACGTTATGCGGGCGGCGGTGTCACGTTGATCCTGACCCGCGACGGCCGGACCATGATCCGGCATGCGCGGCGGCCCGCGGCCGTCTGCGAGCGGCTGTAGCACATCCGGACAGGATCAAAAAAGCAAAGGGCCGCAACCTCATCGGTGCGGCCCTTCAGCAGTGGCGCCATTGCGTCAACGTACAGCCTGACATTAGCGATCCCATGCCGGCTTGGCTTCCTGGATGGCCTCGTCGTGATACCAGCTGCCGCTGTAGATCGTCGGTTGGATTGACGGCGCAACCGTCCGCGCAGACGTTACCCCGGGTGAGCGGGGCGCAACACCGGCCCGCCCTCCTCGCGGAAATTGATAGATCCGTGCGGATCCCTCGTTCACATTGGTGTCCATTCTCCAAGTCTCCTTCCCATCGGGCCATGATGATGGTGCGCCCGACTCGTTCTCTTGTGGTTACCACTTGCGATATCGGCGGCTGCCCCGGGGAATGCAATATGATGAAAACGAAATCACATTTTGCGCATTTCTGAGGCATTCATGGATTTGCCTCCTGCAAAGCAACGGGCACCTGACTAACCCTTGAGCCGGACTGAAGGTTGCGAGGATTGGCGGTAATCTTTTCAAAAATGTCGAGGAACTGCTGACGCCTTGTTCGCGGCGTTTTTCGCGCCGCCGCAATGCCAAGGAATCAAGCGGGTTTTTGACAACACCGTTCCGTCGCCATGCGCTCCGTGCAATCCCGGGCGCGCCGCTTTGCCGCACCCTGTGAGTGTGCCGGTAGGGCCGTGGGGGGCCGGGATTGCGCGCCTTGCCTGCGGCGGGAGGTCGCGGCAGTTGGCACGTTCCGTGCTTAAGAGTGCGCTGGCCGATCGTGGCCGGGTAAGCGGGGAGCCTTCGATTGCTGGGCTCCCACCTTTCGATAAGACAGAGAGGCTCAATGACGAAATACAAGCTCGAGTACATCTGGCTCGACGGCTACAAGCCGGTGCCGAATTTGCGCGGCAAGACACAGATCAAGGAATTTTCCTCTTTCCCGACCCTGGAACAGCTGCCTCTTTGGGGCTTCGACGGCTCGTCGACGATGCAGGCCGAAGGCCATAGCTCCGACTGCGTGCTGAAGCCGGTCGCCGTGTATCCCGACGCCGCCCGCACCAATGGCGTGCTGGTGATGTGCGAAGTCATGATGCCGGACGGCAAGACCCCGCATCCGTCGAACGCCCGCGCCACCATCCTGGACGATCCGGATGCATGGTTCGGCTTCGAGCAGGAGTACTTCTTCTACAAGGACGGCCGTCCCCTCGGCTTCCCCGAGTACGGCTATCCGGCTCCGCAGGGTCCGTACTACACCGGCGTCGGCTTCAAGAATGTCGGCGACGTCGCCCGCAAGATCGTCGAAGAGCATCTCGACCTCTGCCTCGCGGCCGGCATCAACCACGAAGGCATCAATGCCGAGGTGGCGAAGGGCCAGTGGGAATTCCAGGTGTTCGGCAAGGGCTCGCGTACGGCCGCCGACCAGATGTGGATGGCCCGCTACCTGATGCTGCGCCTGACCGAGAAGTACGGCATCGACATCGAGTTCCACTGCAAGCCGCTCGGCGACACCGACTGGAACGGCTCGGGCATGCACTGCAACTTCTCGACCAAGCACATGCGCGAAGTCGGCGGCAAGGAGTACTTCGAGAAGCTGATGGACGCCTTCAAGGAGGCCCGCGCCGACCACATCGCCGTGTACGGTCCGGACAACCACATGCGTCTGACCGGCAAGCACGAGACCGCTTCGATCGACACCTTCAGCTGGGGTGTGGCCGACCGTGGCGCCTCGATCCGCGTGCCGCATTCGTTCGTGAACAACGCCTATAAGGGCTATCTGGAAGACCGCCGTCCGAACTCGCAGGGCGACCCCTACCAGATCGCGTCTCAGGTCCTGAAGACGATCGCGACGGTTCCGACCGGCGCGAAAGCCGCAGCCTAAGACGCCGAACATCATACCCCGGGGCCGGGGCTGACGTGATGATCCGCCGGAGCAGCCGCTCCGGCGGATCATTCGTTTTGGAGGTCGGTCGGCCGAGGCCAAGCCGGTATGGCCGCCCTTGATCAATCGCAAGTCCCGTGCGCTGGGACGGCGGTATGTCCATCTCGGATCGCAGTGGTTCGGATCTGGGAAGCGAGGGATCGAATGACGTATCGCAAGTGGGCTGCAGGCGTGGCGCTGGCCTGTTCGATCGTGTCGCTCGCGGCGGTGCCATCGCGCTCCAGTGCAGACCAATATCTGCCGCGTCTCGGCGACATCATGAATCTGGTGCAGGTCAGGCACGCCAAGCTGTGGTTCGCCGGCCAAGCCAAGAACTGGGATCTGGCCGGCTATGAGCTGGCCCAGTTGAAGCAAAGCCTCACCGATGCGGCGATCTTCTATACGGGTCTGCCGGTGAACAACGTGACGACCCTGAGCCAGCCGATCCAGTCGATTTCGGACGCGATCGCCGCCAAGGACGGCAAGCGCTTCGCCTCCGCCGTGACCGAGCTGACATCGGGCTGCAATGCCTGCCACGCCACGATGGATCGCGGTTTCGTCGCGATCCGGATCCCGACCGACAAGCCGTTCGGCAACCAGGATTTCCGGCCACAGGGCCGCTGACCGGGGCAGACGGGGGCGCCGGTTGCGGTGCAAAATTGCGCCTTCCACCGGCGGCGCGCATCGACTAAGAGCGGCGGCAACCCGTCCACCGCCTGAGCCCACATGATCCGCCTCGATAACATCAGCAAGCAAGTCGGCCACCAGATCCTGTTCATCGAAGCGTCCGCCGCGCTCCAGCGCGGCGAGAAGATCGGGCTGGTCGGCCCCAACGGCGCCGGCAAGTCGACGCTGTTCCGGATGATCTCGGGCCGCGACCAGCCGGATGAGGGCCAGGTGTCGACCGATCGCGGCATCTCGATCGGCTATTTCAATCAGGACGTCGGCGAGATGTCCGGCCGCAGCGCCGTGGCCGAGGTGATGGACGGGGCAGGGCCGGTATCGTCGGTCGCCGCCGAGCTCAAGGAGCTCGAGGCGGCGATGGCCGATCCCGAGCGTGCCGACGAGATGGACGAGATCATCGCGCGCTATGGCGAGGTGCTGGCGCGGTTCGAGGAGCTCGACGGCTACGCGCTGGACAGCCGCGCCCGCGAGGCGCTGGCCGGCCTCGGCTTCTCCGAGGAGATGATGGACAAGGACGTCGGCCTCTTGTCCGGCGGCTGGAAGATGCGCGTCGCGCTGGCCCGCATCCTGCTGATGCGTCCCGATGTCATGCTGCTCGACGAGCCGTCGAACCATCTCGATCTCGAAAGCCTGATCTGGCTGGAGCACTTTCTTAAGGGTTACGAGGGCGCGCTGCTGATGACCTCGCACGATCGCGAGTTCATCAACCGCATCATCAACAAGGTCATCGAGATCGACGCCGGCCAGCTCACGACCTATTCCGGCGACTATGACTTCTACGAGCAGCAGCGGGCGCTGAACGAGAAGCAGCAGCAGGCGCAGTATGAGCGCCAGCAGGCGATGCTCGCCAAGGAGATCAAGTTCATCGAGCGCTTCAAGGCGCGGGCGTCGCACGCGGCCCAGGTGCAGAGCCGGGTCAAGAAGCTCGACAAGATCGAGCGCGTCGAGCCGCCGAAGCGACGGCAAACCGTGGCGTTCGACTTCCTGCCGGCACCGCGGTCGGGCGAGGACGTGGTGGCGCTGAAGAAGGTCTCCAAGAGCTATGGCAGCCGCCGCATCTATGAGGGGCTGGATTTCACGATCCGCCGCCGCGAGCGCTGGTGCGTGATGGGCGTCAACGGCGCCGGCAAATCGACCTTGCTCAAGCTCGTCACCGGCACCGCCGAGCCCGACGACGGATCGGTGACGATCGGCGGCAGCGTCAAGATGGGCTACTTCGCACAGCATGCGATGGACCTTCTCGACGGCGAGGACACCGTGTTCGAGTCGCTCGAACATTCGTTCCCGCAGGCCGGCCAGGGCTCGCTGCGCGCGCTCGCCGGCTGCTTCGGCTTCTCCGGCGATGACGTCGAGAAGCGCTGCCGGGTGCTGTCGGGCGGCGAGAAGGCGCGGCTGGTGATGGCCAAGATGCTCTATGATCCGCCGAACTTCCTGGTGCTGGACGAGCCGACCAACCATCTGGACATGGCGACCAAGGAGATGCTGATCGCCGCGCTGTCGAACTTCGAGGGCACCATGCTGTTCGTCTCGCATGATCGCCACTTCCTCGCGGCGCTGTCCAATCGCGTGCTGGAGCTGACGCCCGACGGGTTGCATCAATATGGCGGCGGCTACACCGAATATGTTGCCCGCAGCGGTCACGAGGCGCCCGGCTTGCGGAGCTGAGGGCCCGGCCGTGGGTCATTGTTTCAGCCATTCGGAGGCAAGCGACGCGGCGCGCCTGAGCGTGTCGTCCATCGCCGGGCGATTGCCTGGGACGGATTGCCGGCTGGCGGACGGTTCATCGAAGCCGTGCGTCGCGCCGGGGTAGATCGTGACATCGATCGTCGTGCCGGCTTGCCGGGACCGATCGGCCATCGCGCTGCACAGCGTCGGTGACACCTCCTCGTCGTCGGCCGCGAGAAACAGCTGGATCGGCACGCGCGAGGTGAGCGTCGGGCCGAGCAGCGATTTGTCGCCGCAGCCGGGGTAGAACACCAGCGCGCCGCGAAAACCTGCTGTCTGCGTGCCCTGGCGGAACAACACGTTCAGACTGGTGCTGCCGCCGTTGGACCAGCCCTGCAGCAGGATGCGGCTCTGCGTGACGTCACCGCGCTGGCGCAGATAGGCCAGGGCGCCCTCGGCGTCGAGCGGCCGCACCGTCCGTTCATTGACATCGTCGCGGTCGGCATCGTCATGGGTGTGACGGCCGAAGCCGTGCGCCTTGCCGCGCGGTCCGAAACTGTCGGGCAGCAGCGCCACGTAGCCGCGCTCCGCCCAGTAGTTGCCCCACATCATGTGTCGCTTCGACAGCGAGCCGGCATTGCAGGGCGAAGCCGGTGCGGTGCGGGCGACGAGCGAGCAATCCTTGTTGACGTTCGACGAGTAGGGGCCGCCGCGTCCATGCAGCATGACGATCGCAGGGAAGGGACCCTTGCCCGCCGGCTTGAACAGATAGCCCGTCAGCTCAGTGCCGTCGCCGCTGGTAAAGTAGACCGTCTCCGGCGCCGCGGCGAATGCCGATCGCGATAGCAACAGCGCCAACAGGCTAAGTCCTGCAACGGCCGCATGCCGCCAGAGCGGGATCATCGGTGACATCTCTCCATCTTCAGCTCTCCAGCATCTCCCTGACGCGTCCTGCCAGCGCCTCGACATCGAACGGCTTGGTCAGCACCTGCATGCCCGGCGCAAGCTGGCCGCTGCCGAGGATCGCATTCTCGGCATAGCCGGTGATGAACAGCACCTTGAGGTCCGGCCGCGTCGCGCGCGCGGCGTCGGCGAGCTGGCGGCCGTTCATGCCGCCGGGCAGGCCCACATCGGTCACCAGCAGATCGATCTGCGCATTCGACTGCAGCGCGGCCAGTCCGGTCGGCCCGTCCTTGGCCTCGATCACGGCATAGCCGCGCTCGTCGAGCACCTCCATCACCAGCATGCGCACCGTCGGCTCGTCATCCACGACGAGAATCGTCTGCCCGGTTCGCGCCGACGTCCCCGCACTCGTGTGCGCGGAATCGGCGGCTTCCGCCTCGCCGACATAGTGGCGCGGGAAATAGAGACACATCGTGGTGCCATGGCCGATCTCGGAATAGATCCGGACCTGTCCCCCGGACTGGCGCACGAAGCCGTAGACCATCGACAGGCCAAGGCCCGTGCCCTGGCCGATCGGCTTGGTCGTGAAGAACGGATCGAAGGCGTGCTCGATCACGTCGGGCGTCATGCCGGTGCCGGTATCGGTGACGCAGAGAGAGATGTATTGGCCGGGCGGCAGGTCGCGCTCGCGCGCAGCACGGTCGTCGAGCCATTTGTTGGCGGTCTCGATCGTGATGCGGCCGCCCTCGGGCATCGCGTCGCGAGCATTGATGCAGAGATTGAGCAGGGCGCTTTCGAGTTGCGAGGAGTCGATCAAGGCCGGCCAGAGACCGCCGGCGGTCACCACTTCGAGATGGATCTGCGGGCCGACGGTGCGGCGGACCAGTTCCTCCATACCCATCACCAGCCGGTTGACGTCGGTGGGCTTGGGATCGAGCGTCTGGCGGCGCGAGAACGCCAGCAGGCGGTGCGTCAAGGACGCCGCGCGCTTCGAGGCGCCCTGGGCGGCGGCGACATAGCGGTCGACCTCGGAGAAACGGCCTTGCCGCATCCGCGTCTGCAACATTTCCAGCGAGCCCATGATGCCGGTCAGCAGATTGTTGAAGTCATGGGCGATGCCGCCGGTGAGTTGCCCGACCGCCTCCATCTTCTGCGACTGGCGCAGCGCCTCCTCGGCCTCCCGCAGCCGCGCCTGCTCGCGCAGACGCTCGGTGACGTCATAGGCGAACTGATAGGCGCCGATCTGCTGTCCGGTGGCGTCGCGCAGCCCGGAGAAACGCAATTCGTAGAAGCGGCGGTCGCGCTGGGTGTCGCCGAACTCTGCGATCTCGACGAACTCCTCGCCCGCCAGGGCGCGTGACCACACGGCACGGACGGCGGCCTGATGCTCCGGCTGATCGTTGAACAGTGCGACCAGATCGTCGCCGACTTTCGGCTGCAGGCCGAAGATGCGCTCGAACTCCTGGGTGGCGGCGCCGTTGATCGCGATCAGCCGGAACTGCATGTCGACCACCTGCACGAAGGCATTGGTGCCCTCGACGATGTCGGCGAGCAGCTTGCGCTCGGCGAGCGCCGCGACGACACGCGCTTCCAGCGTGTCGTTGATCTCCTGCAGCGCGGCCTCGGCGCGCTTGCGCGCTGTGATGTCCTGGAACAGCACCGCGACCTGCCGCCTCGTGGCCGGCTCGACCCTGAAGGCCGCGAGCTCAAGATAGCGGCCGGTCGCGACCAGCTCGCGCTCGAACCGGATCGGCTCGCCGGTGCGCAACACGCCGCCATACAGCTCAACCCAGCCGTCGGCTTCATCGGGCACCATCTCGCGCACCTTCTGCCCGACAACGTTCGGAATGCCGGCATGCAGCGCATAGGCCGGATTGGCCTCGACATGGACGTAGTCGCTGAGCGGGCCGTGCGGGCCGTCGAAGAACTCGATGATGCAGAAGCCTTCATCGATCGAGTTGAACAGCGTGCGGTAGCGCTCCTCGCTTTCGGCGAGGGCCGTTTCGGCTTCGGCGCGCTTGCCGGCGTCGGCGGCGAACCGCGCCTTCAGGCGGGCATTCTCGGTTTCAAGCTCCAGCAGGCGCTGGCGGAGCGCGTCGGCCTCCACGGAACTCACGCGGTACAGGCCTCGTTCGGCGTCGACATCAGGATGGTGGTGAAGGACATGAGCAGCTCGATGTGGAGTTCGGCTGACAATATACCATGTCAAAGAAGGCTGCGGTACGCTCCCTCCGATGGAACCTGCGGGATGGTTGTCAAACACCCCGCCGGCGTCCCGGCGGGGTGTCAGTGTCGCGAGCGGATCTCTCAGCCGCCAGCCTCGCACTTCTTCATGAAGCTGGTCTTGGCAGCGCCGGCGAGTTTCTTGCCGTCGGAGCCGACCGCCTTCACCTCGCAGGCATCGGCCATGCACTTCTTCATGAAAGAGGTCTTGGCCGCGCCGGACAGCGCCTTGCCGTCCTTGCCGACGGCCTTGGTCTCGCAGCTGTCCTCGGCGAAGGCGGAACCGGCGGCGAAGGTCGCGAGCGCGGCAATCAGGAAAAACTTCTTCATGAGCGTGTCTCCTTGGGACAATCAATGCGGCGGATGGGAGCCGCAAATCTTGGCGCGATCAAGTTTCGCATTCCGGCTATCACCTGAAATCCGGCGGATGCGGCTGTCGCTCATCAGCATGCTACCGATGACGCCGCTGTGACGCGCGGCGCTAGGGGCTGCCGTGTTGCAGAAGGGCCAGGGTCTGCGGATCGCGCTCGCCATCGCAGTAGCGATCGAGCGCGGTTGCGAATTCCGCGTTTGGACGCACCGAGTCGAATAGCGTCATGCAGGAACGGAATTTCACATCGTCGGGCGAGCCCATGATCTCGCGCAGCGATCTGCCTTCCACGGCGAGGACGAGACGGGTGCATTCGACCAGCCGGCTGCCGAGCACGGCATCGGCCAGATAGGCCTCCGCCTCCGCCCGCGACTGAATCGCATAGCGCTGCGCCATCGCGGAGCTGCCCAATCCTGCAACCTGCGGAAAGATGAACCACATCCAGTGGCTTTGCTTCCGTCCGGCCGCAAGTTCGGCGGTCACGCGGGAATAAATCGAACTCTGTGCCTCGGCAAATCGGCCAAGGTCGGCGGCATCTTCGGTCATCGGTATCTCCAACCTGTTGAGATATCGAAATAATCGCTGAGGCGCCCCGGCATCCCCCGGGTTTTGCCGGGCGCCATCCGGCCGCTGTCCGGGATCAATCGGGGCTGGCCTTTGTCTAGATTATGCCGCACTCTTGCCATCCTATGTCATGACGGGTCGAATCGTACCCCTTGGGGTCGGACATCCTCCGCGGGTGGTCCGAAAGGGGGGTATATCGGGGACGTGATGGCTTCCAGTGAAGCAAGCGTAGAGGTGCTGTTGACGCGTGGCCGCTTCGGGCGCTCCGAAGCGATCGCGCTTGTGCTCGCCGCCCTGGCCATCGCCGCGGGCGCAGCCGCATGGGTGGGTGCGAGCAGCGAGCAGGCGTCTGTCGCCACCGCCACGGCGCCCGCCGCACCGCCGCCGGCGATCAGCTTCGAAACCCGGTTTGCGCCGGCGTCCGCTTCGGCGACTGCCTATTCCGAAAAGGACGCGGTGCGCGCGCTCGACCGCTTTGCGCTGCGCGGCACCGATCGTCAGTTGCTGGATGCCCGTGCCGCGCTGGTGAAGGGCATGGAGTCGCGTGATCCGAATGCGCGCGATCCCAACAATGCCGACTGGCGGCCGATGCTGACGGAAGGCAATACGGTTGCGATGCCTGCCCCCGGCGTTCCGCTGCCGCGTCCGCGCCCGTCGCTTGCGAACATGCCGACCAGCCTGGTTTCGGCGAGCGCGGCCGAAGCGGTGGGGCGCGCCGATGACCGGTCGATCCTGCAGAAGCTGACGGATCTGCTGCCGAGCCCGACCAAGTTCGCCTCGCTCGGCCCGGACGCCGGTATCGTCCGCTCCGGCGTCGATCTCGCGGCGCTCGGCTACGAGAGGACCGCCGTCTACGACATCAAGGCCAAGATGGTCTATCTGCCCTCGGGCATCGGGCTCGAGGCGCATTCCGGAATGGGCAGCCTGCGCGACGATCCGGAGCACGTGAACCAGCGCATGGTCGGCGCGACGCCGCCCGCGACCTACGACCTGAAGCCGCGCGAAAAGCCGTTCCACGGCGTGCGCGCCCTGCGCATGAACGTCGTCGAGGGCACGACCCTCGGCCGCAGCGGCCTTCTGACCCACCCCTATATGCTCGGTCCGGAGGGCGATTCGAACGGCTGCGTCTCGATCAAGAATTACGATCGCTTCCTGAAGGCGTATGATGACGGCGAGTTCAACCGACTCGTCGTCGTCGTCGGGCTCGAGGCTGGTACCCCGACGCGGACCGCGCAGAAGACCGAGTGACGGCTTGTTGCTTGGCCCCGGCGCGACCTCGGCGGCAACGCCGGTCGCATCTTCCGGAAGGTCTTCATGATTGATCCCGCAAAGTCGGAAACGCGTCTGCGTACAACGTTCAACATCAAGGTGAACGGCAAGCCGGTCGTGATTTCGACGGTCGGGCAGGCGCATCAGTTCCTCACCAGTCTCAACGCCGTCGAGTGGATGGAGTTCAAGTCGCTGCACGACCAGGCTATGGCCGCGCTGCAAGCCGCCGCCGACAATGCAATCATGACGGTGCAGGCGACCAACGCGGTGCGGACGCTGTTCGTGAGCGCGAAGCTGCTGTGAGGGGGAGATGGTGCCAGGGGCTGTGCATGGCTTGCTTCTGCCTGCGTTGACTGTCCGCTCTAGCTCCAAGCTCACCGTCGTCGCCCGGCTTGCCGCCTTCGCTGAAGCTGCGGTGCGCCCTTGCAAGCGTAGTCGCGTCGAAGCCCATCGGGCGAAGACGGGACCGGGCGATCCAGTACGCCGCGCATTGGTGATCGACCGAGAAGCCGCGGCGTACTGGATGCCCGCATGCGCGGGCATGACGGCGGTGGGTGGGGCCGCGGTCTTTCCACATCGTCATTCCGGGGCG